>NZ_BSDR01000001.1:4452500-4536740 GCF_027925305.1 Desulforhabdus amnigena | reverse complement strand
TGGACTGACATAAAAATCTTGTCGTTGTTGGCGGCCCCTCAATCCACCCTTCAAAAAGGAGACTTTACTCCGGAAATGGCTTTCACCCTCTCATCGTTCTCCCGCCTCCTCTGCCGCATCCTTTCCGTAGGCCATGTAATAGACCACAGGCACAACGATGAGGGTAAAAAACGTGGATACGGCTATGCCGAAAATGAGGGCCCAGGCCAGCCCCGAAAAGATGGGATCGAGCGTAATGGGCCAGGCGGCGAGCATGGCGGCAAGTGAGGTGAGGAGGATAGGACGGGTTCTGAGGGCTCCCGCTTCGATGAGCGATCGGACCAGGGGCTTTCCTTCACTCTTGCGCGCTTCGACAAATTCTATGAGGAGAATGGAATTCCTCGTAGCGATACCCGCCAGCGCGATCATGCCGATCATTGCCGTAGCGGTGAAATAGACCGGATTTCCCCAACCTCCCACCGTATCCCCCGTGATCAGGTTGAGCATCCAAAACCCGGGCAGAATGCCGATGACCGAGAGGGGCAAAGCGATGAGCTGAATGGCCGGCAGCAGGTAACTCTGAGTCTGGTAGAGCAGAAGAATGTAAATCCCCAGTACGGCCACACCGAAGGCAATGCCCAGATCCCTGAAAACCCGGAGAGTGATGTCCCATTCCCCCTCGCCGGACCATATGACCCGGAACCCCTCGAGATTGCCATCCTTAGCCACCTTGTCTTCAAGGGTCAGAACCGCATCCGGGGGCGGGAGTCCTGCCGTCTCTCCAAAGACATAGACCACGGGCGTCAGGTTCTTGTGATAGATGGGCTGGTCGATGACCGCATCTTCGAAGGTCCCCAGTTCCGACAGGAACACTCCTTCACCGCTTTGCCCCCGGATCATGATCCGGTCAAGATCCGCATGAGAGGTCCGAGCCTCGCGGGGAAGGCGCAGGGTGATATGGACGGGATTCACTTCCGTATCCACGCGAAGAGAATCTTTTCGGCTCCCCATCACCATTCCCTGCAGAGTTTCCGCAATCTGGGCATCGCTTATGCCGTGGAAAGCGGCCTTCTTCCGGTCCACTCGAAACACTCTCTTTTTTTCGGGGGCGACCAGAACGTCATCCACATCCACCACCCCATGAGTGGTTTCCATGATGGCTCCGACTCTTTTTGCCGCCGCCGCCAGTTCTTCATAGGGCTGGCCGATATGCCCGTACACTTCGGCGACCAGGGTGGCGATGACAGGCGGCCCCGGCGGGCTTTCCACGATCTTGATATTGGCATCGTATCGCCGTGCGATCTCCTTGAGATCGTTTCGAATTCTCAAACCGATGGCATGGCTCTGCTGCTTGCGTTGCTTCTTGCCGATTAAATTGAAGCGGATATCGGCCACGTTGGCCCCTTCGCGCAGGTAATAGTGGCGCACCAGCCCGTTGAAATCCATGGGACTGGCCGTCCCCACCCAGGTGGTCACATCCGTCACTTCGGGCAGGCGCACCAGGTAATCGGCCATGGCGTAAGTGGCCGCCTCGGTGGTCTCCAGGGTTGTCCCCTCGGGCATGTCCACGACAACCTGAAGTTCGTTCTTGTTGTCGAAGGGCAGCATCTTGAGGGGAACCCGGTGCGAGAAAACCAGCCACACGGCAAAGGCGAGCAAAATCAGCACAAACCCGAGGAGCCCCCATCGCAGCCCCCTGTATTGAATCATGGGATCCATGATCTTCTTGTAGGCCCTGAAAAGCGCGCTCTCTTCGACCGTCTCCGGTTCACCGTGCGGCTTGTCGTAACTGCTTCGCAGCATGTGCAGCGAGAGCCAGGGGGTGATGGTAAAGGCCACCAGCAGGCTCATGAGCATGGCCACGGGAACGTTGAGGGCCATGGGGGCCATATAGGGGCCCATCATGCCCGTAATGAAAAACATGGGGAGAAAGGAAATGATCACCGCCAGGGTAGCCAGTATGATGGGAGGGCGCACTTCGTTGACGGCCTCGACCACGGCCCGGTATGGCGGGACCTTGCGCATGGCGAAATGACGGTGAATGTTTTCCACGTCCACGATGGGATCGTCCACCACGAGCCCCAGGGAGAGAATCAGGGCGAAAAGGGTCACCCGGTTGATGGTAAACCCCAGAAAGAGGTTGATGAGGAGGGTGAAACTGAAGGTCACCGGCACGGCGAGAGCGATGATGATTCCTTCCCGCCAGCCCAGGGTATAAGCCAGCAGCAAAACCACAATGGCAATGGCCACCAGCAACGCCTCCACCAGTTCGTTCACCTTGTGGTCGGCGGTTTCTCCGTAATCCCGCGTCACGCGCATGTGAACATCAGGGGGAAGAACCTCCCCGGCGAACCGTTCAGCCTCCTTTCGGACCTCCTCGGACACCCACACCGCGTTCGTTCCCTTGCGTTTTGCCACCGCAACGGTCACGGCGGGATAGTCCCGGTACCGCTCGATGTGTTCAGGGAATGCGTCCTCTCCTTTCGCGGCCGGATCGATATCCGAATAGGCCTTTTCTCCCAAGGCGATGCGGGTGTAGGTCCGGGCCTCCGCGGGACCGTCCTGGATGGCGGCCACTTCCCTGAGCAGGACGGGCCGCATTTCCCGCACTCCCACTATGAGGTTTCCCACGTCCTCCGCACTCGTGAGAAAACGCCCGGCATCGAGCCGGATTTCCTCATCGTCACGCACCAGGTTCCCCGCGGGCAGGGTGGCATTTGCCGCCTGGAGCACTCGCTGAATATCCTGAAGGGAGACCCCCCGCCCCGCCATGAGCTGGGAGGAAAGATGAACGGTGATTTCCCGGGGTCTTCCGCCCACCACATAGGTGCGCCCTGCGTTTTTGACTCCCTGCAACCGGATCTCCAGTTCCTCGGCCATGCGGCGGAGGGCATAATCGTCGTAGCGGTCGCTGTAGAGGGTAAGGTTTGTGATGGGAACATCGTCGATTTCAACGGGCTTGACCACCCAACCGGCAACCCCGGGCGGCACCTGGTCGATGTTGCCCTGGATCTTGTTATGGAGCTTCACCCAGCTTCTTTCTCGGTCCTCCCCCACATAAAAACGCACGGTCACGATGGCCTGGGAAGGAAAGCTCGTCGAGTAGACATATTCCACGCCATCGATCTGGTAAAGGAGCTTTTCCAGCCGCGTCGCCACCTGGCGTTCCACTTCCCGGGCGGAAGCTCCCGGCATGCTGATGAGAACGTCCGCGATAGGAACAACGATCTGGGGGTCCTCCTCCCTGGGAGTTATGGCAAGAGCGGCCACACCCGCTATGAGGCTGATGAGGATGAGCAGGACCGAAAGATTGCCTCCCAGAAAAGCCTCGACGATGCGGTTCATCCAGTGGTGGGAAGAGGCGTGCGTTTCACTCATGGGACGATGACCTCCTCATTTTCCTTCAGCCCCGAGAGGACTTCCACGACTCCCTCGTGACGCCGGCCCAGCGTCACGAACCGCCTCTGCGCATACCCTTCGGAATCCACCACTTCCACCAGGACCAGCTGCCCCACCTCGCGAACGGCTTCCATGGGAACCACCAGGCTTTCGTATCTTCCGTAAGGCACCCGGAGCCGGCCGAAGAGTCCATTCACGAGACCGGGATCGTCGGGAAGGCTCACTTTCACCAGGACCGTGCGCGTGGAAGGATCGGACATGGGTACGATCTCGCGAAGATTCCCCTGGAACGTCCGCTTCAGGGCATCCACATGCACCTCCATTGCTTCCCCCACCTTCAACTGGGGAAGAAGAGATTCGGAGAGATTCGCATGGATCTCGGGCCGGGATTCTCCCTCCACGATGAAAAGCGTCTGGCCGGGAGAAGCCATATCCCCGACATCCACCGTTTTTTTGATGACTTTGCCCGTAAAGGGAGCTCGAATGAGAGTGTAGCCGAGCAAAACGCGGGCCTCCGCCGCGGCGGCCTCGGCCTGCTTTTTCCGGGCCTCCGTGCCTTCTATTTCCCCCTGGGCCGCCCGCACTTCCTGTTCATGAGCCTGAAGCTGCGCTTCGGCCATATCCTTTTGGGCTTTGGCATGGTCCAATTGCTGCCCGGTGGCCGCCTGATTGCGGTAGAGGTCCTGATACCGTTTGAAATCCGCCAGCACATTGTCCCTGTTGGCCTGTGCCGAATTCACCTGGGCCCGGGCTGCCGTCAGTTTCGATTTGCCCACCTCCATCGCTTTTTCCATGGCCGCTATCTGGGCCTCCGCCTGACGCAGACGGGCCAGGATTTCGCCATCGTCCAACCGCGCCAGGACCGTGCCCGACCCGCTATCCGCGGCCCCCCCCTTCGAAGACTGCAACGCCGCTTTGGAGATTGTTTTATCCGCCGTCTTCTTGCCGCCGGAGACACTCCCCCCGGCATCGGACCCCACCACCACATCGCCTTCACGAACCAGGATTTCTTTCACCTGCGCCATGATGCGGCTGGAAACCTGCGCCAACGTGTGGGCTCTGACCGTGCCGACCTGGTCGATAATGAGAGGGAAATCCCGCTTCCGGACTTTTTCCGTCTTCCATGCGCCGGGCTGAGGCTTCGCCGCCGGAGCGCCGGGCTCCACCTTGTCGATAAAGGCTCCAGCCAGCCACATCATCATGAGAACCAGGAGCAACAAGACTCCCAATCCCTTCGCGGTCTCTCGCAAAATCTTTCGCTTGTCTTGGCTTTGAGATGTTTCCGTCATTCCACGCCTCCCGGGGATTGTGGTCAGTGGCGGTTGATCGTTGGTGGGCAGTCGGCAGTGAGTGCATTCGACGACGATTCAAGGGAAAATTCCGAGCGAGATCACCTCTACTGCAGATGGTCCGCGAAATCCCCTAAAGACTCTCTCAAGAGGGCCTGCGCGATCCTTCCATCGAAAAGAGCGGCGGTATACGCAACTTCCGCCTGGTTCCAGGCGACTTCGGCCTGCAGAAGCGCATCCACGGAAGCCACCTCGTTGCGGTAAAGATGCCGGACTTCCTCCAATGATTTCTGAGCCCAGCGCCTTCTTTCCTCAGCCACTTTTATCTTTTCGGTCGATTCCTGCACCGCGAGGGCAGCCTGCTGAACCTCCAGGGCGATGTCGAGAGCAACCTGCTGCCCCCGCGCTTCCATTTCCTTGACGCGCGATTCGGCCTCACGCATTTTGGCCAGAGTGAAGCCCCCCTCGAAAAGCGGCCAGGAAGCCTGAAGCCCTATGAACCAGCTCTCGGCGCTCTCGTCCAATTCTTCGGAATCCCATTGATAGTTGACGTTGGCAGCGATTTTGGGAAGGAAACCTCCTCGAGCCGAATTCACCCGATCCCGGGAAGCCTTGATGAGGGAACGAACGGCAGCCATTTCGGGGCGCTTGTCCAGGGCCTGCTTCACCAGTGCAGGGGTATCTTCGGAAACGGTTGTGGGCGGCTCGGAAGCAACGGAAGCGGCACCGTTGGGAACCTCCTCCACTCCTATGGGACGGGCGATGAGGCGTTCGAGCCCCGCCTGCAGCCTGCGAAGCCCCGTCTTTGCCGTGACGAGATTGCTCTCGGCCTCAGTCGTCCGCACCTTGAGGCGCATGAATTCACTGGGCAGCGCCATCTCGGCCTGCACGCGCGCCGCCCCTACCTCCTCATCGGTCCTGGCCGATTCGAGAGCTTTTTCAGCGACCTCCACAAACCCAAAGGACTGCAGCCAGCGATAATAGGTTTCCGACACCTTGGCCACCAAGTGATTGCGGGCTGCGAGCAGTTCCGCATCGATGGATTTTTTCTGTCCCAATGCCGCATTGCGGTCGTACCAGCGGCTGCCTCCCTGAAACAGGAGCCATTCCCCCTGCACTTTCGATGAAAAGTTCTGCTGCCGGCCGGGTTCGTTGAAGTTCACATCGGTTTGGAGGCGCCTCTGATTGATGATGTCCATGAGGGCAAACACGGGATTGTCCGTCGCGTTGAAATCTTCGGCAAGAATCAGACGGGGGTAAAATGAGGCTTCGGCCTGGCGCACCTGCTGTTCCGAGGCATCCAGCCGTTCCCGAATCTGTTCCAGTTCGGGGCTGGCCCTCAGGGCTTCTTCTATGGCCCGATCCAGGGTCAGGAGCCCTTGACGGGCGGGTTCAACGGGAGGAGCGGACGGAGTGGATTGTTCCGGGACTTCCACGGAAGAGGGGGCTGCGGGCAAAACGGTTGATGCATTCGAACCGTCAAAGGGAACACTCTTTTCAGGAGCATGAGCGCATCCCAACAGCAATATTCCCGCCAGGAGCAAGCAGGCCCACGGGAATTTCGATTTTTGGATTCCGAAGATTCGAGACAACCGGTATCGCATGTTGAACCTCCCAATGGGCACTCACTCCTTACATTTCGGACAACGGAGGTTTGAGCAAAGTAACCGTTCCCAGTACAATCATCCATTTTTATCTAAAGAATTACCAATATACCTTGCCTTGCCTTTCACATCTTTAATGTTGCATTTATACTGATCTATCCTTAGGTTTGCAAGTAATCAAGAAAGGACTCTGTATGATGAATGCAAAACCTGTACTGATTCTCGGAGCAACCGGATATATCGGAGGCCGCCTGGTGCCCAGGCTTTTGGAGGCGGGGTACAGAGTGAGGGTGATGGCGCGATCCCTTGCCAAGTTGCAGTGCCGCCCGTGGGGTGGGCATCCCCTGCTGGAAATGGTGGAGGGTGATGCGCTGGATCCGGCGGCTCTCAAAAAAGCCTGCGAGGGATGCGGAGTCGCATTTTACCTGATCCATTCCATGATCTCGGCTGAAGGAAAGTTCGCGCATGCCGACAGGGAATCGGCTCAAAACATGGTCGCAGCGGCAGCCGAAGCTGGACTGGAACGCATCATTTACCTGGGAGCTCTCGGAAACCCCGACGACCCAAAGCTGAGCAAACACATACGGTCGCGCCACGAAGTGGGGAAAATCTTTGAATCGGGACCGGTTCCCGCCACCGTTCTTCGAGCCGCCATGATTCTCGGCTCCGGCAGCGCATCCTTCGAGATGCTCAGATATCTCGTCGACCGCCTTCCGGTGATGCTCACACCTGCGTGGGTGAGAACCCCCGTTCAGCCCATCGGCATAGGAAATGTCCTGGAATATCTCCAGGGATGCCTGGAAAACGAGGAAACCGTTGGAAAGAGCTTCGATATCGGAGGTCCCGAGATCCTGACCTACGAACAGCTCATCCACATTTATGCCGAAGTGGCGGGCCTGCCGCGCCGCAGGATCATTCCCATCCCGGTTTTGTCGCCCTACCTGAGCGCCCTTTGGATTCATATCATCACTCCCGTTCCCGCTTCCATCGCTCAGCCCCTGGCCGAAGGGCTCGCCAACGAGGTCGTGTGCCAGGAAAATCGCATACGATCCATCATCCCGATCAAACTCAAGGACTGCAGGGAAACCATCCGGCTGGCGTTGGAAAAGACTCGGCAGCAGCGCGTGGAAACGTGTTGGACCGATGCGGGAGCCTTGCTCCCGCCGGAATGGACTTATTGCGGCGATGCGCAATATGCCGGGGGAACGATCCTGGAATGCGGCCATCGGATTCGTCTGCAGGCCTCTGCGGAGGAGATCTGGGAGCATGTCGTCCGGATCGGTGGAGAGACCGGATGGTATTTCGGGGACCTGCTCTGGAAAGTGAGGGGGACCCTGGATCGCTTGATGGGAGGCACCGGATTGCGGCGCGGAAGGCGCCATCCCAGTCAACTCTATACGGGCGACGCCCTGGATTTCTGGCGCGTCCTGGAAGTGGATGCCCCCCACAGGCTGCTTCTGCTGGCTGAAATGAAAACTCCGGGAGAAGCCATCCTGGAATTCAAGCTCACTCCCATGGGTGAAAACCAGACGGAACTCCAACAGCTGTCGCGTTTCCTCCCCAGAGGGCTTTTGGGAATCCTGTACTGGTATATACTTTATCCTTTTCATGTCTGGATATTCGGCGGTATGCTGCGCACCCTTTCGAAAAACATTGGAAAACCCATACTGAAAGGACCCGAGCGCTTCACGCCGAAACTGAAAACCACATGCAGGATCTGATGCCGAAGGCAGGTCTGTTCGAGAACGCTCCCGATTTTTCACGGCGCCGATGAATAGGGAGACGAGAATATCCGGGGGGATGATCTTATCTTCAGGTTAACGACCATGCACATTCGGAATTCACATAATGAACGGAGGCATCTCGATGAAAATCAGCGAATATTTCAAGAATGTGAAAGGAAGAGGCGTTCTGGCCACAGCCGATGCGGAGGGCAGAGTGGATGGAGCAATCTACGCGTCGCCCCATATCATGGATGAGGAAACGGTGGCATTCATCATGCGGGACCGGTTGACTCACAGCAACATTCAGTCAAATCCTCATGCGGCTTATATTTTTTCGGAAGACGGCCCGGCTTATAAGGGCATGAGACTCTTTCTCACCAAAATACGCGAAGAACAGGACACGGAACTTCTTTTCTCTTTGCGTCGAAGAGACTATAGAGAAACGGATAAGGACCGGGGCCCCCTTTTCCTGGTCTTCTTCAAGGTCGACAAGGTCCTACCCCTCATCGGGGCGGGAGACGAGGAATAAAAATACCTTTACTCCGGGAAGAGAGGGCAATAAGAACCTATCCAAAAACCTACCTCGGCAGCGGACACCCCCTTTAATTCCCCCCTCGAGGGGGGACCAAGGGGGGTGTCGCAAAGTCCACAGGGGGTTTCCGGATAGGTTCTAAGAAGTCGTCAAACGATAACCTATGGTTTTATGGATTGGGTCTTCAGAACAAACAAGTTGTTCCTTGACAATTCTTCAATCGACTGAACTCACCGCATTGCCGGGAGGAAATGTGAGGCGCGTGAATACGCCGCACAGCCGGCACGAAGCGACGCGGTGAGTTCAGTCGAATTTTTCGGTCATTGCAGGAGGGGTGTAAAGATGACGAGGCAGGATATCGGCGCAACGAACCTGGCGGCATTCGTCGCTAAAACAGAGGGGAGGCATTCTTTGTTCGAAGAGGCCATAAGGGACTTACCCATTCCCGTCTGTTCGGTTTTTCTCGATAAAGACGGCAATATCGGACCGGCTTCATTTGTAGAGACTCAAACCGCTTTCACCTGCCAGGAGCACGGCCGCATCCAGGAAGTGTTCCCCAGGACCATAGCCAAAAGCAGGAACATCATCCTCGAGGCGAAGCCGGATGCAAAACCGCCCAGGGCGGCGGGCAAGCGGGTGGCGGTGCTCTTTTCGGGAGGACCCGCGGCGGGAGGGCACAATGTCTTGGCCGGCCTCAAGGCGGTTCTCGGAAACGAAAACACTCTGCTCGGCATCAGGAAGGGGCCCAAAGGCCTCATCAACGGGGATGTTTTCGAGATCAAAAATTCCGATATCCAGGCCATTATCAATACCGGCGGTTTCAATTTTCTCGGCACGGACCGAACAAAGATCAAGACTCCGGAGCAGTTTGAAAGAGTCAAGGAAACGGTTTTGAAGAATCGGCTGGATGGGTTGATCATCGTCGGTGGCGATGACTCCAACACCAACGCGGCCTTCATTGCCGAATACCTGGAAGAGCAGGGAATCACCTGCAGCGTCATCGGCATTCCCAAGACCATCGACGGGGATATGGCCGCAGGCAACTATCTTCCCATTTCCTTCGGCTACGACACGGCCACCAAAGTCTATTCCGAACTGACGGGCAATCTTGCCCAGGATGCAGCCTCCGCCGTGAAATACTACCACTTTGTCAAGCTCATGGGGCGTACCGCCAGTAAGATCACCCTGGAAGTCGCCCTGCAGACCAAGCCGGCCATTGCACTCATCTCGGAGGAAATCGCAGAAAAGAACATGTCCCTCGAAGCCATCGTGGATGAAATCGTCCGCATCATCGTTCTTCGACGCCTCAAGGGCATCAATCACGGCCTGGTCCTGGTCCCCGAGGGGCTCATCGAATTCATCCCCGAAATGCGGACCCTGATTCAGGAACTCAACAAGATCCTGGCGGAATACGAACGGGACATCAAGGATCTCCCCACTCTCAAGAACAAGCAGGAATTCATTTATCCCCACCTCTCGCCCCAGTCCGCTCAGCTCATGGCTTCCCTGCCCGACGAAATCGAGGAAATGCTCATCCTGGACCGGGACGAGCACGGCAACGTCAAGGTCTCGCAGATCGAAACGGAGAAGCTTCTCATCGAGAAGATTCGATACAAGATGTCGGAAATCAAACGCCACACGGAAAGATACTTCGGCGACCAGGAGGGAAAGATTCCTGCCACGGAAGACCAGATCGAAAAATTCAAGGCGGCGACTTTTTCCACCCAGTCGCACTTTCTCGGTTATGAAGGCCGAAGCGGCAAGCCCACTCTTTTTGATGCAGCCTTCACCTTTGCCCTGGGCCTGACCGCAGGATCTCTTGTTTTGGCCGGGAAGACGGGTTATATGGCCGCGGTGACCGATTTTGACAAGGGCGGGAGAGTGCTGGCTCTTCCTCTCACCGGGTTGATCGCCTGTGAGATGCGCAAAGGCAAGGAGGAGATGGTCATCAATAAATCCCTGGTGGAGACTTCTTCCCCGGCTTTCAAGGTCTTCGCTGAAAACCGCGAGAAATGGGCGACCGACGATTTCTTCAGCAGTCCCGGTCCCATCCAGCATTGGGGGCCGGCAAGCAAGCAGCTGCCGATGACCGTGGCTCTAAACCAGGGATACGCGGATTACAGAACTTTCGACCTGGGTGAAGAACGGAAAATCCGGTTCGATTGATCTGCGGAACGGCCTCAACGAGTCATGAAAGTGCGGGTCGGAATCCTTTCCAGGCATGAAAGCCTCTGGTAGGGAAACCGGCCTGCCGTTTTTAGGGAGTGAGTCGCTCTTGAAATCCCTATTTGGTTGCGGCTTTGGCCGCGCTGTGATCTCTGTACCTCCGTAGTGAATAACGGGATATTGGAATCCGCCCACCCCCTTATATCCGAAAGACAACAGCACATGCTTCTGATTCATCCCCCCGTGGTCAAACCCTGTGAACCTCCTCCCGGCATTGCAAAAATTGCAGGGGCGATGCACCGTAATGGAATACACTGCACAGTGCTCGACGCCAACATGGAAGGGCTGCTCCACTTGATGGAGGGTCCCCAAAGGTCCTCCGACAAATGGACGGCGCGGGCAGCCCGCAACCTTTCGAACCACCTTCATTCCTTGAGAAGCCGTGACGTCTACGACCATTTCGACCGGTACAAGCGGGCTGTCCTGGACCTGAATCGCCTCGTGGAAATGTCCACAACGGTTTCAGAGGGCTCCAGGGTGGGGTTGGGCAACTACCAGCACGCGGAGCTCTCTCCCGTTCGAAGCGAAGATCTTATCCGGGCGGCGGAGCGCCCCGAAGAAAACCCTTTTTTTCCCTATTTCAGCCGAAGGATCGGGCAAATCCTGGATCACCGCCCTTACAAGGTGGTGGGGCTTTCCCTGAATTTTTTGAGCCAGGCCTTGTGCGCCTTCGCGATGATGGGATTCATCAGGAAAGAATACCCTGAATTGACGCTGGCCCTCGGGGGAGGACTGGTTACCTCCTGGATGAGGAGGCCGGGATGGCGAAATCCCTTTGGCGGCCTGGTGGATGAAATGGTGGCCGGACCGGGGGAAGAGGCTCTCCTCTCCCTCCTGGGAACCGGGGGGAAAAGCATGGAACACTGCACGCCCACCTACGAAGCCCTTCCCATGGAAAAATATCTCTCTCCGGGTGCGATCCTTCCCTACAGCGCCTCGAGCGGATGCTACTGGAACCGTTGCGCCTTCTGCCCCGAAAGAGCGGAAGGCAACCCTTACGCGCCCCTTCCCGTAAAGAGGGTGCTCCAAGATCTGAACATTCTGGTGGCGCAAACCAGGCCGGTCCTGATCCATCTCCTCGACAATGCCGTCAGCCCCAGGCTCATGAAAGGCCTCGCCCTCGATCCCCCCGGGCCTCCCTGGTATGGATTCGCCAGGATCACGGATCATCTCGCCGATCCGGATTTTTGCATGGCCTTGAAACGCTCGGGATGCGTCATGTTGAAACTGGGTTTGGAATCGGGGGACCAGGAAGTGATCGACCGGGAAGAGAAAGGGGTGGACCTCGCGGTGGCATCCAGGGCCCTCAAGACCCTGAACCAAGCGGGCATTGCAACCTACGTCTACCTGCTCTTCGGCACACCCTCGGAAACACTGAACGCGGCAAGGAACACGCTCCTTTTCACCGTGAAGCACAGCGACTGCATTCAGTTCCTGAATCTGGCCATTTTCAACCTGCCCGTCTATGGACCTGAAGCTTCCGGGCTTGAAACGAAAACGCTTTACGAGGGAGATCTCTCTCTTTACACGGGATTTTCACATCCGCTGGGGTGGGATAGAGGTGTGGTGCGGCAATTTCTGGACAAGGAATTCAAAAGGCATCCGGCTGTCGCGAAAATCCTGAGAAACGACCCTCCGATTTTTACCTCGAATCATGCTTCGTTCTTCAGGAAGCTCACAATGCCTTCCACTGCCTCGGAGATCTCTGCCTGCAGATCTTCGGCAATCTGAGAGGTAACACCGAGTGCTTTGAAAACGGGATCCGTTTCCGGGTCGACAGCATCCCGCGGCTCCCGCGACTCCTGCATACCATTGACCAGCCGATCGGCAATGTAGACGATGGCCGCCATGTCCTGATCGGTTTTGGCCTTTTGAGGAAAGTGATGGTTCCCGATGGCAACGGTCACTTCGGGGGGAAAATTCCAACTGCGCGCAATGAGCTGCCCCAGTTCCTGGTGGTCTATTCCCAATGCCCTCCGTTCCGCCTCGATGAACTGAATGCCGCTCTTACGGATCTGGTTCAAATCGATGTGCAGATAGATCTTGGCATACAGATCCAGGACCGTCTTGCCGATATCGTGCAGCAAACCCGCCGTGTAGGCCGTGAGCACCCTCTTCTTCCTGAAGCGCAGCGCAAGCTTTTCGGACAGAACCGCCGTGGAAACCGAATGGCGCCACAGTTCGCGCTCATTGAGACGATACCCCGAAACCTGGCCCCGGAAGTAGTGAACGGCACAGGCGGCCAGGATCACTTCCACCAGCTTCTGATTTCCCAGGACCACGATGGCATCCTGCAGGGAAGAGACTTTCCCTGCGCGCCGGTAATATGCGGATTGGCTCAGGGAAAGGATTCGAGCGGCAATGGTCGGATCATATTTGATGACGGATTCTATTTGCTTGACGGAAGCCATTTTCCGGATGAGGCCGAGCACCTTCCATGCCACATCGGGAAAAGGCGGCAGCTTCTCCGCAGCGGTGAGAATATCCTTCAACAGGAGTTCGTAGTTGAGCGCCTTGACTTCATACCCATCGAGTTCCTGGACCATCTATCACTTGCTCCCGTTGAAAAAGGGACATCCGCGGATTTTTTAGCCTTGAGAAACAAAACGGACCACGTAAAACGGGTGGTATTCCACCTTCATAGTCGGATACCACCCGTTACAACTTGAATGCAAAATATGCAATGATTTTTTGAAGCGATTTCGATGGGTTCTGAAAGACCCGCATCATGCGCCGGCTGCGGCCTCCTTCGGAGCCTCCTTCTTCGGAACGATGGCGCTCACCGGGCAGATTTCCACGCAGGCTCCACAGGTAGGACAGGGAAGCTTTGCCGGATCCTGCTCTTCCCCACAGTAGGTAATGAAGGTGTTGATCCCGTTCTTCACCGCCTTCAGGATGGAATAACCTTTTTCCTTACACACATACAGGCACTTATGGCAAAGGATGCACCGTGCCGGGAGAAGATCGAAGCAGGGATGAGTCGGCTGGACCGTCAGATCGCGCCCCAGTTCTTCGGGCTTTTTGGCCTTGAGACGGATGCCCAGGAATTTCGCGATCTTCTGAAGTTGACAGGTTTTCCTGGAAAGGCAATTCTTGCAATCCATGTGGTGGGCGGAAAAAAGGAGCTGAAACACGTTTTGCTGCAGCTGCCGTACTTGTTCCGTGTCCGTCCGCACGACCATTCCTTCTTGAACCTTGCGATTGCACGAAGTGACGGGTTTGCTTTCCCCCTCGATCTGTACGAAACACATCCTGCAGGATGTGGGGGGATGTTCCATCTCTTTCATGTAGCACAAGTTGGGAATAAAAATGTCGTTGTCGAGACATGCCTGGAGAAGGCTGGTTCCCTCTTGTGCTTCGATCTGCTTTCCATCGACGGTAATTTTAATCATGAGCTCTCTCTCATTCCTTGTGTAAGCAGATGACAGGACGGAGGCGGGCCGCCTGCCCTTGATCCATGCCGAATGCGCCACCCCATTTACAATGCGGTCAACTTCCGCATCCCCTTAGACCGACCTGCAAAAAACTTCTCGCTCTCCAAACGTTTACCACACGATTTCTTTCGGGTAAAGCCGAAAGAAACACCCCCCAGGGATTCCCCCCTTGAGGGGGGCAAGGGGGGGTGTTCACTTTTCAAAACGAGAACCACTGAAACGCCCCATTCCGAGGTCACGGCTTTCGCAGCTTAAAAGTAACTTCGAAAAGCCGGGGCCACAATTTGCCCGTTACAAAAATGCGGTCATTTTTGGAATCGTAGGCAATGCCATTGACGACGTCCAACTGCCTGACAGGCCCCAGAGCCGCCCGCAAAGAAGAAAGATCTATCCACCCGAGGACCTCTCCCGACCGGGGAGAAATCCTCGCGATGGCGTCGGTGCGCCAGACATTGGCCAGGATCTCACCCCGAACGAACTCCAGTTCATTGAGATTCTGGACAGGGATTCCGTGATCGCTCACCTCCAGCCGCCGGGTTTCCTGGAATGTCACAGGATCCAGAAAGCGCAAAAGGGAACTGCCGTCACTCATGATGAGCGACACTCCGTCGTGCGTGATCCCCCACCCTTCAGTGGCATAAGTGAATTCCCCCTTTTTCTGGAACGTCTCCCTGTCGTAAATGAAGCCGATCCGGGATTTCCATGTCAACTGGATCAGGTTTCCTTCCCACTGGGTCAATCCCTCCCCAAAAAATTCATCCGGAAGAATACATTTCTTCAGGACCTCTCCTGTTTCGAGATCGATTTTCCGCAGCGACGACTTGCCGTTGCGACCGGTGCTCTCGAAAAGAAAACCATCCGCGAAGACCAGCCCCTGCGTGAAGGCATCCGGATCGTGAGGATAGACATGCACAATCTGGAAATCATAAATGGGAGTCACAGGCTGCGGTGGAGCCGTTTTCCCTTCAGGATGCCACAGCAACAAAATCGGCAGAACCGCCAATGCCGGCAACACACTGGTTCTGCTCAAATACCGAGACCCTTTTCTCAACCCTCCTCCGCCCTTTACCTGCCGGTTACGGCGGCCCTTCCCACGCTGTAATAGTCGAACCCGTTTTCCGCCATCATCCTGGGCATATAGACATTTCTAAGGTCCACAAAAACGGGCCGCTTCATCACTTCTTTGATCCGTTTCAGGTCCAGGGCACGGTATTCGTTCCATTCCGTCATGAGCACCACGGCATCGGCCCCTTCACAGGCCTCGTAGGGATTGGAACAGAACGTAACGCCATCCAGCACCCTGGCGGCCTCCTTCATGGCCTGGGGGTCATGAGCGCGGATGATGGCTCCATGTTCCAGCAGGGTGGAAATGATGGTCAGGGCGGGCGCATCCCTCAGATCGTCCGTCTCCGGCTTGAATGCCAGGCCCAGGACGGCGATGGTTTTCCCGCCCTCGTTGCCTCCCACGGCTTTACGGATTTTCCGGGCCATGCGGGCCTTCTGGGCCGAATTCACCTCAACGACGGATTCCACGATGCGGCAGGCCACACCGTTTTCCTGGGCGATGCGAAGCAGTGCGTGGGTATCCTTGGGGAAACACGATCCTCCATAGCCCGGCCCCGCATGGAGAAACTTCTTGCCGATGCGTCCGTCCAGACCTATGCCCCTGGCCACGTCCTGCACATCGGCGCCGATTTCCTCGCAGATGTTGGCGAGCTCATTGATGAAGCTGATCTTGGTTGCAAGAAACGCGTTGGCCGCGTACTTGATCAATTCCGAGGTTTCAATCCCCGTGATCACGAAGGGAGTTTCGATGAGGTAGAGGGGACGGTAAATCGCCTTGAGCACCTCCTGCGCCCTTTCGGAATCCACGCCGATCACCACGCGGTCGGGATGCATGAAATCCCGGATGGCAGCCCCCTCCCTCAGGAACTCGGGATTGCTCGCGACATCGAAGTCCGCACCGGGGTTCACTTCGGAAACGATGCGAGCCACCTGGCGCGCCGTTCCCACGGGGACGGTACTCTTGTTGACGATCACCGTATACCCCTGAAGATGAGAAGCCAGCTGGCGGGCTGCATCGTGGACATAGGTCAGGTCCGCATAGCCGTCGCCCCGGCGGGAGGCGGGAGTCCCCACAGCGATAAAAATCACCTGGGCCTCGGGGATTCCGGGGTTGAACTCGGTGGTGAAAATCAACCGCCCGGCCGAGATGTTTTTGTGCACCAGCTGGTCCAGACCAGGCTCGTAAATGGGGATTTCCCCGCGCTGCAGGCGGGCGATTTTTTCAGCGTCCTTGTCGATGCAGGTAACTTCGTGGCCGAATTCGGCAAAACAGGCTCCACTCACCAATCCTACATATCCAGTTCCAATAATGGCTATTTTCATCTTGCTCTTTTCCCTTTATGCTGCCAATAAACTGGGTCGTTCATGCGACGAATCCAAAGTTTTAAGTGATAAAAGGCGCTTACGCCACCAAAGCAAATATTGTAAAACCTAAATTCCAAAACCTCAATCTTTATATGAAAAAAGGCTCATGGTTCATAGCTCATGGCTTATGATAACATCGCTTTTCAAGAGCGTTTCCCGCTTTCCATATTGGCTTGCATCTCTTTGCCTTTTTCATTTTTCGTTGTGACCGCTCCGGTCATGGAGGTTAAAAAGCAGCTCCCTTATCATGAGACGAAGGAGTATTCAAAATGCATGTCAAAGGCACAAACAGTTTCAGAACGCTTGCCACGCTGAACGTGGGCGGCACCCGTTTCATTTATTTCCGCCTGGCCGAACTGGAGTCTCAAGGCTGGACGCAGGCGGCGAGACTTCCCGTTTCCATCAAGATCCTGCTTGAAAATCTGCTTCGAAACGAAGATGGCCGCATCGTGACCTGCGATCACATAGAGGCCCTCCTCGCCACCGCCGCTTCTCCTTCCGGCCCGGTGCGGGAAATCCCTTTCATGCCCGCTCGCGTCCTCCTGCAGGACTTCACAGGAGTTCCCGCCGTAGTGGACCTTGCCACCATGCGCAATGCCATGAAGCGCCTGGGGGGCGATCCCGACCGCATCAATCCCCTGGTGCGGGCAGACCTGGTGATCGACCACTCGGTGCAGGTGGACGCTTACGGGACCCGCGATGCCTTGGATCTGAACGAACGGAAGGAATACGAAAGGAACCATGAACGCTACGGCCTTTTGCGCTGGGCTCAAAAAGCCTTCCACAACTTCACGGTGGTTCCCCCCGGAAGAGGGATCGTGCACCAGGTGAACCTGGAATACCTGGCCTCCGTCGTGATGATGGCCTCCAACCCTCAAACCGCTTCCCCGAACGGCGAAGGGATGCTCTATCCCGATACCGTGGTGGGAACGGATTCCCATACCACCATGATCAACGGCCTGGGGGTGCTCGGCTGGGGAGTGGGAGGCATCGAGGCCGAAGCCGTGATGCTCGGGCAGCCCTATTACTTCCCCATTCCACAGGTCGTGGGAGTGAAACTGGAAGGCGAACTCCGCCCGGGCATCACCGCAACGGACCTGGTTTTGCACGTCACGGAACTGCTTCGAAACAAGAAGGTGGTCGGCAAATTCGTGGAATTCTACGGACCGGGTCTTTCCGCCCTCAGCCTCCCCGACCGGGCCACTCTCGCCAATATGGCCCCCGAATACGGAGCCACCATGGGATTTTGCCCGGTGGACGAGAAGACCCTCGATTACCTGCGCCTCACAGGACGGGATGCCTCCCTTGTAAACCTCGTGGAAGCCTACACCAAGGAACAGGGGCTCTTCCAAACCGCCGACAGCCCGGAACCCATTTTTTCGGATACCGTTTCGCTGGATCTGAGCCGGGTGGAAGCCAACCTGGCCGGTCCCAAGCGTCCCCAGGACAGGGTCCCCCTGGCGGCGGCATCCTCCGCCTTCAAGGAAGCGCTGGGCAGGGAAATTTCCCAGTGGGGCTTCGGGTTGAGCGAGGAAGATCGAAAAAAACGGGTCACTCTCCGGCTGAAAAACGAGGAAGTGGAACTCTCCCACGGGTCCGTCGTCATTGCAGCCATCACCAGTTGCACCAACACTTCCAATCCGGCCGTCATGCTCGCGGCGGGAATCCTCGCGCAAAATGCGTTGAAAAAGGGCATCCGGACCAAACCCTGGGTCAAAACCAGCCTCGCCCCCGGTTCCCGCGTGGTGACGGACTACCTCGAAAAGAGCGGTCTCCTTCCCGCCCTGGAAGCCCAGGGATTTTTCCTCGTGGGCTATGGCTGCACGACCTGCATCGGAAACAGCGGCCCCCTTCCGGAACCCGTCCAGCGCGCCATCGAAGAGGGCAACTTGGTGGCGGCCTCGGTTTTGAGCGGCAATCGCAACTTCGAAGGGCGCATCCACGGCTCGGTTCGCGCCAACTACCTGGCATCCCCACCCCTCGTGGTGGCCTATGCCCTGGCGGGGCGGCTCACCATCGATTTCGAAAAGGAGCCTCTCGGCCGGGATGAAGCGGGAAACCCCGTTTTCCTCAAAGACATCTGGCCCGGCAGCGAGGATATCGCCCGCGTGATGAACGAAAACCTCCGAGACGAGTTCTTTTCA
Source organism: Desulforhabdus amnigena (assembly GCF_027925305.1). NCBI lineage: Bacteria > Pseudomonadati > Thermodesulfobacteriota > Syntrophobacteria > Syntrophobacterales > Syntrophobacteraceae > Desulforhabdus > Desulforhabdus amnigena. The sequence continues at coordinate 4,517,979 of NZ_BSDR01000001.1, read as the reverse complement.
AGCCGCTACAAGAACATTTACGAAGGAGACGCCGCCTGGCGGAACCTTTCCGTTCCGGAAGGCGGCATCTATGCGTGGGACACTCAGTCCACCTACATTCGCGAGGCCCCCTTCTTCGAAAAACTCACCCAGGAAGCCGCTCCCATCGAGGACATCGTTGCGGCCAGGGTACTGCTTCTCCTGGGGGATTCGGTCACAACGGACCATATTTCCCCCGCGGGAGCCATCCCGCCGGACAGCCCCGCCGGCCGGTATCTCCAATCCCTTGGAATCGCCCCTGAAGATTTCAACTCCTACGGCTCCCGCCGGGGCAATCATGAAGTCATGATCCGCGGGACCTTCGCCAATACGCGCATTCGAAACCGTCTTCTCGAAAATGTTTCCGGAGGATTCACACGGCATTTTCCGGGCGGGGAGCAGATGACCGTCTGGGAAGCCGCAAGGCGATATGCCGGGGAATCGGTCCCCCTCATCGTGCTCGCCGGCAAGGAATACGGAACCGGGAGCAGCCGCGACTGGGCCGCCAAGGGAACGGCGCTCCTGGGAGTCAAGGCCGTTGTGGCCGAGAGTTATGAACGCATCCACCGGAGCAATCTCATCGGCATGGGGGTTCTCCCCCTGCAGTTCGTCGAGGGGGAATCCGCAGAATCCCTCGGCCTGACCGGCAGTGAAGTCTTTTCCTTCAAAAACCTCGAGGAAAGGCTTGCCTCGGGAAAGGAAATCGAGGTGGAAGCGGCGGCGGCCGACGGCAGCACCAGGTCCTTCACCGTGCTGAGCCGCCTCGACACCCCCATAGAACTGGAATACTACCGCCACGGGGGGATTCTCCCGAAAGTCCTGAGGGAAATGATGCGAAGCGTTTAGGGAGCCGACGGATTCCAGTATCCCTTTTTATTCACCACGGAGACACGGAGGACACGGAGAAGATCTTGGAATGCTTATGTGATCTCTGTACCTCCGTGGTAAATGGGGAAATCCCCCTTTGAAGGGGGACTTTATCCTGAAAATTCCCCCCCTCGAGGGAGGGCAGGGGGGGTGTAAGTTTTTCAAAATGAGAATTGCCGGCGATGATAAGCGCCATGTTGGCTTTTTTTCTCAAAAAGTGTAATATCATTGCACAAAATGAAATCTTGACACCTCCCTGCCCCCCTCGAGGGGGGAATTTTTAAACGGGCTTTAAGCATGCAAGCTTTTTCCACTTCCCTTGAACAGGATCGTGGATTCAAAGTTTCCTCATCTCCGCAAACCCTGCGGAGGAGGGAAGAAGAGGATGTCCTTTGGCAATCATTCGGCGTCAGAAGCGCAACAGATCAAAAGAATACCCTCCTCAGGAAGAGTCGCTTTCTCTATCCAGGAAAGAACAGCCGCGCTTTGAATTTAAGATTCACCGCAGCCTTCGGCCGGTGCTCGAGCGGATCAAGGTCCCCGAGCCCCAGCCCTTCGTTCCGGACCCTTTTCAGACGGAAGCGTTGGAAACCCTGGAAGAATCGGATGTGCTGACGACCGCTCCAACGGGCGCGGGCAAGACGTACATCGCCGTGAAGGCCATTGAAAAGGTCTTTCAAAAGGGGGGCAAGAGCTGGTACGCGTCGCCGCTCAAGGCCCTTTCCAACGCCAAGTACGAGGAATTTTCAGACATTTTCGGTCCCGAGAACGTGGGAATCCTGACGGGGGATAGAAAGGAAAACGCCCAGGCCCCCATCATCGTGGGCACGACGGAAATCCTTCGCAATCAACTCTACGACACGATGCACATGGGGGAAGACATCCAGGTGGACCTGGTCGTCCTGGACGAGGCCCACTACCTGGGCGACAGGGACCGGGGCGTGGTATGGGAAGAGGTCCTCATTTACCTGCCCCCGCGAGTGCGCCTCCTGCTGCTTTCGGCCACCATTCAAAACGCCCGGGAAATCTGCGACTGGCTGGAATGGCTGCGCAAAGCCCCCTGCAAGTGGGTGGCCGCCTTCGAGAGGCCGGTTCCGCTTTTTCCCCTCTATCTCTTTCCGTCAGGGGAGTTGACCCCTCTTGGAACGCGCCGCGGGCTCTTCGCAAAAATTCGAACGGTGGACAGGAGGTCCTTTTCACGAAGCGATTTCCCCAATATCCCCAAGGTGATGGAAGTACTGCGCCAGGCCGATCTCCTGCCCGCCATCTTCTTTCTCAAATCCAGGGCGGACTGCGAAAAAGCCATTTCCCTCTGCCGGCCGGTTCCCGCCCTTCGAAAAGGCAGGAGCAGGGAATCGGATCCCTTTTACAAACGGCTGGACGCACTCCTGGAAAAGTACCCCTTTCTGCGCCGGCACCAGCACCTTTCCATTCTGAAAAACGCACGGGTGGGAGCCCACCACGGCGGGCAGCTCCCCCACTGGAAGCTGCTCCTTGAAAAGCTCATGCAGGACGGGTACCTGGAGGCCATATTTTCCACATCCACCGTGGCCGCGGGAGTGAATTTTCCCGCCCGGACGGTCGTCGTCTTTCAGAGCGACCGGTTCAACGGCAAGGAATTCGTGCAGCTCTCGGCCACCGATCTTCTCCAGATGACCGGGCGCGCCGGAAGGCGGGGAATGGACGAAATAGGATTCGCCCTCGTGGTTCCCGGCCCCTTCCAAGACCCCCAGCTGGTTCACGACCTCTTCAAATCCCCTCCGGACCCCATCATCAGCCAAATCCGCGTCAATCATTCCATGGTGCTCAACCTTCTCCTCTCCCACGAACCCAGAGAAATCCGCTCTCTTTTCGCTTCCTCGCTCGCCACCTATCAAAACCTCAGCAGCGAAATTCAGATCACTCAGGATTTCAAGAAGGCCGAGCAGGAAATGGAAGAATGGATTCCGGACATGGCCTGCGGGTCGCTCGACCGGCTGGCCGAGGTGCGGCCCCAGTTTGCCCTTCTGAACGAAGAATTGAAAAAAACCCGAAAAATCTGGAAACGCCAGGCAAGCCTCGATTCCCTATGCGGTTTGATGATTCCCGGGAGAATTTTTCTCAGCCGTAGAGGAACCCCCTACATCGCCGTCGACGATCCCGACACGGAGCGGGAATCGGTGGAAGCCGTACGCATGGCAGTTCCCCTGCGTCTTCGAAGGGGACAGGTGCGCACCTACCAGGTGGGATTTCACCGGGTGCACCACCTGGGAGAAAAACTGGATCGCCTGCCTCCCCTGAGAGCCAGGAAGGAATGGGAGGCACTGGCCGAGGAATTTGCCAGGGAACCCTTCCGCCTCATGAGCCGGAAATCCGCCGGGGAAGAATCCCCCTCCCTCGAAGCCGTCAATCGGGAGATGGCCAGCCTGATTCAGCTCAAAGCCAAACTGCCCTGCAACCACTGCGTTCTCTTCGGCCCCTGCCAGAAAAACACGTCGCATCCCTTCGCTTCCGCCCTGCAAAGATATCTCAGCTACCAGGCGCAGATGCATTCCATCCAGGACCAGCTCTGGCAGTCTTTTCTGCAGCACCTGAGTCTTCTGCAGGAGGAAGGCTACGTCAACAGCGAGGGGCATCTCACGGACGACGGCCTCTGGGCGTCCAAGCTTCGCCTGGACCAGCCCCTGCTCATTTCCGACTGCATCCGAAAAGGCGTTTTCCCATCCGATCAACCGGAGCTCCTGGCGGCCCTCATCGCCCCCTTCGTCATGGACCGGGAGCGCCCCGGAGACATCCAGCTCTCCACTCTCGTCTGGAAGTATCCGGACCTGGCGGCCCCCTTTTTCAAGATGCTCAAAAGCCTGCAGCCCCTGCGGGAACACCTGCAGGCCGAGGGATTCCCCATCCCTCCCCTGCCCTTCTGGGCCGTCATCACCGCGTATCACTGGGCCCTGGGACACACGTGGGAGGAAGTGAGGGAAATCTCGAGCATGGATGAGGGAGACCTGGCCATGGTCATTTTGCGAACGGCCGAACACCTGCGCCAAATCGAATCCCTCACGGACACGCACCCCCGCCTGGCCGCCTCGGCCCGCCGGGCCATCGATCTCATTTTGCGCGAACCGGTGTTGGTGGCGTAGCTTCGCTACGCCACCAACGGCTGATGGCTGATGGCTGATGGTTGATGGTTGATGGTTGATGGTTGATGGTTGATGGTTGATGGCAAGTAGCTCATGGCTGATGGTTCATGATTGGATGATTGGATGAAAGGAATTTTATCTACTACAATGAGGTTACGACGAGGAGGGCTGAATGTCCGAAGGAGATGGAAAGTTCGCGTTCGAAGAACTGGATATTTGGCATGAGGCGGTTGAATTTGCCGATCAATGTCTCAGTATTGCGGAGAACATGGAAACGGACAGGAAGCATTATCGTCTTATCGAACAAATGGAGAGCGCCGCAACATCTCCTGCACTCAATATCGCCGAAGGAAAAGGAAGGTTCTCCAGGAAAGAATTCATTCAATTTCTCTATATTGCAAGGGGTTCGCTGTTTGAAACCGTTACCCTTCTTGAAGTTTTCCGACGCCGGAACTGGATAAGCCTGGAAAAGTTTTCCAACGTCAAAGGGCATGCCTTAAAACTTGGCAAGCGCATCAGCGCGTTGATCAATTCCATCAAGCCCGATTGAGAGCTAAGAACCTATCCGAAAACCTACCTCGGCAGTGGACACCCCCCTTGGTCCCCCCTCGAGGGGGGAATTAAAGGGGGGTGTCGTAAAGTCCATAGGTGGTTTCCGGATAGGTTCTAAGTCCCTAGACAGAAATTTTTTAACATTTTTACACCGTCATACCGGCGAAAGCCGGTATCCAGAGAATGCAGCGTGTGGCTGGATTCCGGCTAAAAGCATGCCGGAATGACATAATCAATAAGGCTCAAGAATGTTAAATAACTTCTGATCAGGTGTTTATGAGCCAAAAAGCAACTGCCATGAGCCATCAGCCATCAGCCATCAACCATCAGCCATCAACCATGAGCCATTCGCTATGAGCCATGAGCCATGAGCCATCAGCCATGAACCATGAGCCATGAACCATTCGCTATGAGCTATGAGCTATGAGCCATGAGCCATTCGCTATGAACCATCAGCCATGAACCATGAACCATGAACCATCAACCATGAGCCATTCGCTATGAGCCATTCGCTGCAATCTCCCATTGCCATCCTTTCCGATATTCATGGAAACCTGGAAGCCCTGGAAGCGGTCCTGGAAGCTCTGGAAGCGGACGGCATCAAACATTTGATCCACCTCGGCGATCTGGTGGGCTACAATGCCAATCCCAGGGAATGCCTGGAAATTTTACGCCGGCGCAAGGCGCTTTCCATTCTGGGCAACCACGACCTGGGGGTCGTCGATCCTCGATCGTCGGAAGGATTCAATGTGCTCGCCCATGAAGCCCTGCTTTATTCGCAGGAACAGCTCTCTCCCGAAGACAGGCGGTATCTCGAGAATCTGCCCCGCACCGAGATCATCGAAGAGCGGTTTCTTTTTTGCCATGGAACCCCCGAAAACATCGACAGCTACATCCTGAATGTCTTTCAAGCCAAGCGCGTGTTCAACCTCATCCGCAGGCGCCACCCGGCCGTCCGCATCTGTTTCCACGGCCATACCCATATCCAAAGGCTCTGGGTCAGGGATCAGCGGGGGAAAGTTTCCGCCTCGTCGGCCGTATATTCTTCCGTCATTCTGGACGATCAGGTCACGTATCTCATCAACCCGGGAAGCGTGGGGCAGCCCAGGCAGCAGGACAACCGCGCCCGCTACCTCCTTTTTGATCCGCATCGGGGCATCATCAAGTTCAAGGCGGTGCCCTACGACATCAAAAAGGCCCAGAAGAAAATACTGGATGCCCGGCTTCCCGAATATCTGGCCCTTCGGCTCCAGGAAGGAGTTTGATCCCACGGCCCTTATAAAGTGACACAACAACAAATCTTACCCGGGAGGTCTCCACCATGATGTTTGGCGTCAAAGAAGGAATCTTGAAGGATGGCACAAAGATAACGCTGCGTTTTATGGTAAGGGAGGACGAAGAGGCGCTTTACAATTTTTTTCAGACCATCCCGGAAGACCTGTTGATTTTTATCCGTCACAACGTGAAGGACAGGAACGTCATTCACGACTGGGCGATGCGGCTCAACTACGACAGGGCCCTGCCCCTGCTCGCCCTGGTGGACGACAAGATCATCGGCGATGTCACCCTGCACCGGGTTCCTCATGGATGGAAACGCCACATCGGCCGCATCCGGGTCGTCATTTCACCGGAATACCAGGGAAAGGGTCTGGCCACTTTGATGCTCAACGAGATGGTGGGGCTGAGCTACGAACTGGGGCTCGAAAAGCTCTGGGCCGAAATCCCCCTGGATTCCGTCGCGGCCATCCGAGCGTGCAGGAATTCGGGATTCGTGTGCAAGGCCGTAATAGAGGGAATGGTAAAGGACGCCCGGGACCGGAATATCGACATCCTGATCATGACCTGCGACATTTCCTCCTACTTCGACAGGCGGTGGGAGAGGGAAACCGACTGATCCCGGCCACGGCGGGCAAACCGCATCCACCATTGGCATATCCGCAGATTACGCCGATTCTCGCAGATTGAAAAACCTTGCTACGCGCCGCATCCCATGCAGTGAACCTCATCCGGGCAGCACTTTTCCTTCTCCAAAACGTGGGAAACGCAGCAGCAGCTCCGCACGCAGTTCTCCTGCCGACCGATAGCGATTGCGCCAGTCCTTTTGAAGACACTTGAGAATGATCTTTTCCAGCTCCCCGGGCACTTCGGGCTCCAGGTGGCATGGCGATTCCGGCTCCGTTTCCAGGATGCTGTCCATGAGCTCCTTTTCATTTTCGGCATAGAAGGGAAGAAACCCCGTGGCCAAGGCGTAGAGCACCACTCCCAGCGCCCATACATCGCTCGTGAGGCGGCTCTCCCCCATGATCTGTTCCGGGGCCATGTAAGGGCGTGAACCGATGACCGTGCTGCTGATGCTCCGGCGCGTCAAATCCTTGGCCGTTCCGAAATCCAGGAGCTTGAGCTGCCCTCCGGGAGTGAGGAGGATATTCTCGGGCTTGATGTCGCGGTGCATGATGTTTTGTTCGTGACCGTGAGACACGACGTTCAGGAGTTCAAGATAAGCCCGCTCTTTCGCGGCGGGATCCATCCCTTCATCGAGCAGATCCTGGAGGGTTTTCCCTTCCACGTATTCCTGGATGAGGATCACCTTTCCATCCGCCCGGACGACATCCAGCACCTGCACCGCGTTGGGATGACCGGCGAAGTACCTGAGGATGGCCGCTTCCCGAATGAATTTCAGGTTCAACTTCGGAGTGTGGGGTATCTTGGCAACCGCCAGCTTCTCCGTTTCCTTTTCCTTCACGAGCCAGACATCCCCGAAGCTTCCTCCACCCAGGCGGCAGACCTCCACCCATTTGCCCGCAATGAGGTGGGCGGCGTCCGGGGTCAATCTTTCCCGTCCTCCGTAAAAGATACGCAGCAGCCATCCCCTGACACATTCCAGCATCCCCGAAAGCAAAAAGGCAAGACCGCCTTTTCCCGCCCGCCCGGCGCGCAGCATCCCTTCCCTTTCCTCCACCGCGGACTGAGCCCACTGCAGCAGGACATAGAAGCGGGCGGGAAAGGCCTTCGAATCCAGCGGAAGAATCCAGAATTCATCCGACCCGGCGCGAAGGTATTTTTTTATCCTGGAAGCCTGGTCGGGAGTGACCAAAAGCAGCAGGGGAACCGATGGTTGCAGGCAGTTCCTCAGGAGCCGCACATCCTGGTCCGGCCTTTTGCGGCGCCCATCCACGCGAAGGATGGCCAGGAGAATCTCACCCTCGCAGGCAAAGTTTTTCAGGTCTTCCATTTCCTCAAAGGCCATGGATTCCACGGGCATGTCCAGGTGGGAGAGCAGGGCTTGAACCTGTTGGACTTCTTCCGGGGTGAGACGAATGAGCAGCACCGTTTCGGGAAGCATCTTCTGAGGATCGTTGGAATCGTCATCCAAAGAGATCATGAAAGAGCCGCTCATTCAATCGTATGGGTGGAGGACAAGAAAAATCCCCAACGGGGATAAAGCAGAGATGTCCCCCTTTGAAGGGGGACTTTATCCTAAAAATTCCCCCCTCGAGGGGGGGAAGGGGGGGTGTAGGTTTTTCAAACCAAACGACTTCTTGACAATTCCCTATCTGGCGGGTTGATGGGCGGCGCCCGTCTTTTCACTTTCGAGGACCGGCCGTTGAATGATACGGCTCACGATTACCGCCGCTACCAGGATCAGCCCTGAAAGATAGAAGGCATAATCCAGGCTCCCGGTGGCATCCTTGATGTACCCTGCCACCTGCGGCACAAAGAAGGCCAGCCCCCAGCCGATGAAGACCAGCCCGTAGTTGAAGCCGAGGTTCTTGGCACCGAAAAAGTCGGCCGTGAATGCGGGAATCAGGGACAGACCGCCGCCGTACTGCCAGTAGGCAATGCCCACTGCCAGGAAGAGCAGGAAGATGCTTCCGGATTTCATGATGGCGGGCATGGCGAAGAGGCAGACTGACGAAATGATGCCGTTGAGGACATAGGCATTGGAGCGGCCGATTTTATCGGAATAGAGCCCCGTGCCGATACGGCCGGAGGCGTTCACCAACCCCCCGTATGCCGCCAGAAGCCAGGCATTGGCAGCGAAGAAGGCTACTGTGGCGGCTGTCTTGCCCAACATGGGAGTCGCATTGGCGATGACCAGAAGGCCCGACTGGGAACATCCCATGAACATGAAGATCAACGCATAGAATTGAATGGTCTTGACCATATCCGAAGCCGTCCAGTCCACCTTGGTCATGCTCACGGCTTTGCTCGCGGTGGCAGTGGCCGGGGCTCCCGGGGGCACATACCCTTCGGGAGGCCAGGCGAGAAGCTGGCCGGCAACGATCACCACGATGGCGAAGGCCACTCCCAGGGTAATGAAACTTCCCGAAATGCCGTAATTGGCGATGAGCCATTTGCCCAGCGGAGCGATATAAATGGCGGCTCCTCCGTATCCGCCGACCACGAGTCCCACGATCAGGCCGCGTTTGTGGGGACCGAACCATTTTACGGCCGCCGGCGTGGGAGCGGCATAACCGATTCCCATTCCCATTCCGCCGAGCAATCCAAAACCGATCACGAGGCCCGTGTAGCTTTTCATGAGCCCCGCAACGATGCAGCCGAGAGCGAGCAGAAGCCCTCCCAGCGTAGCCCCTACCTTGGCCCCGTATTTATCCTGAATACGTCCGCCGGGGATCATGAACAGAGCGAAGACGACTCCGCAGATGGCATAGGCCCAGGTCGCCTGGGCATCCGTCAAGTAGACCCACCCTTCGTTCAAGCCCGTCATGGCCTCTCCTGCCACGTGTCCCGGGGGAGGAAGCAGGTTCGCCTTCCATACGCTCCAGGCATACAGGATGCCCAGACACAAGTTGATAGCCGTACCGGCAAAAGTAACCACCCACGCCTGTCCGGGAACTTTGTCCACTGCTGCTGCCATGTTTTCCTCCTTCATTCATTAAAGCCTACCCGAAAACCTTAAAGCCTATCCGAAAACCTTCCTCGGCGGCCTTCAATTGCCCCCTTGAAGGGGCAATCCCCTCATTCCCCCTCGAGGGGGGACTAAAGGGGGGGGGCGCAAAATCCACAGGAGGTTTCCGAACAGGTTCTAAATGCTTTGGCCGGACAACCTCTCGAAGCAAACTCCCAAAAGAGGCGCATCGAGGTTGCCATTCGCCCCCCGACAACCAGGCGGGAGAGACAAAACAGCCCCAAGCCCCGAATCGGTCTCACGCAAGACTGCGGAGACGGGCAGGTTTTGTTTCATTGCCTCGAAGCCCTGGCTGATCCAAAGGGCGCTTTGTTGGGCATTTAAAGATTAGAAGTGCTGATTTTATTCAATGATGAAAAAAATGATACGACTCAAAAGTTGCAGATCTGGATGAAGATCCGGACGATTTTGGAGGTGCAGCCGCCGCTCAGACACACAAAAACGCGCATCTCGCGCTCTACAGTAGAAGACGGGAAGATCTTTGAACCTTACGGAACAGCATCCGTAATATTTCTGAACGGAAAAATCAAAAGGAGCGTTGTACCTGGCCGATGCCTAAAACGATACCGACTCTTAACTGCCTCACCTCCTTTTTTTGAAATTGCGTTCACTCCCATTGCTGGCTCTCCCCATACAATTGGTTTCATTTATGACATATGCCAATGAGGAGTGTCAAGACAAATTCCAATATTTTTAGATTGTTATGAATTACACAATCATCGAAAGCAAAATGGATCCTTTTGCCGCACCCACGGAAGTCAAAACAATCTGCTCACATACAGGGGTGGATGAAAGGATAAAGCGGCTCAAAAGGGCTTCTCGAAAGGCTGCAGATGAACATGCTCGATATCGGGTTTGAGAAAAAACCGGCTCTCCTTGACCTTTTTTTCAAGATGCCCCGTGGTGAAGATGACCTTGTTCGCGCATTCGAAACTGCTGAGGCTTTTGACGGCCGCCAGGGTCACCACCGTATCGAAGCAGACGGCATAAAGGATTTCGTGTCCTTCCTTTACGGCGATGAGATCGATGGGGCGGTCCATGATCCTTGGAGGCATGTAGTCCGCAACCACCCGGTATCCCAACTCCTTCAACCGGTCAAAAAGAAAACACTGCAGGGTTCGGTGCACCGTGCGCTCGTTCCGAAAAGGCTTGGGGATCTCTCGCCAGGCCTCTTCCAATTCCCTTTTCCACCTTTCAAGATATTGAAATGCGTCATCCTGCATGTTTCGCCTCCTGAACCAGATAGACTGTCAAAATCCCGTCAGCTGTCTTCCTATAAAAAAAGCGGCGCCGTGTCAACAGGGCAACCGTTCACCTCCCGCAAAGCAAACCCCGCAAGGTGCACATGCCGGCAATTCTCATTTTGAGAAGTGAACACCCCCCTTGCCCCCCTCAAGGGGGGACTTTGCCTTGTCCGTTGATGAGGGTCGCCTTGATACCGCCTGCCCCCTCAAGGGGGACTTTGCTCGAAATACACGGTTTCTGAGGATAACACCCCCCTGCCCCCCTCAAGGGGGGACTTTCCGGGGTAAATTCCCTCCTCGCGAGGGGGGCAAGGCATTCACGGGATCAGTGATGGCAACCGACGCTGTAAATTCCCCCCTTGAGGGAAGCAGGGTCCAGGAAGGCGGCTATGTCGAGAAACTGGGGTAAATTCCCCCCTTGAGGGGGGCAAGGGGGGTGTAAAATGAGAATCGCTGCACACATACGATCTCCCATTGCCCCGCTATAACGAATGGTGTATTAAAACGCATCCCCCCATGAATTTCGGCAACGCGACGGCATGAAATCGAACCCGGCGCCCTTGTATATTAAAAATGGCTCATAGCTCATAGCTCATAGCTGATGGCTCATGGCTGATGGTTCATGGCTGATGATAACATCGCTTTTCAAGAGCGTTTCGAGCTTTTCCTGTTGCCTTGTATCTCTTTGCCTTTTTCATTTTTCGTTGTGACCGTTCCGGTCATGGGAGTTCATTATATTAAACCATGTGAAATCAAAAGGATACCCGATGATCGTCCCCGTCATTTTATCCGGTGGTTCCGGAACCAGGTTGTGGCCTCTTTCCCGGGAGCTTTTCCCCAAGCAGTTGATGCCCATCCTGGGAGGCGAATTTTCTCTCCTCCAATCGACAGTCCTGAGGCTGCGGGGCATTCCCGAAACGGCCCCTCCCATAGTGGTCTGCAATGAAAACCATCGCTTCATGGTCGCGGCGCAGCTGCAGGCCATCGGCATGCCTCCCTCGGCGATCATCCTGGAACCCGTGGGGCGCAACACCGCCCCTGCCGCCGCGGTTGCCGCCTTCGAAGCCATGCGGGACGGATCGGACCCCACCCTGCTCATACTGCCCGCCGACCACATGATCAGGGAAAATACCCCCTTCTCCTCCGCGGTTCAGATGGGGGAAAGGATGACTGCAGACGGCGGTATGATCACCTTCGGCATCCATCCCCATGGACCGGAGACCGGCTACGGGTACATCAAGAAGAGCGGCGCCGTCGATACCGGCGCTACCCCTGGAGACGACGAGGCACGAGCCTACCACGTAAGCGAGTTCGTCGAAAAGCCCGATCACGAAACCGCCTGCGCCTATGTGGCTTCGGGAGGCTACCTCTGGAACAGCGGCATGTTCATGTTCCGGGCGTCCACCTACCTCCGGGAACTGGAGCGGTTGGCCCCGGAAATGATCTCCCCCTGCAAAAAAGCCTTCCTCGAGGCGAAACGGGACCTCGACTTCCTGAGGCTGGACGCGGCGTCTTTTCAATCCTGCCCCGGCGACTCCATCGACTACGCGGTCATGGAGAAGACCTCAAAGGCAGTGGTCATTCCCCTCGTCGGCTCCGGGTGGAGCGACGTCGGGTCCTGGCCCTCCCTGCACGAAGTCCTCGATAAGGACGAGCAGGGAAACGTCGTCATCGGTGATGTGATGATGGAAGATGTCCGCAACTGCTACCTCCATTCCAGCGGCAGGCTGATTGCGGCCGTCGGGATGGAAAACCACGTGGTCGTGGAAACCAAGGACGCGATCCTCGTGACATCCCTCGACAGGGGCCAGGATGTCAAATCCATCGTGAAACGGCTCAATTCCGCGAAACGGGAAGAGACCATCCTGCACCCCAGGGTGTACCGCCCCTGGGGCTCGTATGAATGCATCGACTGCAGCGAAAGGTTCCAGGTCAAGCGCATCACGGTCAACCCGGGAGCCACCCTTTCCCTGCAGCTCCACCACCACCGGGCGGAACACTGGGTGGTGGTCAGGGGAACGGCCCGCATCACTCGAGGCGATGAGGTCATCCTTCTGAGCGAGGATCAGAGCACCTACATTCCCCTCGGCACGAAACACCGGCTGGAAAATCCGGGCAAGATCCCCCTGGAACTCATTGAGGTGCAGACGGGCAGCTACCTGGGAGAAGACGACATCGTGCGGCTGGAAGACGTATACGGAAGATAAAAAACGAATTTTCGTTGTGACCGTTCCGGTCATAGGAGTTAATATTGAATCCTGGTTTCACGACGCTTGTCCGAAATGACGATGCACCCGGAGGAGAGCATCATGAGTGACACAGCCGAAAAAGACGATCAGCGCAAAGAGAGCAAACCGGAGGAAACACTGATCAACCAGCGCACGATCGACTTGCTTGTTGCCAACATTATTCCGACGACCAAGTATTTTGAAAGCCGCTTCGACTTCATGCAGCATCAGATCAATGAACTGCGGGAGGGGCAAAAGCAGCTTCAAGATACGATGAACCTGCGTTTCGAGCAGGTGGATAAACGCTTCGAAAAGATCGATGCGGAGATTCGAGATTTCAAGACCACGGTCGATAAACGCTTCGAACAGGTGGACGCGGAGATCCGTGACTTCAAGACCGCAGTCGACAAACGCTTTGAACAGGTGAACGCGGAGATCCGTGACTTCAAGACCGCAGTCGACAAGCGCTTTGAACAGGTCGACAAGCGGTTCGAACGGATCGATGCGGAAATTCGAGACTTCAAGGCCGCGGTCGACAAGCGATTCGAGCAGGTTGATAAAAAGTTTGAACAGGTAGACAAACGGTTCGAGCAAATCGAGAAGCGCCTGGACCAGATTGTAGCCTCCATTGACCGCCTGACGGATAAGCTCGACCAGCGCGACGAACGTCAGCGCAATTTTACCATCAAGATGTTCAGTATTGCCATTTCCATTTCATTTCTGGGGGTCCTGGGAGTCCTTCTAAAAATCGTCGGGGTCATTTGATTTTTGATTGAGGGTTGATCCTGATTGGAACCGGACGTCAGGGACTGGTTGATGAAAGAACCACGGAGGCACGGAGGGCACGGAGTTGAAATCTTCTTTACCGGCCGGGAGGCGGCCGGTAAAAAGGATCTCCTTTGCTGACAGGTGGAGGCTCTTATGGATTCTGACCGCTCTGCAACACCGATTCCTTCCGAACTCAATGAACTCGTCGGCCAGGTGATCGGCGCAGCCATAGAAGTCCACAAAGCCTTGGGACCCGGACTCCTCGAATCCGCCTACGCAACCTGCCTCTGCAGGGAACTGGATCTCCGATCCATTCCCTACGAGAAAGAAAAGCCGCTCCCCATCGACTACAAGGGAACAAAACTCGACTGCGGATACCGCATGGACCTGCTCATAGACAATCAACTCATCCTGGAACTCAAATCCTGCGACCGCCTCCAACCCATCCACGAAGCCCAGCTCCTCACATACCTCAAACTCACAGGCATCAGAGTAGGGCTCCTCATAAACTTCAACGTTCCCCTCCTCAAGCGCGGAATAAAACGACTCTCACTCTGATCAAAAAACCTGAAGGCATGCCTTCTTACCGGCCGCCTCCCGGCCGGTAAAGAAAGATCCCAACTCCGTGCCCTCCGTGCCTCCGTGGTGCGATATCTTTTCCTGGAACTCAAATCCTGCGACCGCCTCCAACCCATTCACGAAGCCCAGCTCCTCACATACCTCAAACTCACGGGCATCAGAGTAGGGCTCCTCATAAACTTCAACGTTCCCCTCCTCAAGCGCGGAATAAAACGCCTGTCTCTCTGATCTCAAAAACTGAAGGCATGCCTTCTTACCGGCCGCCTCCCGGCCGGTAAAGAAAGATCCCGGCTCCGTGCCCTCCGTGCCTCCGTGGTGCGATATTCCAACCAGGCCTGCACAGCGCGTAACAATCGAACAAAACTATTTTCCTTTGCGATCTATAAAAATCCCCCCTTCAGCACCCCCTCAGCACTCCCGTCAGCACTCCCGTCAGCGTCCCCAACACCCCTCTTTTCATGTCAATTATCCAACGCATTCCAAGACAAAATCGAGCCTCCCCCCTCCATTCAGGGCCATAAAACGTCAACACTTTGACTTAATCCCCCTCCCCTCCCCAACCGCCCCGGCACTGCGGAGAACCGAAACAACCTTGTCATCCCTTCAATTTTCCTCTATAAAGGTTGCCCGGAAACCGGGCAACCTACCCCCTCCGGCTCATCCAGGCAATGGCATGCCCCTTGCTTACGAATTCCGGCGCAGCGCCGGTGGTTCAAAATGTAACCGAGTTGGCGGAGCTGTATGTAAAGGCGGTAAATCACCCCGATCCCATCTCACAAAAATCACCCTAAAAAAATCAGCGTCCTTCAACGCACCTTCAGCGTCATCAGTGTCCCGCTTTGCTGCCACCTGCGATACGGGAGACCGTTTGCATTGGAAGCTCACCCTGGTTAAAATACTGTGTCACAGGGAATTCATACACAGCCCGGGCCGATGTGCACCGGTAACCGATGAGAGGAGATCCGCCAAGGTGGACACGCACGATATTTCAAGAAATGAGCTCAAAGAACTCATAAGAGAAGCCATCATCAGCACGCTCACCGAGAGAAGAGACCTATTGGAGGACGCTTTTGCCGAAGCCATCCTGGACATGAAGTTAGGACTCGCCATAGAGGAAGGCGACACCGGTGAATACAGCGAGGAAGAAAATGTTATCTCCAAACTTGCGGATTAGCCGGTGAAGGTCCGATATGCAAAAAGTTTTGATAAGGATATCGATGGGATCAGGAATAACCCGCAGGTCAAAAAGCGTCTTTTGGAGGTCATTGTAAGACTCAAGGAGATTGACTCGCTGGACGAAGTTCAGGGCATCAGGAAAATCGAAGGGTATGCCGGATATTATCGCTTAAGGATCGGTGGTTTTCGCCTCGGCCTCAAGTTGATCGAAGATACCCTGGAGCTGATTCGTTTTTTACACTGTAAGGACATCTATCGACGCTTTCCATAGAGACTTCAGCAAGGGCATACCCAGGGGCTTCTCCAAAATTCCGGCGAGAATTTTATCGAAATCCTTGGGATAATGCTGTGGAACCAAGGATAACCCCTTAGCATTTTCCAAAAAAAAAAATCAGCGTTTTTCAGCGCCCCGTCGGCGTTATCAGGGTCTTTCCGTATTGCCTTGACAACCGATAGCGTTCCAGGGACCCGCAACGAGAGACTCACCCATGACTCAGCCTCAAACCGACTACGACAGTGCCTGGAAAGAAGTGCTGGAGCGTTACTTTGAAGAATTCATCTCCTTTTTCTTCCCTGAGGCTTATGCCGGAATTGACTGGGCCATGGGCTATGAATTTCTCGATAAAGAACTCCAGCAGGTGGTGCGGGATGCTGAACTGGGTCGGCGCCTGGCGGACAAACTGGTCAAGGTCTGGAGCAGGGACGGCGAAGAAGCCTGGGTACTGGTGCATGTGGAAGTGCAGGGGCATGTGGACCGGGAATTCGCCAAACGCATGTATGTCTACAACTACCGTCTCTTCGACCGGTACGATCGCAAGGTGGTGACTCTTGCGGTGTTGGCGGACACCCATCCCACCTGGCGGCCCGGCGGATTTGGCTACAACCTTTGGGGCTGCAGGGTGCGGATTGAGTTTCCCGCCGTCAAGCTCCTGGATTACGATGCTCAGTGGAGCGAGCTTGAACAAAGCATCAACCCCTTTGCCGTCATCGTGATGACACACCTCAAAACCCAGGCTACATACCGCGATGCAGAAGGCCGTTTACACTGGAAGCTCACCCTGGTTAAAATGCTCTATCACCGGGGTTACACCAGGGAAGATATTTTAGAGCTTTTCCGTTTCATTGACTGGCTCATGGTGCTTCCGGAGGATATTGAATCCAGTTTCACGGAAGCCCTCAAGCAATATGAGGAGGACATGAAAATGCCTTATGTCACCAGTGTCGAACGCAGGGGAATTCAAAAGGGAATTCAAAAAGGAATCCAGCAGGGAATAGAAAAAGGAATAGAAAAAGGAATAGAAACGGGAATAAAAAAGGGAATCCGGCAGGGACTTCTCCAAAACTCGCGCGAAAGTATCATCGAAATCCTGGAAGCCCGGTTTGAAATCGTTCCCTCTTCCATTTCAAAAAACATAAGCGCCATGGAGGACCTTTCCCTCCTCAAAATGCTCCTCAAGAAAGCGGCAACGGTCGATTCCCTGCAAAAGTTCAAGGAAATCCTTGAAAAAATGCTGCAAAATAGAGAATAACCTTCGACCTTTTACCCTGTCCGCCGCGTGAATCGATGGAGGATCAGGCAATGTATCTATCTGTACGTATTGAAATATTCAAGGAGGACGACGCATATGTTGCTCTTGCTCCGGAGCTTAACGTATCGAGTTTCGGCAGCGACATTGACGATGCCAGGAGGTCTTTGAAGGAAGCGATCGAAGCCTTCCTCGAGGAATGTGAAGAAATGGGATCACTGGAAGGGGTTCTGGAGGAGTCTGGATTTTCAAAAACCGGTGATTCCTGGCAACCACGAAAAACAGTCGTATGGTCTGATTCACAAATTGCTTCTGATGAGGCTATATTTCGAGGAAAAAGGATCATTCCTGATCTATCAAAGAATTTGGATCTCTAATGCGAAAATGTCCAGTTGGACTGGATGGGATAAGGGGATAGCCATGCACACCGTTACGCTCAAACAGGCGGATAAAGATTTAAAAGGCATCATACAGAGAGCCATCCGGGACAAAGACGAAGTGATTATTGCTTCAGATGAAGGTGCCGTCGTTGTTTTGGATGAGGTCGAGTGGTCGAACATCAAAGAGACACTTCGCCTGCTCAGCGATAAGCGGTCCCTGGCTGCCTTGCTCGAATGCCATGAACTGAGAGACAGAGGAGAACGCCCGGAAGGTATAAGCCCCGAGGAAGCCTTCAAAGATGTATAAAATTCTCATAGCGAAGAAAGCTCAGGCAGACTTGGACTGGTTCAGAAAAAATGATAAAAACAGCTATCTCAAGTGTTTTGATCTGGTGCGAGAAATAATGGTGAACCCGAGAGAGGGAACGGGGAAACCGGAAAGGCTCAAGTATTTTGAAAAGGAAGTCTACAGCCGCCGGATAAACCATAAAGATCGATTGATTTATACCATTTACGAAGACATTAAAGAGATAGACATCTCCTCTTTCCGCGGGCATTATGACTGAATCATATAAGGCATCAGGTAACCAAGAGCATATGGGTCGCTGAAAGTCGCTGTTCAAAAAACTCTTTGTGTAAAAAGCGTCCAGGCGGCAAGGCAAGCAAGCCTCACCACCATTCCCGGCATCCTGATCGCCCGAAGACGTCCTCGATTGGCTGGAAAAAAACCGGCAAGAAGCTTTCCGCCATCGATACCACAACCTACACCGACGACCAGAAAGCCGTTCTTGCCGTAGCCCTGGCAAGCCTGCAGGCGACCCTCGAGTCCCTGCTGCGCCCCCAGAGGTACCGGCGGAGAATCAACCCGTTTAGCCCCCTCATCCCCCTGAGCAACAGCGGGCCGCACGAAGCAGAACCCCTGGAGTTATCAAGCTCCTGGATGTCTCCCGGGCTCACGGCTCTGGGGTGGACCGCACGGATCGGGCTGGAAGAAGGCATCCGCAGCACCTATGCGTGGTTTCTAAAAAATGAGGCGCAGGCGCGGCTGGGCTGAATCGCTCGATACATTTGATGTGTCGATTCGGTCCGATCCCTCTACCCGCCAGGCAGGGTGCCGGGACGCAGATGCATCGCTGGAAACCACCAGCGATATAGAAAGCCATTTACACTGGAAGCTCATTTTGGTTAAAGTATGAATTGTGTGAAAATATCATCGAAATCATCGAGACCCCGTTTGAAATCGTTCCTTCTTCTATTTCGAGAAACATAAACGGCATGGAGTATCCTTCCTTACTCAAAATACTCCTCAAGAAAGCGACAGCGGTCGACTTCCTGCAAAAATTCAATGAAATTCTTGAAACAATTCAGCAAAATAGAGAGTAATCCTTATGACTTACAAAAACCAGCGTCTTTCAGCGCCCCGTCAGCATCATTAGTGTCCTAAGAGCCTATCCCAAAACCTACCTCGGCAGCGGACACCCCCTTCAATTCCCCCCTCGAGGGGGGACCAAGGGGGGTGTCGCAAAGTCCACAGGGGGTTTTGGGATAGGCTTTAAGGAGAGTCCCATGAACATTGCAGAGGTCATCTGCCGTGAAGCCAACCGTCTTCCGGAGAATCTGGCTTATGAGGTGCTTGATTTCATCCAGTACCTTCAATTCAAACACGCACTGAGGGACTCCGCCGGTGATTCTTTAAAAACCGCACAACAACCGGTGATGAACCGAATTTGGGATAACCCCGAGGACGAGGTTTGGAATGAACTGTAACCCCGGTGATCTCGTCGGCATACCTTTTCCCTATTCGGATCTGAGGACAAATAAACGAAGACCGGTCTTAGTCATCACCTCCCCGGATCACCACGGCGACTTCATTGGACTTGCGGTCACTTCTAGTCCCGACACAAGGCTGGACTGTTCCGATTGACGAGCAGTCCATGGCCTCGGGCCGCCTTCCCAAACCGAGTTGGATTCGTTGCGATAAGGTGTTCACTCTGCAACAAGAAGACATCGCGGGAGGCTATGGGACACTGAAGGCTGAAGTATTTCATGAAGCGATACGGATAATGTGCAGAGGCCTCGGATGCCGATAACATCCTCTTTCTTGAAGGCGACATCCGCGATTTCCAAACCTGCCGTACCGCGTGCACCGGCGTCGACTACGTCCTCCACCAAGCCGCCCCCGGTTCCGTGCCCCGGTCCATCGAAAATCCGATTTCGACCAACGACGTCAATATTACCGGGTTCCAGAACATGCTCACAGCGGCCCGCGATGCTAAAAACCTATCCGGAAACCACCTGTGGACTTTGCGACCCCCCCCTTGGTCCCCCCCTCGAGGGGGGAATTAAAGGGGGGTGTCCGCTGCCGAGGTAGGTTTTCGGATAGGTTCTAAGTACTGGTCTTCATAATTGTGCAGCCGTTTACCCATACGTTTTCGTAGGAGCGGCATCCTGCCGCGACAAGGTGTGCGGTTGCCGGTTCCTGTCACGGCTGGAAGCCGTTCCTACAAGGAACACGGAGTGCTTCAACGGCTCGCGAAGACCGGCAGCGGGCTTATCGTTATCGATATTACCTCCTCAACCGAGAAACCCCGTTCCCTCAGCGCCATCAGCGTCCAAAGGAAAAATATGCCCAAATCGGCTCTCATTACCGGCATCACCGGCCAGGACGGCGCCTATCTGGCCGAATTCCTGCTCGAAAAAGGCTACACCGTCCACGGTGTCAAGCGCCGCGCATCCTCCTTCAACACCCAGCGGATCGACCATCTCTACGAAGACCCCCACGTGGAAAACCGCCGGTTCATCCTTCACTACGGAGACCTCACCGATGCCACCAACCTGATCCGCATCATCCAGGAGGTCCAACCCGACGAGATCTACAACCTGGCGGCGCAGAGCCACGTTCATGTCTCTTTCGAATCTCCCGAATACACGGCCAACGCCGATGCCCTGGGCACCCTGCGCCTGCTGGAATCCATCCGCATCCTGGGGCTGGAAAAGAAAACCCGTTTCTACCAGGCCTCCACTTCGGAGCTGTACGGACTGGTGCAGGAAGTCCCCCAGACCGAAAAGACCCCCTTTTATCCGCGTTCCCCCTATGCCTGCGCCAAGCTCTACGCCTACTGGATCACGGTCAACTACCGCGAGGCCTACGGAATCTACGGCTGCAACGGCATCCTCTTCAACCACGAATCCCCCCTGCGCGGCGAAACCTTCGTCACCCGCAAGATCACCCGCGCCCTGGCCCGCATTTACCTGGGCCTGCAGGACTGCCTCTACCTGGGCAACCTGAACGCCCTGCGCGACTGGGGCCATGCGCGGGATTATGTGGAGATGCAGTGGCTCATGCTGCAACAGGAAGCTCCGGACGATTATGTCATCGCCACGGGGGAACAGCATTCGGTACGGGAATTCGTGCAGACCGCGGCCAGGGAACTGGGCATGGCCATCGCCTTCGAAGGCGAGGGCGTGGATGAGCGCGGTGTGAACCTGGCCAACGGCAAGACCGTGGTCTCCGTGGACCCCCGCTATTTCCGGCCAACGGAAGTGGAGACGCTCCTCGGCGACCCCTCCAAGGGCAAGGCCAAATTGGGATGGTCCCCCAAGGTCGGCTTCGAAGAGCTGGTGCGCGAGATGGTCCGGGCCGACCTGGAAGAGGCCAAGAAGGAAGAGTTGTGCCTGCGGGCGGGATTTGCCGTCAACACCCCCCAGGAATAGGGGACATGCCGCCCTTTCAGCACGTAGGAATTCCATAAGAATTCCATAATCTTCTCCGTGCCCTCCGTGCCTCCGTGGTGAATAACGGGATATTGGAATCCGTCAACTCCCTTACGGAACATGCCGCGGCCGGTGGTCGAAGGAAAATCATGAATCGTACGGAAAAAATCTTTGTTGCCGGAGCCGCCGGGATGGTCGGCAGCGCCCTCGTGCGCGCCCTGGTGGCCCAGGGCTTTGAAAACATTGTCGGCTCCATCCACCGCTCCCGGCCGCCCCTGGATGCCGGAACCGGAGAGCGCATGCGCCTCGTGCCCCTGGACCTGCTGGACCAGCAGGCCGTGAAGGGGTTTTACACCCGCGAACGCCCCGCCCATGTATTCCTGGCCGCGGCCAGGGTGGGCGGAATCCACGCCAACAACACGTATCCGGCGTCCTTTATCTACGAAAACCTGGTCATACAGTCCAACATCATTCACGGGGCCTACGAATGCGGGGTCAGCCGGCTCCTCTTTCTGGGTTCGTCGTGCATCTATCCCAAGCTGGCCCCGCAGCCCATGCGCGAGGAGCACCTGCTGACCGGTCCCCTGGAGCCGACCAACGAGCCCTACGCCTTGGCCAAGATCGCCGGCATCAAGACCTGCGAGTCCTATAACCGCCAGTACGGCACGCGCTTCGTGGCGGTCATGCCGACCAACCTCTACGGGCCGGGCGATAATTTTCATCCGCAAAATTCCCATGTGCTGCCCGCCCTTTTGCGCCGCTTTCATGAGGCGCGCCAAAACCGCGCCGAACGGGTCACCGTGTGGGGAACAGGCAAGGCCATGCGCGAATTTTTGCATGTGGACGACATGGCCGAAGCCTCCCTTTTCGTCATGAACCTGCCCGATGACGCGCTGCAGCGCGAACTGCTCTCCTACCCCAGACCCTGCTTTGTCAACGTGGGCACCGGCCAGGATGTGACCATCCGCGAATTGGCCGAAACCGTGGCCAATACCGTGGGCTACAAGGGAGAGCTGATCTTTGACGCGTCCAAACCCGATGGGACGCCGCGCAAGCTCCTGGATGTCTCCCGGCTCACGGCTCTGGGGTGGACCGCACGGATCGGGCTGGAAGAAGGCATCCGCAGCACCTATGCGTGGTTTCTAAAAAATGAGGCGCAGGCGCGGCTGGGCTGAATCGCTCGATACATTTGATGTGTCGATTCGGTCCGATCCCTCTACCCGGCGGGCAGGATGCCGTCAGCGTTTTCAGCGCCCTGGAAAAAGGAGAGTGTTCAAAATGATTGCTGTCGCCCCGACCTACCAAAAAGGCCGGCTCTACACCCTGGACCTCTCGCAGCTCCAGCCCGACCCCAACCAGCCCCGCAAGTCCCTGGACCCTGCGGCCCTGGAGGAACTCGCCGCGTCCATCGCGCAGCACGGCGTCCTGGAACCCATCCTCTTCCGCCTGGATGAAAACGGCGGCCTCATCATCGTCGCCGGGGAACGCCGCGTCCAGGCCGCCAGGCAGGCAAACCTCACTACCATTCCCGGCATCCTGGTGGACGGCAACCACGCCGAAATCGCCCTGGTGGAAAACCTGCTGCGCCAGGACCTCACCGCCATCGAGGAGGCCGAAGCCCTGAGCAGCAGCGGGCCGCACGAAGCAAAACTCCTGGAGTTATTAAACTTTATCCAAACATATCAACAGGTTCACCCATGTCGGCACACCGACACCATAACACTTTGAATTTGCTAAAAAACCAGCCCATCCTCGGATTACACAGATTAACGCAGACTGAATAGCCGCCACCGCCAACAACATAAAAAGTTTTTTTAATCTGTGAAAATCTGCGTAATCTACGGATTCAAAAGAGGTAAGAATTTGTCACGCCCCATGCACTTCCTCATCATCGGCCTTCTGCTCCTTGTGGCTCCCGTTCTCACCTTTGCTCAGGACATGGCCGAACTGGAAACAGACCACGCCCTCACCTTCGAATTCGAAACCCCGCACACCGACTGGGCAACGCCCTACGCTCAGGGCAAAACCCGTGTGCTCTTCTTTACCGACGGCACCGGCACCCATCCCCGCGAATGCGTCGAGCTCATGGAGCGTTTCGACCTGGATGCTCAGGCCGTCTTCTGGGCCAGAATCGTGGACAGCAAGGAGAGCCACTGGCACGGCGGCAAACTCGGTGAGGAGCGCATGCAAAAACTCCTGGAGCAAGATTGGGACTGCTTCGTCTTCCTGAACATCCCCATGAGCAACCTGCCTCAAGTTGCAATGGCCCGAATCCTCGAAGCCGTCGAAAAGGGCGCGGGAATCGTGCTCGTGGGAGTGGACAGTGCCGGCATTCCCCAGGAAAAGAAACGCCTGGATCAAACACCCCGGTTCCTTTCCCATGTTCCTCTCGAGGAAACCCTCACCTTCCACCAGGGCCGCATCGCCCGTCTCTCGAGCGAACCCAAAATCGAATATCACGAGGGATGGGAAGTGGACTACGACTACTGGGAGGAGCGGTTCGGCCGGGCGGTTTTGTGGGCTGCGAAAAAAGAACCTTCCATGAACCTTGAACTGGCCGTTTCCGCCTCCCCTTCAGCTCCCCATGCACCCGGTCCGGCTCCACGCTTCACCGATTCGCCGGAGACTCTGACCCTGAAAATCTCAGGCCAACCCAAGGGAGACAAGCCCACCCTTCACCTTTCCCTGCGAAGACCGGCCGATAAGCCGATTTCTTTCCCTCCCCGTGAGCTTTCAAATGGGCAAACTGTTTCCATTGATCTCCCCGCCCTTCCCGCGGGCGACTACCACGCCGACGCCATAGTGAAAAGCTCCGCGGGCGTGGAAACCTGGGCTACCCTCCCCTTTGCCGTGGAATCAGGGCGCAAGGTGAAGGAGATCAAGCTGGAGCGCGAATGGGGTGAACCGGGTGAAAACCTTGCGGGCACCGTGACCCTGGCGGGGGAACCGCTTCAGGGAGAGAGCGTCCGTGTTCAGTTGCTCGACCGCCGAAGACGGCAGCTCCTGAGGCAGGACCTGGTTCCCGACGGCGACACGGGCCGCTTTTCGTTCGAGATTTCCCACTGGATGCCCATGCTGGTCACAGTGGAGGCTCAAATCCTTGTAGGCGACACGGAAATATCGCGGGATGACCGATATTTTCGCGTGACGCACCGCAGCCGGGACCGCTTCAACTTTCTCGTCTGGGACACTCCAACGGGAAACCTTGCTCCCTACGCCGAAGAAAGCCTTGCCAATACCGGCATCACCTTGCAGCTTGCCTGGGGAAATCCGCCTCTGTATGTCTCAGCGTTTGATGTTGCCTGGGTCCCGTACACAACCCACATTTCGACTCCAAAGACCCAGGAAGGAGTCATGCAACCCTTCTGCTGGAACGACGAAGAGGCGGTGGAAAAGCACGTTGCCGCACTGGCTGCAAAACATGCGGGCTCGCGTGAGCACGGAGCCTTCGTTTATTCCCTCGGCGATGAAAACAAAACCCTCGGCTGCTGCCTTTCCCCTCACTGCGCAACCGCCTATCGAAAGTATCTTCAAGAAGTCTACGGAAGCCTGGAAGCCTTGAACCGTTCCTGGAGTTCCGATTTCAAGGCCTGGGACGATGTCGGCCTCTCCAAGGAAGACGACAGTGAAGAAGAAAATTCCCTGAAAGACAAAAACTACCCGCGCTGGTTCGATCGGCAGGCGTTCAAATCCTGGAATTACGTCAGGTACTGTGAGAAGTACCGCGAAGCTTACAAAACCCTGGACCCGCAGGCCAGGACGGGCTTCGAGGGGGCCGGTGGATTCGCGAAGGGAGACGACCTGGATTTGATCGTGCGCAGTATGGACTTCTGGTCGCCCTACCCGGGACTGGCCGATGAGGTCATCCGATCCATCGCGCCGCGCGGCTTCATTCGTTCCAACTGGATGGGATACACCAAGGACGCCGATTCCCTGCTCCGGAAGTACTGGCGCATGGTGACCCTAGGCATGGATTCCGTCTGGTGGTGGCGGTGGGACTGCATCGGCAAATTCCACGGCTGGCTGGCGCCGGACCTTCGCCCCTATCCGGCGGTGAAAGAGATCCTGGAAGACACCCGGGTCCTGCGCGACGGCCTGGGTGACCTGCTGCTGCAATCACAAATGCAGGATGACGGCATCGCCATACTCTACTCCTATCCTTCCACTTTCGCCTGCAGGCTGGACGAGGGCGCGAGCTATGGAGGCTACGAGGAAGCGCACCAGGCAATCATCAAGGCTTTGAGGAACCGGGGATTGCAGTTCCGGTACGTCACGGACCGGATGCTGAAACTGGGCGAGTTCGATCCGTCCAAAACTAAAATATTCATCCTGCCCCGCGCTGAAGCCATGGGCGACAAGGAAGCGGAAGTCATTGGGAAGTTCGTCGAAGGCGGCGGGACCGTAGTGGCGGATCTCCGCCCCGCCATCTACGACGACCACTGCAAGCCGCGCGAAAAGGGAGTGCTGGACGACCTTTTTGGAATCAGCCGGGAAATGAGATCGCCGGCTCAAGTCACCACCAGCCTCGAAGGAGTTCTGGGGTTCAAAGCCGTGGTGGATCCGGGCATCCGGGTAACCGGTGCCTCGCCCGCTCAGAAGCTGGGGGAGACACCGATACTGCTCTCTCGAAAAGTTGGAAAAGGGACTGTGATTCTTCTCAACTGCGATATGAACACGTTCGCACGGCTCTCCGCCGCGCTGTTTTCAAGGGGAGATGCAGCCACGGCCGAAACGGAAGCACTCCGTGAAGCTTTCGCCGGGGTTGCACCGCAGATCACTCTTGAAGGCCACGAAGGCAAACATCCGGAAGATATCCAGGTCACCCGGTGGCGGAATGGAGCCATGGAGATCGTCGCTCTTTTCCGTGAAACCGGGTCCAAAGAGGACGTGACGGTGGTTCTGCCCGAAACGAAATACATTTACGACTTGCGCAACCGCAAGTCCCTGGGGCAGCAGGAACGTTTCAGCACCACGATCCTTCCGTCACGGGCAAGTTTTTTCGTCCTGTCACCGAATGGGGCTCCCGAACCAAAACTGGACATCGATACAACCACGGCCGCACGCGGCACTGTGGTGAAGGCATCACTCTCCGTGCCGGGAAGCGAAGGGCTCCATGCCTTGCGGGTGCGCGTAAAATCCGGAGCCGGCGAACTGGA
The DNA here is from genome assembly GCF_027925305.1 of Desulforhabdus amnigena. Lineage (NCBI taxonomy): Bacteria > Pseudomonadati > Thermodesulfobacteriota > Syntrophobacteria > Syntrophobacterales > Syntrophobacteraceae > Desulforhabdus > Desulforhabdus amnigena. The sequence goes on along the minus strand of NZ_BSDR01000001.1, from coordinate 4,491,722 downwards.
TGGGCTCAGCCGAATTCTGGTTGTAGAACGGGATACAAAGGAATTAGATATCCCCATTGCATTCAATGATCCGGTCGGCATGTATGAGATCCAGGCAACCGATTTATTTTCTGAACAAACGAAAACCGTCCAAATAACGGTTCATTAGTTCATTCTGACCATCTCAACCATGTGGTAACGCTTTCGCAGAATCCTATTACTTCCGTCACCTCCAGTGTTTAAGAGGCAAGCTCACTGCAACATCATCAGTGACCTGTTTTGCCATAACCCGTGTTATGGAGGCTTTTTACAAGCGTTCATCAACATCCCATTTTTGAACGCAGTCCGATACACCCGTTATCAAAAATATACTGCCAGCCACAGGGATCTTGTAGGTTCCGCTTTGATTCACTGTCTCGAAGCTCAGGACTACACTCAGTTGCTCTTCCGCATTCACGCTGAACTCGATTTAGAGCCTATCCGAAAACCCAGTCTGCGCCTAGCAGAATCAATGGCTTACGGAGTTTTCGGATAGGCTTTTAGTAGCCGCCACATCTTGGCTCAGAAGAATTTAGTGAGGGCCAAAAACCGGGCAACGAATTTAAGGTGATTTGGGCCTTTTTGGACGATCCAAGATAACGCCATCTCAAAAAATCAACATTTTTCATCGCCCCGTCAGCATCTTCATCGTACCGAAAAGGAAAGCGTCATCTGCTTATGAAGCCAATAAGGGGAAGTTTTTCTTTAAATATTGCGACAAACATTTTCAATTTGGCACTAAATATTATCGTCGGTCTGTTTTTGGTTCCGTATTTGATCCGGAGGTTAGGCGTTGAGGCCTATGGAATTATCCCTCTCGCAAATTATTTTATACAATACCTATCCTTGGTGTCCTTAGCTCTGAATTCAGCGGTAGGAAGATATATTGCGATTGCTCTAGAGAAAGGGATGAAAGAGGAATCCAACCGGATCTTCAATACTGCGTTCTGGAGCAATCTGGTTGTTGTCTCTCTACTGCTCTTGATCAGTATCCCGATCATCATTTTTCTCGACAAAATCATCAACTTGCCAACCAGTATAGAACAGGCATCCCGCTTCCTTTTTATATGTACATTTCTAGGTTTTTACCTTTCTATAGCTACATCTGCCTTTGCTGTATCTTCCTGGTGTCTCAACCGTTTCGATCTGCTCAACGGTATCAGCATCATTCGCCAGACTGTTTATCTCTCCCTTATTATGATTCTTTTCAGTTTCTTCCAGGGCAATCTTTTTTCGGTAGGAATTGCGATTTTAGGCGGCGCTCTGACAACGACGACATTGAACTATGTGTTGTCCCGACAACTATTGCCTCATCTTCGTATCGGCATTCGCTATTTTGAGAGGGCTTCCCTGAGAAAGCTGCTATCTACCGGAGGATGGATCAGCATCAACAAGATTGGCTCCATCCTCTATTTACAAATTGATCTATTTGTTCTCAACCGCCTCCTTGGAACATTCATTGCGGGACAGTATGCATCCATACTGCAGATGTCCATGGTCGTACGGATGCTCGGTGCTGCCATCAGTTCAGTCTTTGGACCACCCATGGTTTATCTTGTTGCGCAAAACAATAGAAGTGAACTCGTTCGTTATACCCGGCGGTCACTGCTATTTCTTGGGATGTCTATGGCCTTACCCATAGGTTTGATTTGTGGCTTTTCCAAGCCCTTGCTGTCATTGTGGCTTGGAAACGATTTTTCCACCCTATCGACACTGCTCATTGTTCTTACTGCTCACCTTTCCGTAAACGTTGCCGTCTATCCTTTCTTTGAACTGCAGACAGCCACCAATAGAGTGCGATGGCCGGGTCTCATTACTTGTATTATGGGTGCTGCAAATTTCGCATTAGCGCTTTCCCTGGCAGGCTGGACAAGTTTGGGCATGTATGGGGTAGCTGCCGCTGGGGCTATCATGCTGACTCTCAAGAACGCTCTCTTCACACCGATCTATGGAGCGCTGATAATTGGTCAGTGCTGGTATCTTTTTCTAAAAGAATTGATTCTCATCACCTTCCTAACCTGTGCTGTATTCCTGGTGTCAACATCACTACTGACATTTATCAAAATCGATACTTGGATAGAATTGATACTGTCGAGTGCCTTTATCAGCGCAACCTATTGCTTGGTGGTTTGGACCTTTCTGCCGAAAGAAGAGAAAAGGCTGATCGTGGAGAAAGTTGGAGAGATTTTTGGAAGGATGGGCATTGCCTATGCAGGAAAATAATGTATGTAGCAAAACGGTGGCTCAAAATCTGTGCGTGGGATGCGGTGTCTGTGCTGGAATTTGCCCCCACAGCAATCTCATTATCCAGGAAAACGCTGAAGGTGGATATAATCCTGTTAGCCTGGGGCACTGCCTTTCGTCTTGTTCCGAATGCCTCCACGTTTGCCCCTTCCAGGATCATGACTTCAATGAAGACTCTATAGGGAAAACGCTCTATGGTGAAACAGCAGGGATTCGACACAGAATCGAAACCGGCTATTTCTTGAATACCTATGTCGGACATGTAGCAGACTCCGTTCACCGTTGGCGTGGAGCTTCCGGAGGCATGGCAACATGGTTTCTGAAAACCCTCCTCATCGAAAATATCGTAGATCATGTTATCTGTGTGACACCCCAGCAAGATCCACATAAGCTTTTCGCCTTTGAGATTATTTCTGATCCTGACGACATCCTGCGCTCTGCCAAGTCCGCCTACTACCCGGTTGAACTATCCAGTGTTCTTCAGTCTGTTTCTGAAAGGCCAGGCCGATATGCACTCATAGGATTGCCGTGCTTCATCAAAGCGGTCCGTTTGGCAACACTGCGAAACTCCAAGTTAAGAGAGCGTATTCTTGTCTATGCCGGGCTCGTCTGCGGGCAACTCAAGACGAAAGGGTTTACTGAGAGTTTGACTCGGAAGATGAACCTTGATCCTAGAAAGATTCGACACTTCTGTTTTAGACATAAAACTCATGAAAGACCGGCATCGAATTTTTCGATGACTGCGTCCGATGATAGAACTACTGCCACCGTTCAGTGGAGTGACTTTTGTAGTTTGGCATGGATGTCCGGCATGTTCAAACTCAAATCCTGCAATTTCTGCGACGATGTTTTCTCCGAACTTGCGGACATTTGCTTTATGGACGCATGGCTGCCGGAATATGCGGAAGAAAGTGCCGGTACCAGTTTGGTGATCACCCGGTCTGCCCTCGCAGAGCGGATCATTCGGGAAGCTGGGATAAAAAACGGCAAATGCGACCTGCAAGAGATCCCTGTAGAGAAAGTCATCGAAAGCCAGTCATTTGTCGTCATAACCAAGCGAGAAATGCTCCAGCACCGTCTTTGGGTTGAATCAAAAAAGGGACGAATCATCCCTCAAAAACGTGTTACCCCGAAAAAACCCCATCCACTCGATTGGCTGCATATTTTAAACGCAGAGGCCATTCGTTCACGAAGCTTCATGGCACTTTCTAAACAGAGGGCTAGTAGGGATGTTGGCCTTGCGGTCTTCTTGAAGCAAATGAGAAAGGATTTATACCTTCGAAAGTGGCTGTATCGCTTCAATCGCGAAAATTTTAAAGCGGGGATCAAGCGCCGAATCGATAATGTTCGGAAGCGTATCAGGCCTCTGTTGAAGCCGTAATTCTTGTGCAAAAATCTAAAGAGGCCATTCATTTGTTGAGTGTGCCTAGATGTTTTGTCTGCAAGTAGAAATGAACATTTGTTCAGAGGGTACTTTATGAATGTTGGTATTCTGACTTTTCATTGGGCATACAATTACGGTGCAGCCCTTCAGGCATATGCTCTATCTCAATCAGTTAAGAAACTTGGACATACCGTCCAATTCATCGATTATGCGCCGCCTGCCCTTAGACTGCCTTGGTGGCAGGGATGGGGGTTTCGCAGTGGGACTGAACTTCTTTCGCGTACCTGCTGGCGTTTGCGATTCGACCTCTTCCGATACCGCTGCTTACCCACAACGCGTCGCTGCTGCTCCAAGGAGGAATTGCAAGCCACCGCAGACGAATTCGATGCTGTAATTGTCGGCAGTGATCAGGTGTGGAACGGCAATATCACCGAGGGATTCGATCCAACGTATTTTTTCGATTTCGTAGAGAATCCGAAATGCCGCAAAATAAGCTATGCCGCGTGTTTCGGGAATTCCACACAACCTGCGGAGACAATATCGAAGGCAGGTGCCTTGCTGAACCGTTTCGATTTTTTGTCCGTGCGCAATGAGATGAGCGCCAAGCTTGTTCATGATATCTCCGGAAGGAAGTCCGAAGTAGTCCTCGATCCGACATTGCTACATGATTTTGGCGAACATCTCAGTCCACCACTTAATAAAACTGGTTATATCGCTGTTTATCATCTTTCTGGACAGCACATTTCTATTGGCGAGGATATCTTGCGCATCGTTAAGGATAAAATGCGGTTGCCAGTTATCCTGATTGGCACAAAGAGTAATGTCAAAGGGATTGACCGGTATATCCCCTCCGCAGGACCTGTGGAGTGGTTGAGAATCCTCCAAAGAGCATCATTCGTGTGCACTGATTCCTTCCACGGTACGTTATTTTCCATTAAGTTCAGAAAACCCTTTATTGTCTGGAGTGGTTTTAGACCAAAACGGATCCGGGATTTCCTGACAACCTGTGGACTTCAAGATCGGCTTTTGACTGCTCCCATTGAATCCGATGTAGTGCGGCTTATCAATGAGAACATCGATTATGATGCGGTCGAAGACCGACTCTCTCCCAAAATTTCCACCTCACTTGATTTTCTGAAGAAGGCTCTTGCGTCATAGACCATGAAAATATCTATCGTCATACCCTTATACAATAAAGAAGACTTCATAGGCCGCGCCTTAGCTTCCGTAATAGCGCAAACCTATGGAGATTGGGAATGTATCATAGTGGATGATGGGTCCTCCGACCGTAGTCTCGATGTAGTTTCAGGATTTCAAGACCAAAGGATCAAAATCGTCCGACAGCAAAATGCAGGGCCTTCCGCAGCAAGAAACAGAGGCGCAAAAGAAGCCCATGGAGAATGGATCGCCCTTTTGGATGCCGATGATTACTGGTTGAATGATCATTTATCCGTATTGACCGATTTAATCGTCTGCTTTCCTGAATGCAACGTCGTCGCTTCCAACTGGTGGAACGAAGACATGGAAGGAAATCGTACGGTAGCCAACAAATTCTCGACGCAGAACGACACAACCATCGAAGAATATATCGAGTTTGTAGCAGGAGGTTTCGGCCCCCTGGTGCACAGTTCCTCTGCAGCCGTCAGGAAATCCGCATGGGTTACTGTGGGCGGGTTTCGCAATCAGTTCCGTCTGGCAGAAGACGCCGATTTCTGGTGCCGTCTCTCCCTGCAAACTCGGTTTGCTGTATCTCACAGGCCAAGTTCTGTCTATTTTCAGGATCTAACCGGCAATTCCACCCGGTCGTGCCTCTACGTAGGCGATGCCCCATTCATTGACCTTCGCAGGAAAATTCCCACACATCGAAGAAAGAGCTTCGAGAAATATCTCGCAATCTTGCGGGTGAACAGCTTGGCCTTGGGCACTCTTCTGAGTGGCCAGAAGAGATTAACCCGCAAGATGTCCATGGAGTCTTTCCGGCATACAGCACGAAGCAAGGCGTTAGCGTTGCTGTTACTTTCACTTTTACCAACGGAACTTTGCAGAAAATTGTATGCGTCCTTTCGAAGAATAAAGGGATGTTCTCCTATATCGAGTTTCATTTCAGTTCGGCGGTAGAGATAGAGCATTAAAATAGCCATCGGAGGAATGATTAGAATATTCATATGATTTCAATCATAGAAAATACAAAGATATCACAACGCAACCTCAATCAAGGGCGATTATCTTATATCCTTCTTCTTACAATAATTATTTTTTCTGTATGGCCAGAACTTCGAATATCACCATCAGGATTTGAAGTATCTTTTCAGCAAGGGGCAGGCTCGGTAGGAGGAGTTCAAGGCTACCCTAGAATGGTAGAGCTAATGAGCCTAGGTTTCTTAATGACTTCTATTTCTTATGCCTTGAGAAGCGTTAAAAAATTCAACATTGCAAAACTAGCTCTTGTTTTCCTATTTTTCATCAGTCTTATAAGAATTTTTCATTTCTCACAATTTGATGTTCTGAGATCTGGATTTATAATACCTTTGACAGTATTTATATCTTGCCTGTCTATACCTCTTAACACCAAGAGATGTACGACTTTTATATCCTTTATTATATTCGCGGCAATGATTAGTAGCTTAGCGATTTTTTTACAATCATTAAACTTAATACATCTTCCTGCTATTGAAATTTACGATATTTCATCTCAAAAGGTTGGTTATCGTTACGCAGGACTAGGCAACTCTTATGCGTATGAGTCAGCATATCTATGGATTGGAGTTTCAACAGTACTCGGAATTTTATTTCAAAAGCTAAAACCAAAACAAATGTTATTTTATTTATTAATAACTGTAATCATATTTATAAGTGCAATATTTACTGGTGCTAGAACAGGTTACGTAGCAGGATTTATTACTAGTATCTATGCATTATATAAAAACAATTTGATTAGAAATATTAAAAATGTTGTTGTTACAATATTAATTTTTACAATATTTGTCGGTATGATTTTCACAATTAATAAAGAATTTCTTAGTGGCGGTATCATTTCAACACTGAGCGGAAGGCTACAACTTGAAGATAATCGATTAAGGGCTTGGATAGATGGTCTAACTGTGGCATTAAGTTCACCGGTCATTGGAGTAGGCAATTATCAAAGCGCAGCATCGTCACAAGGAATTGTAACTATTGCACATGAACAAAATGGATTCATTGCACTGATAAATTATAGTGGCATATTATCATTTATATTATATATATTCATACTTTTAAAAATATTTCAGTATTTAACAAATCCACATAGTCGTTTTGATGTGTTATCCACCGCATTAATAAACATATCATTATATACAATGATAATTTATATAATTTTTATGATGACCGAAATTATGTATACTTCAGGTCAAATACAGATTATTATTTTTATAATATTTGGAATTACCCTCAATTACATAAGGAATGCTAAACCTGTTGAAAATCATTGCCCGCATCAAAGGCGGCCTCGGCAACCAACTCTTCTGTTATGCCGCTGCCCGTCGACTGGCTTTGGTCAACGGTGTGGAACTGGTCATCGATGACGTGACCGGTTTTGTGCGCGATCTGCAGTACCGCCGCCGGTACGCCCTGGACCACTTCCAAATTCCCTGCCGCAAGGCAACAGCGGCAGAACGTCTTGAACCCTTCGAGCGCTACCGGCGAGGCGTGATGAAATGGTTGTCCCGCAGAAAGCCTTTTGAAAAAAGGCGCTATGTAGAGCAGGAAGGGCTGGATTTCGATGAACGTCTTCTCAGCTTGAAAGTAAGGGGAACGCTCTATCTGGATGGTCTGTGGCAAAGCGAAGGCTACTTCAAGGATGTGGAACGGACCATCCGCGAGGACCTCAAGATCATTCCTCCTACGGATGCACATAACCAACGCATGGCGGAAGAGATTCGCAGCAGCGAGGCCGTGGCCCTGCATGTGCGATGGTTCGACGCTCCTGGCGGTACAGCGACCCACAATATTTCAGTCGACTACTACCAGCGCGCTATCGCCCTAATGGAAAGCACGATTGACTCGCCGCATTACTTCCTCTTTTCCGATGATCCGGAGGCAGCCCGTGCAAAGCTTAGCCTGTCCGAAGCCCGGGTGACTTTTGTTTCCCACAACCGAGGTGACGAAAACGCCTATGCCGATCTATGGCTCATGAGCCAGTGCAAACACTTCATTACCGCCAACAGCACCTTCAGTTGGTGGGGGGCCTGGCTGGGGTTGCATAAAGAGAAGATTATCGTGACACCTGATCTGATGATTGAAGGCAAAGCGGCATGGGGTTTTAAGGGGTTGATCCCAGATGAATGGATAAGAGTATGAACAAGGCATCTTGTAGTACAAATCCTGAGATCACTGTGCTGATGTCCTGTTACAACGCCGGCCGCTGGTTGCATGAAGCAATCGACAGTGTGCTGCAGCAAACATTTAAGAACTTCGAGTTTATCATTCTGGATGATGGCTCAGAAGATGAGACATGGAATATCATTCAGTCTTATTGCAGTAGGGATAAACGAATCGTCGCAATCAGAAAAGAAAATACTGGCCTTGCTGACTCACTAAATGTTGGCATTGCACATGCCAAGGGTACATGGATTGCCCGACTCGATGCCGACGATCTTTGTGAGCCGACCCGGTTGGAAGAACAGATCGCGTTTATTAGGAAGAATCCTGAAATAGTACTACTCGGAACGGGGTTTCTCGAAATCAATGACAGTGGATCAGTACTGAAGAGACACAGTTATCCTGCTAAGCATGATCAACTTCTACATCGTTTGAAAAGATCCATGGCTTTTTTCCCTCATTCATCAGCATTCTATCGTACTGATTTGGTTCAGCGTGTTCACGGATATAATCCACGTATCAAAAGATCTGAAGATACCGATCTGTGGCTACGGTTATCTGAAAAGGGCAAGCTTGGTTGCTTTAAGAAGCCACTTGTGAGAATACGCAAGCATTCAGAACAGATCTCTCTCGATCAGGCAGGAAAACGACAACTATGCGATTCTACGGCGGCAAGAGTCTGTTATTTTCTGAGGTCATCGGGCATCCCTGACCCATCTGCCAGTAATGAAGAGGCAGATTGGAGCAGTTTCTTGGAGTGGGTTGAGAATCGAATCGATCAAGAAAGTGTTTGTGAAAAGCGCAAGGCATGGAATGCTGCACGCTCTGAGTTTCTTCAGGCGAAAAACAGGCTGACAGGTATAATTAGATTTAGCAATAGACTCCTCCACTCATCCCACACTAGAGAGCTGTTAAGCGAAAAGTTCTTTGGTTCTTCGCTGCCGCAACGCTTGGCTTCTGAATGGGTCAAGCACTATATAGAGGAACACTCTTGAACGTCCGGCTCAGAGAACTTGAGAGCAATTCGAGAAAGGTTATATGTGTGGTAAGTAATTGTGCATAAATAACCTATTCATTTTTCAGGTAAGATCGATCCATCTTATGGAAGATGAAAACATAGGAATTTCAGAATAATAGTCCGCTTGCACTGCGTATCCCCAAGCTTGCGTGTGTAATATTGGGACGCCCTTAACTTACTAACTTAAGCCAGGTCCGGCTCCTCTATTCTTGAGATCTCTGCTCCTCGGGCGACCAATTTTCTCACAGCAATCTGCCAAGTTAATAAGTTAAGGGCGTCCCCAACTCCTCCACAGGAGGGTATTTCTCTTCTTCTGGTATTGGCTCCCTATAAAACGATCAGCTCTGGTGACGGTGATATCAAATTCCACGAAGGAAGACCTCCTCCGTTATGTCAAGGTCGATCCTCAGAAGGTTCGCGTCGTTCATGACTGCGTATCCGCAGCCTTCAAGCCCACGCCCAAAGAGTTCAACATCACTAAGCCCATCATTCTTCAAGTCGGTACAGGACCAAATAAAAACCTGGAACGAGTGGCGGAGGCGCTTCAGGGGATTCCGTGTCACCTCCGTGTGATAGGCACGCTGACTGATCGCCAAACAACAGTATTGCAGCGGTTTGGAATCGAGTATTCGTCGGCATCAAATATTTCAGATGAACAGATTGTCGAGGAATATTGCCGCTGTGATATGCTCGTCTTCGCTTCCACTTATGAGGGCTTTGGCCTGCCGATTGTGGAAGCCCAGGCAACCGGTCGACCGGTTGTCACCAGCAACATCCTCTCCATGCCCGAGATAGCGGGTGAATCCGCCTGTCTGGTTGATCCGTTTGACGTGGCGAGCATCCGAGCGGGAATTCTAAGAATATTGAAGGATTCAAACTATCGTGAAGATCTCGTCCAAAAGGGCATTAAGAATGTACAGCGCTTTCAACCCCGAGCAATTACTGCCCAGTATGTCAAACTTTATCGAGAATTACTGGATCAGTGTTGAGCGCTGAAGCCTGTAAGCCGAAGGATATCCGACACATGTGCAGCATAACTTGGTTAACAGATTAGCGCATTGCTGAACAACAAAGAGCAATTCGAGAAAAGTCACATTTGAGGCAAATATGATGAATGTGTTAGTTCTTTGCGCATATTATCTTCCAGGTTTTAAAGCTGGAGGCCCCATTAAGACGATTGCGGGAATGGTCGATCGCCTAGGAGATGAATTTCATTTCAGTATCATTACGAGCGACCGGGACACTCAAGATACAGACCCTTTTCCTCACATCAAGGAAAACAGTTGGCAACAGGTAGGGAAAGCCCAAGTCTATTACATTTCTCCGACGGACAAGACAATCAGAGGTTTCCGGAGAGCGATAGTTTCAAAGCCCTATGACATCCTGTATCTGAATAGCTTTTTTGATCCTCAGTTTACTGGAACTCCATTGTTTTTGCATCGGCTGGGTTTGATTCCGCAGACCCCTGTCATCGTAGCGCCGCGTGGCGAATTCTCAGCGGGAGCCATCAATCTAAAGAAACCTAAAAAACATGCTTACCTTCTAGCTGCACAAATGGTAGGCCTCTATTCGAAAGTCCAATGGCAGGCCAGTAGTGAATTTGAGAAACAAGACATACTTAGAGAATTCTTTAGATGTCCTAATGGATTGAGACACCACAACCTGAAATCAGGAGGTGCGGCAGCACCCGACATTACTCTGGCACCCGACATTACTCTGGCACCCAACATATTAGCATCGTCCAACGAAGAGCTGTTGCCATTTGGAAAGTATGGGCATAAGCCCTTGAGAATCATCTTTCTGTCTCGCATCACCAACATGAAGAACCTTGGATATGCATTGAACGTTCTGGCCAAAATCCAGGCGGATATAGATTTTGATATCTATGGCCCGGTCGATCGGGACAAGGATTACTGGTACGAATGCCAAAGGCTCATCTCGAAACTTCCGAAAAACATCCAGACTCGCTATCTCGGTCCGGTAGAGGCAAGCAAGGTGCAGAAGGTTTTTTCCGAGTACGATCTTTTCTTCTTTCCTACAAAAGGCGAGAACTTCGGCCACGTCATTTTGGAATCCCTTTCTGCAGGATGTCCGGTCCTGTTGAGTGATCAGACACCTTGGCAGGACCTTGAAGAGCATAACGCCGGCTGGGTGGTTCCACTTTCCAAACCGGAGGAGTTCCGCAAGATCATAGAAACGCTTGCTCAATACTCTCAAGAGGAGTTGAGCAAGTTTTTTACCGGAGCTGCACGCTACGCTTATGAAAAACTTGATGATCAAGAGGTTATAGAGCAGAACCGCGCACTGTTTTACGGTGCGAGCATTTAAAAGTTTGTGATTAAATATGTCTCATCCAACCAGTGCTGCAAAAAGAGTTTCGTCCCACCGCTCGGCTTACTGAGACCTGGAAATTTCTGGCTTATGAAACCATTGAATCACAACCTCGCCTTTCAGTCGATATTGATCGGTACAAAATGGAATTCTGGGTTTCTTCTGCCACACCGGAATAAAGACAGTTATCTGATTGAAGTTTCAAAAAATGTCGTCTTGTATCCGATTTCAAATCAATATTTTGTCAGGCGAAATAGCCTTCGCATGGTTTTTAATTACACGAAGGAAATAGGTTTACGCGAAGTTGTACGCAAAATCATTTCACGCAGGAAGGAAAAAGCTCGCAACGCAAAGGCGATGGTTGCCGGTATTGGTCGTGTGCTCGCCGGTCCTGCAGGAGGCATTCCCGCCGATTCTACTGTTCTCTTTATAGGAACTAACGTTCATGCCGAGATGTTCGCGGCACCCCTGATGATGAAAGGTGGTATAAAGGGAGCTGGCGAGGGCGAGGTCGCGCAAGTGAATACGTGGCTTGGACCCAGTCAGCTAACGAGACCCATTGTTTCGCATCGCACCCCGGATTGCTTCTATAGAGAGCGCACGGTAATAGGGCCACGGGTGCCGGGCACCCGCAGGTTGATTCGAAACATGTCCTCGCCATCTCAACATACATTTTACAGGAGGAGTCGAGGACATGGAACTGGAACCGATCCACAAGAGCGCTATAGGCCTTGATGTTCATCAAAAGCATGTGACGGCCTGTCTGATTGCGGAACAGGAAGACGGATCGATCCACACGGAAACACTGACTTTCGGTACGTTTAAGCGGGATCGGCGAGCTTTGGCCAGGTGGGCCAGAGACGCCAACCCCGAAATTGTGGTCATGGAGAGCACGGGCATCTACTGGAAGAGCATCTACTCGGCCTTGGAACGCGAGGGAATCGTTGCCGCCGTTGTCAATGCCCGACACGTCAAGCAGGTTCCCGGTCGCAAAACGGATGTGGCCGACAGTCGCTGGCTGGCCATGCTGGCCCGTTGCGGCCTGCTTCGCGGGAGCTTCATTCCTCCAGAAGAACTGGGAAACCTCCGTCTGATTTCCCGTGAGAGACAGAAGCTGGTTGGGATGCTTGCCAGTGAAAAGAACAGGCTTCATAAAGTCCTCACGGATGGCGGAATACGTCTTTCCGTGGTGGTCAGTGATATTCACGGTCAAGCCGCCCGGCATATGATCGAATGTTTGATCGAGGGCGGAACACCCCTGCAGGCGCTGGAGTTTGCCAACTCCAGGCTCAAAGCCACTCCCGAGGAGTTGCTCGACGCACTCGATGGCGATTTGACTCCCGCCCATCGATTCGTCCTGCGCGAAATCCTCCAGCACATCCGTGAGCTCGAGGCCCGTATCGCTCGATTCGACACCCAATTGCTGGCTGAACTGGAGTCTCACCGCTGGGCTCTGGACCTTCTCCAGACCATACCTGGAATCGATGCCGTGGGTGCGGCTATGTTGATCGTCGAGATCGGACTGGACATGGAGGCCTTCGGCTCCCCACAGCGTCTGGCCTCGTGGGCCGGGGTCTGCCCTGGCAATAACGAATCCGCCGGAAAGCGAAAAAGCGGTCGCATTCGCAAGGGCAACCCATATGTACGACGACTGTTGTGCGAAATGGCCAATGCCGCACGTCGTACCAAAAGCATGTTCCAAAGCAAGTATTCGGGGCTTGTCATACGCCGGGGACACAAGCGCGCCATTATTGCTTTGGCTCATAAGATTCTGAAAATCGTTTTCATTCTGCTCAGTCGCAGGGTACCTTATCGAGATTCACAGGTGGATTACAAAGAGCTGATGGTTCAGCGCAATGCTCCTCGATGGATCGCGGCTTTGCGCCAGTACCATATGCTGCCCACTGCGATCTGAACAGACCTTACCACAACTCAGGTTTTTTTCAATCCGCCCAAAAGCGGAGATGGTGGACTGTTCCCGAGAGCTCATAGTACTTTCACGGTAACCATCCATACTGTTCGGAGGTGATTTCAATTCCATCACAGTTGGTTCGGCTTTGGGGCGGGCCTGAACAGTTCAATGATAGTGAAAGTATTATCCACTGGGATTGGCAAGAACACAATCTTTGGCAGAGAATAACGACGTTGGATGCTCTACATGGCTGGAACCCCTATTCCGGCTTCAATCTTGACTGTGCAGCATGCTCCGCGGCCTTGGATGAGGTGGAAGCATGGCTAACGCATGTTGATCGATCTTCCGGAAAAAAGTTTCCTCGCAGTAAGAACCCATCAGAAAAACAGCCACCGCCACCATCTCCCCAGGAGAGCGTGGAATGTTCTCAGATACGACCTGAAATCCTATATCGTTTTTTAAACCTACAATCTGCTAAACTAAAGGCAAAAGAACTGTCGGCAGTACTATACGGTCTGGGCAATTACGCCAAAACAATCATTTTGCCCAACACCCCAAGAGGCGTTTGTATTAAGTCCATTCATGAAATAGACACAACCCAAATCGGTCCCAATCCATCATCTCACATAACCTGGAGCACCGCCCCCTACCCTGCCCCTGATGACAGGGCAGATGTGTATTTTATCGCCGGATTCCATCATACACATGCTCCAATTGCCATTCATGCGCTTCGCCATGATGCTGTTGCAGTGGTCGAAAAACCAATCTGTACCACGCACTCCCAACTGGAGGAACTCCTGGAAGCAATGCATGGTGGAGGCAAACTCTACGCATGCTTCCACAAAAGATATCTGCCCTTTAACGACTTTGCTTTTGAGGACCTGGGGCAGCGCGCTGATGCGCCGATTAACTACCACTGCATCGTATATGAGGTGCCATTACCGGCACTGCATTGGTACAATTGGCCAAATTCCTGCACTCGTCTTGTTTCCAACGGTTGCCACTGGATTGACCATTTCCTTTATCTCAACCGGTTCTCATCAGTACAATCAGCCAGTGTAAAGCCTTTTACAAATGGTTCGCTAAACGTGACTATCGAATTAATGAATGGTGCCGTTTTCACGATGACCCTCACTGATGAGGGTAGCCAGCGGGTTGGTGTTCAGGATTACATCGAACTTCGGGCAAATGATGTAACCGTTAAGATGACCAATGGATCAGAGTACCAGGCTGAAGGGCGGAACCGCATCCTTCGGCGCAAAAGAATCAATAAAATGCTAACTTATCATCTAATGTATCGGACCATAGGACAACACATTCTTGATGGCAAACCCGGTGACAGTCTGGAGAGCGTCGCATGTTCGACAGGAGTTATTCTTGACCTGGAGGATCAACTGAAATCGTTTATTACGAACTGAACCGAATGTTTTTTTTAATATTTACTGTAAGATGAACAAGCAAAACCCAGAATGCTGGCTCCACTCAATTCTGCATACAATGAGTTTGTAGTTGACTCATTTCATGAGGCAACCTGTATGGCGGAAGGATTACCCCTACATTCACCCCGGTGAAGTGCTCCTGCACGAATTTCTAAGACCCATGAACATCAGCCAAAACAGGCTGGGCCGCGAGATCGGCGTTCCACCCCGGCGGATCAACGAAATTGTGCTCGGCAAGCGTGCCATCACTGCGGACACTGCTCTGGGGCTGGCCCGCTGCTTCGGGATGAGCGAAGGCTTCTGGATGGGGCTTCAGACTGACTATGACCTGGAGGAGACCCGCCGCCGGCTTGGCGACCGCCTGGAAAAGGAAGTCCGGCCATACGCCACGTAGCACTGGGGATTGGGTGGGCAAAAAAATTCCATCTGCAGATTACGCAGGTTGACGCAGATTGAACTTGTGCCCTCTCGGGATTAGGGTTTTGTGATCGATTGCGCCTGGGAATAGGCTCATCTTCAATTCGTGGACATGGTTTTATGGCAACTCATGACGGATTTCGCCTCAATTTGTGAGACAGAATAGAGATCATTCAAGGATCAATATAGCTTTTATTATTGATTAAAAGTTATATCGAGTTATATTACCTCCACAATGAAAGTCATCTGGCAACCCAAGGCGCTTAAGCAGATTAAGAAGGGAGGAAATCAGCATTGTCGGCATTGAGGAGGTAAAAAAACGCGATGAGCACACCTACTGACTACCAAACGATCAAACACGACGGAGAACCCGCCTTTGTCCTGGTACCTTGGGAAGAATGGCGTCGCATCAAGCCCCTTCTGGAAGCCGAAAAGGCTCGCGCCTGCGGCATACCCCAGGAAGTCGTCGAGGCGCATGTCCTGCGGAATGAGCCACTTGTCAAAGCTTGGAGGGAACACCTCGGTATCACTCAAAAAGAGCTGGCAACCCGTATGGGAGTGTCTCAGGCGGCTGTCGTCAAGTTCGAGCGTCCCGATGCCCGGCTCCGTACCTCTACTCTCAAGAAAATTGCCTCGGCTCTGGGACTCAACACAGAACAGCTGCAAGCCTGATAGATTCGTAAAAAGTCGTCACCCCGGTGAAAACCGGGGTCCAGATGTTTTGTAAGTAACTAAAAACACTGGATTCCGGCTTTCGCCGGAATGACGAAATAAGGCCTTTTGCGACTTTTTGCGAGACTATCAAGCTTAAGTACCGAAAATTGTAAGTGCGCGGCCAATTTTTTGTACGAACGGCTTCCAGCCGTGACAGGAACCGGCAATTGTATACTTTGTCGCGGCAGTATCTTATGATCCTTTCCATCCGCAGATTACGCAGATTTTCGCAGATTAAGGACCTTGAGATAGTGGGATATTGTCAAGATGACGCAGGGATGTCGCAATGCAAAAAGCGTCCGCACGCAGAAAGCAAGAGCTGCCGTGCCCGAAATCATCCCGTTGGGCACGACGTGGAGAACTCATGCAGGCGCACGACCACAATTTCAAGAATGTCTTCCTGGATTTCCCGAAAGAGGCCCTCTCCTGGTTGTTGCCGGAAGCGCTGCAGGCCTACGGACAACTCGAACGTATCGAATTTGTGAGGCAGGAGGTTGGCGGCGCCGATGTTGTTTGACAAGTATGTGGACTTCATCGATGTCTACGCGGAAATCCTGGACGAGGAACGTAAAGCCATCTACCGCCTGATGACGGAGAGAGAGGAGACCGCCATATTGGCTCAATACATAAAGGATAAGGGGTTTCAGGAAGGAAGGCGGGAAGGAAGGCGCATCGCCGAAATTCTAACAAGCAATGTTCAACAAGCCACAACAGATGAAAACCACGGAATATTTCACCTATAGCGTGCTTTTGCGGCGGCCTTACCTTAAGATGGAATGGATTCAATACGTTTTAGATCATCCCCTCCGCACGGAAAGACAGCCCAACGGGAGAATTCGGCAATGGGCCTTCATTCCTGAATGGGGCAAGTACCTTCGCGTCGTCACGGAGCCGGATGGGCAAACAGTCCATAATGCCTTTGCCGACCGGCGATTCAAACCTTGAAAGAGGATAACCCGATGGTTTTTCAATATTACCCTGATGATGACATGCTTTATATAGAATTTACAGACGGCACGAGCATCGAATCGGAAGAAGTGGCTCCAGGAATTGTTCTGGACTTCGATGAACGGGGCCGAGTCGTCGGTATGGAGATTGAGGATGCCGGTCAACAGGTCGACCTTTCCAAACTGGAATTGAATTCCATGCCGATCGCTACACTGATCTTCACCAAACGACGAGAAGCAGAAGGCGTGCAGACTCAGAGAGTCAACAAAGAAATGTCTGTCTGAGCCGTCGAATGACATCTAAAGCTGGGCCACACCGCTGCTCCAGCATCAGATTTTGAAGTACGGCCGACTGATCCATGAAGTGGACACTCGCGAACACATTCGGCAGGAAGTTTTGGCACACAGTCACTATTTGGATGGCGCTTTTCTTTACAAGAAACTTGGAAAAGGTAAGAAAAATGCGGCGGACATAGTTTTTCATTTGCCGGACCATTCGCCGGAACCGAAGGACGCAATGCAAAAAGCGTCCGCACGCAGAAAGCAAGAGCCGTCGTGCCCGAAATAATCCCGTTGGGCACGATGCGGATTACGATCATCACAATCCCATCGTGAAGATTCTGCTGCCGAAGATGGATTATAAACCGGAGGAGCGGGCGGAAGTGATTCAGCAGGCGTACCTGGGACTTTTCAGGTTGGCGGCGCCGATGCTGTTTGACAAGTATGTGGACTTCATCGATGTCTACGCGAAAATCCGGGACGAGGAGCGTGAAGCCATCTACTGCTCCGTCAAAGTTGTTATGCCGGGCAAGACAACACCCCCCTGCCCCCCTCAAGGGGGGAATCAACGGGGGGGAACCCTGCGGAACAAAGTTGACAGAGTACGACCGCCTGATGACGGAGAGAGAGGAGACCGCCATGTTGGCTCAATACATAAAGGATAAGGGGTTTCAGGAAGGAAAATTGGAAGGGAGGCGAGAAGGAAAACTGGAAGGAAGACTGGAAGGAAGGCACGAGGGAAAACTGGAAGGGAAGCTGGAGGGAAAATGTGGCCTCCTGGAGAAGATACTGACCCGTCGTTTTGGTCCTCTGCCGGACTGGGCGAAAGATCGCCTGGCGTCTGCGTCGTCGGAACAGTTGGACCAGTGGGCCGAACGGGTGCTCGAAGCAAAGTCACTTCAAGAGGTGTGGGTAGAATAAAGGAGGTCCGGCCGTATGCCGCGTAGTGCCCGGGAGGCTCTCGGGCAAAAGAATATTCCACGATCCTGTCGATCCGCAGATTGGCGCAGATTAAAAACCCTGGGATATTGGGATATTGTCAAAATGACGCCCGGATGCTACCTCTTTAAAGAAAAGAAGTAGACGACGGCACGGATCAGATTAGCGGGCAAGAATATCTGACCGCATGCCCTCCGCAGTCCACGAAAAGATCGTCGAGGTCGCCTGAACTAAGAGCCTATCCGCCCCCCCTGTGGACTTTACAACACCCCCCTTGGTCCCCCCCCTCGAGGGGGGAATTGAAGGGGGGTGTCCGCTGCCGAGGAAGGTTTTCGGATAGGCTCTAAGCGGACCCTTATCGTTTCCTCGGTGTATCTCATTGTTTTATCAATGAGATAATGGTCAGCAGGAAGAAACGAGGCAAAAATGCAGCAAGCCTATAGAACAGAAGCAGAAGTCGCAAAGGATGGCACTCTCACAGTCAAGGGACTCCCCTTTCAGGCTGGAGATAAAGTGGAGGTCATCGTTCGCAGGCACAAACACAAAGAACCAGGGAATATGCGCCGTCCGCTGACTGGAAAGCCGATTCAATATATAGATCCATTTGGCAGTGTTGCGGAAGAAGACTGGGAAGCCTTGAAATGATTGTCCTCGACACCCATATCTGGGTTTGGTGGGTGCATGGAGATTCCCAGCTCACTCGTCGGCAGGTCAAGGTAATCGATGCCGCAGAGGCGGACCTTATCGGTGTGAGTGCCATCTCAGTTTGGGAAGTCGCCAAACTTGTCGAGTACAATCGCTTAAAGCTTCCTTGCCCATTGGGGGACTGGTTTGACGAGGCTTTGAACTATCCCGGTATCCGCCTGGTGGAGCTCTCACCGGAAATCGCCATCGAATCCACTCGACTCCCAGGCGAATTCCATCGCGATCCTGCAGATCAACTCATCGTGGCGACGGCAAGAATATACGATTGCCGGCTCGTAACTTCCGACAGCAAGATTTTGAAATATCCCTACGTCAAAGCAATAGGCTGACGGGCAAAAAAATTCCATCCGCAGATTACGCAGATTTTCGCAGATTGGGAGACGTTGAAGCATCGCAAAAATGACGCCAAGGATGCTATCCTTTTAAAAAGGAGGTAGATGATGGCGCAGATCAAATCAGAGGAAAGGATACCGGCCCGGATGCCCTCCGAGATTTATGAAAAGATTGTGGAGGCGGCCCGGTTGACCGGTGCCACACTGAATCAATTCCTGGTTCAGGCGGCGCTGGAAAAAGCCGATAACGTGCTGGAGCGGGAGAGGGTCATTCATCTGTCCCGAAAGGCGGCTGATATGGTTTTTCATTTGCTGGACCATCCGCCGGAACCTAATGAGGTAATGAAAAAAGCTGCCGCACGCAGAAAGCAAGAGCTGCCGTGCCCGAAATAGTCCCTTTAGGACCTGGCCATGATCGCGTCGCATTTGACTGCGGGAGTGCCGAATTGAATGCGTTTTTCAAAGCGACAGCCAGGCAGCACGCAGCCAAGGGCATATCCCGTACATGGGTCCTTGCAGATCCGAACGCCCCGGAATCGTTATCGGTTTTTTCACCTTGGCGTTATGCGAAATACATGCACAGCATCTTCCCACCAAATATGCCAGGAAATACCCGAAACATCCTCTTGCCGCTGTTCGGCTCGCCCGACTCGCTGTGTCGACAAAGCATCGAAGGCAAGGATACGGCGAAATGCTTCTCATGGAAGCGATCCATCGCACCGTTCTGATTTCTGAGCAGGGAGGTGGCATCGGTCTTTTTGTCGATGCAAAAGATAGTTCGGCTAGATCTTTTTATGAGCACTAGGGGTTTCTTGCGCTACCCGGAAATCCCTTGCGTTTATTCCTGCCGATACAAACCCTTCGCGTCATCACCGCTGATACCGCCGAATTCCCTTTGAACTGCTGACCCGGTACTTCGAAAAGGTCTATCGTTCGGTTTGCCGATGTTCGATTTTGCCTGTCACTAAAACATCCCTCATCCTATCTTTAAAGAAAGAACGAGATTTATCCAATCCCATGAAACAGGTCCTCCAGAATCTCAAAGACGGAAAAACCGAGTTGGCCGAAGTGCCCTGCCCCGGACCCAGGGCGGGGCATTTGTTCATTCGGACCCATGCATCCCTGGTTTCCGCGGGCACGGAGCGCATGCTCCTGGAATTCGGGAAGGCCGGATGGATCGACAAGGCGCGGCAGCAGCCGGACAAGGTCAAACAAGTCCTGGAGAAGGTCCGGACCGATGGGCTCGCCCCGACGCTCGAAGCCGTGCGAAGCAAGCTGGATCAACCCATTGCCCTGGGCTATTGCAATGTGGGTGAAGTCATCGGGTCGGGAAGGGAGAATCCGGGGGGGCTGTTCGAGCCGGGAGCGAGGGTCGTCAGCAACGGCGCGCATGCGGAAATGGTGTGCGTTCCCGGAAACCTCTGCGCAAGGGTGCCCGATGGGGTGAGCGACGAGGAGGCGGCGTTCACTGTGGTGGGAGCCATCGCGCTCCAGGGGGTGAGACTGGCCCGGCCCACGCTGGGGGAATGCTTCGTGGTCACGGGGCTCGGGTTGATCGGGCTCATGGCCGTGCAGCTCTTGAAGGCCCATGGGTGCCGGGTGCTCGGAATCGATCTCGATCCGCGGAAGCTCGAACTGGCGAGGAGCTTCGGGGCGGAGACGGTGGACCTCTCCGGGGGGGAAGACCCGGTGCTGAGCAGCAAAGGGTTTTCACGCGGGCGGGGCGTGGATGGGGTACTCATCACGGCAAGTACAAAAAGCAGCGAGCCCGTGCACCAGGCAGCGCTCATGTGCCGGAAGCGGGGGCGGATCGTCCTGGTGGGGGTGACGGGGCTCGAGCTGTCGCGGGATGATTTTTACAAGAAGGAGCTTTCCTTCCAGGTATCGTGCTCGTATGGGCCGGGGCGGTATGATCCCCAGTACGAGGAGAAGGGGTGCGATTACCCGGTGGGGTATGTGAGATGGACGGAACAGCGGAACTTCGAGGCTGTGCTCGACATGATGGCGGAGGGGAGGCTCGGTGTCCGTCCGCTGATTACGCATCGATTTCCCATAGAAGAGGCGGTACGGGCTTATGAGCTTCTGGGAGGGAAAGAGCCTTACCTGGGGATCATTTTAGAATACCATCCGCAGATGACGCAGATTGGCGCAGATGAAACCTATAGAACCGGAAGAGTTGTAGCTCTTGAAGCTGAAAAGCAAAAAGAAATAGATCGAGACAGCAGAGCGGTTGTTGGTTTTATCGGGGCGGGAAATTACGCGGGGCGGGTGCTCATTCCCGCGTTCAAAGCGGCGGGAGCGGCGCTCCATTCCGTGGCCAGCAGCGGCGGGGTGAGCGCCGTCCATTTTGGGAAGAAGTTTGGGTTTCAGCAGGCTACCACCGAGGCGGAGACGATACTCTCTCATGAGGAGATCGACACGGTTGTGATCGCTACGCGGCACAACACCCATGCCCGGTTCGTGTGCGAGGCGCTGAGGGCGGGGAAGCATGTTTTCGTCGAAAAGCCCCTGTGCCTCACCCTCGATGAACTGGCCGAAATTCAGGATACGGTTGCGTCTCTCCCCGCTTCTCCCGCACCGCCCAAAGTAATGGTCGGGTTCAACCGGCGGTTTGCTCCCCAGGTTCGGAAGATGAAGGAGCTGCTGAGCGGCGTGCAGGGGCCGAAGTCGTTCATTATGACGGTGAATGCCGGGCAGATTCCCGGCGACCACTGGACCCAGGACCCTGCGGTGGGGGGCGGGCGGATCATCGGGGAGGCGTGCCACTTCATCGATCTGCTCAGGTTCCTGGCGGGATCGGCCATCACCCGCTATGATGCCGCCTACGTCGGCGAAGACCGCCTGAGAGACAAGGCGACCCTCACCCTGGGCTTTGCGGACGGCTCCCTGGGCACGGTCCACTATTTCGCCGACGGGCACAAGTCGTTTCCCAAGGAGCGGCTGGAAGTCTTTTGCGGGGGGCGGGTGCTGCAGCTCGACAATTTCAGGAAGCTGCGCGGGTTCGGCTGGAAGGGATTCCGGAAGATGAACCTCTGGCGGCAGGACAAGGGGCAGGCGGCCTGCGCGGCGGCCTTTGTGGAGGCGGTCAAGGAAGGCAAACCCGGCCCCATACCGCTTGAAGAACTGGTGGAAGTGAGCCGGGTGACGATCCACCTGGCATCCGCAGATGACGCAGATTATTTTATATGAAAAAAGGCTCATGGTTCATAGCTCATGGCTCATAATAATATCGCTTTTCAAGAGCGTTTCCCGCTTTCCTTATTGCCTTGCATATCTTTGCCTTTTTTCATTTTTCGTTGTGATCGTTCCAGTCATGGAAGTTAATTTGCACTGTCTCCAAATTAGAATTTTCTGATCAATCTGCGCTACGGGCTGAAGAAGTCCCTCTTGCCAACAGGATTTGTGTGCGCAATACTTTTATGTGTGCATAAATCAAAAAAAGTTTCCGGAGGGAAGTTCATGGCAAAGAAGAAAGTTAAGTTGTTGGTTCCTTTTGAATCTCTGGTGCAGTCTATTGCAGAGCTGAGTATCGAAGATAAACGTCGCCTCTGGGCGTTCTTGGAAGACGAGCTGGCTCGCATGGAAGAAGAAACATGGGAACAGGATCCGGCTGTTAGAGCTGAGATAGAGGAAGCCCGTGCTGCTTATGCAGCGGGAGATTACATGACCATTAATGAATATATAGCCGGCAAATGTGAAAAGGGTTGATGGAATATCAGGTCCTTATTCCCAAACCGGTGCAAAAGCAACTGGATAAACTACCCGAAGATGCCCGGGACCGCGTCTTAAAGCGTATCATGGGGTTGAAGAAGGACTCTCGCCCTCACGGCTGCGTGAAACTGAAGGGACATGAAAATGAGTATCGTATTCGAGTGGGTGACTATCGCATCAGGTATGAAGTAAACGACCAGAAGTGTATCGTTTTGTTACTGCATCTCAAGCACAGGAAAGATGCATACAAGGGCTGAATGAAGATCCTGCAGTATTGGCACACCATTCGCTACCTCAAGCCGGTTCAGATCTATGGGCGCGTTGGGTACCGCATGCGCCGCCCGGCCATCGAAGAGGGAAACCTGCCTCGGTGCCGGGAAAGAACCGGTCCCTGGATCGAAGGGGCGCAAAAAACGCCGGGCATGCCGGGGCCTGGGCGTTTTTGTTTTTTGAACGAGGAAAAAACGCTCAGGGGGCCCGGGGATTGGAACCACCCCGGGTGGGACAAGCTCTGGCTCTATAACCTCCATTACTTCGACGATTTGAACGGACGGGACGCGGAGGAGCGCAAGGCGTGGCACGAGGAGTATATCCGCCGATGGATCGGGGAAAACCCGCCGGGTAAGGGAAACGGCTGGGAGCCCTATCCCACGTCGCTTCGCATCGTGAACTGGATCAAGTGGATATTGAAAGGCAACGCCCCTGTGCCCGGGATGCTCCAGAGCCTGGGGCTCCAGGCGCGCCGGCTCCGCAGGCGGTTGGAATACCACCTCCTGGGAAATCATCTGCTGGCGAACTTGAAGGCGCTGGTCTTCGCCGGGTGTTTCTTCGAAGGGGCCGAGGCGGACGAATGGCTGGCCAAAGGGCTCGGGGAGATGCAGCGGGAGCTGCGGGAACAGGTGCTTCCCGACGGCGGGCATTTCGAGCGCTCGCCCATGTACCACGCCATCATCCTGGAAGACCTGCTCGATTGCATCGGTGTCTGCGGTACATACCCGGAGGCTGTAATCCACGGATTTTCCACGGTCGTCGAGGCGCTGCGCAAAGCATGCGTGCGCATGCTGCGGTGGCTGGCCCTCATGACTCACCCCGACGGCGGGATCGTCCTTTTCAATGACGCCGCCTTCGGTATCGCTCCCGTAACAGAGGAGCTTGTGAGCTACGCGTCGCGACTGGGCATCCGGCCGGACGCCTCCCCTGCCCTCCCCCTGGTTCATCTCGGCGAAACGGGGTATATCCGGGTGGAGCGGGGTCCTTTCACGGGCTTCCTCGACGTGGCGCCCATCGGGCCGGACTACCTCCCCGGGCACGCCCATGCGGATACGCTGAACTTCGAATTGTCGGTCCGGGGACAGCGGGTCATCGTCGATTCGGGAACCTCCTGCTACGGCACTGGGATTGAAAGGCAGAGGCAGCGCTCCACGGCAGCCCACAACACGGTGGAAATCGATGGGGAAAATTCCTCGGAGGTGTGGGGGGGATTTCGTGTGGCACGGCGGGCTTATCCGCGGGATTTGGAGATGCGGGAAGACGGCGAAGCGATCGTGGTCGCCTGCAGCCAGGACGGATACCGGCGCCTGCCGGGCAAGCCGGTGCATCGGCGGGAATGGCGAATGGATGGAAATCGGCTCGTCATCACCGATGGTGTGGAGGGGCGCTTTTCGGAGGCGGTTTCAAGGTTTCACTTTCACCCGGACGTCCGTGTGGAATCCATGGATTCCGCGGAGGGGCGGCTGCGGCTTGCCGGGGGGCAGGCGCTCCGCTGGAGTGTGCAGGGTGGGGAAGTGGCCGTTGTACCCTCGAGCTATCATCCGCAGTTTGGAATCAGCCTTCCGTGTCAGTGTCTGGAGATCCGTTTCAAAAACGATGATCCGCAGATTACGCAGATTAGCGCAGATTGAAACCGTGAAGGCTTTTTTATATCTGCGTCAATCTGCGTAATCTGCGGATTAAGAGCCTATCCGAAAACATTCCTCGGCAGCGGACACCCCCCTTCAATTCCCCCCTCGAGGGGGGACTAAGGGGGGTGTCGCAAAGTCCACAGGGGGTTTCCGGATAGGTTCTTAGTACTCAAGATCGTAATTACGCACCCGTTTACCCGTGCGTTTTTGTAGGAGCGGCATCCTGCCGCGACAAAGTGTGCAGTTGCCAGTTCCTGTCACGGCTGGAAGCCGTTCCTACAAAGAAATGGCCGCATATTTACGATCTTCGGTGCTTAGTTTTAAACTTTTGCGTAATCTGCGGATGGATTGAAGAAATGCACATACTTTTTCTCTCCGATAATTTTCCTCCGGAAGTCAACGCTCCCGCAAGCCGCACGTTCGAACACTGCCGGGAATGGGTGAAGGCCGGGCACGACGTGACGGTGATCACCTGCGCGCCCAATTTTCCCAAGGGGGAGGTGTATCCCGGCTACAGGAATTCTTTGATCTCCCGGGAGATCATGGACGGTATCCGGGTGCTGCGGGTGTGGACCTACATCACGGCCAACGAGGGATTTCTGAAACGCATCCTGGATTACTGCAGCTTCATGGTTTCGGCGGTGCTCGCTTCTCCGTGCGTGAAACAGCCGGACGTGGTGGTCGCGACATCGCCTCAGTTTTTCACGGCCTGCGCCGGATACATGGTCGGCCGTATGAAACACATTCCCTTTGTTTTCGAACTGAGGGACATGTGGCCGGAATCCATCAAGGCCGTGGGGGCCATGGAAGATTCCAGGATCATCCAGCTGCTGGAGCGGGTTGAAATGTTTCTCTACCGCAGGGCTTCCCGGATCGTCTCCGTGACGGAATCCTTCAAGAAAATCCTGGTGAAAAGAGGGATCGAGGCGGAAAAAATATCGGTTGTCACCAATGGCGTCGACATTTCCCGGTTTCATCCCATGCCGAAGGACGGGGCGCTGATGGCGAAATACCGGCTGGAGGGCAAGTTCGTGGCAGGGTACGTGGGGACTCATGGCATGGCGCACGGGCTGGAGACGATCCTCAGGGCGGCAAAAAGGTTGGGAGAGGCAGGAGACGGCGATCTCTTCCGGTTCATTCTGCTGGGAGATGGAGCCAGGAAAGAGTCTCTCAAGGAAGCAGCGATGCAGATGGGTCTTGAGAATGTCATTTTCATCGACTCGGTGCCGAAAGAGCAGGTGGCCAAATACTGGTCTCTCCTGGATGCTTCCATCATTCATTTGAGGAAGACGGAGCTTTTCACCACCGTCATTCCATCCAAGCTCTTCGAATGCATGGGGATGGGAATTCCCGTGCTGCACGGGGTGGCCGGGGAATCCGCCGATATTGTGGAGCGGGAGGGTGTGGGGCTCGTTTTCGAACCGGAAAATGACGGGGAGCTGTGTGAGAAGCTGGTGAGGCTCAAGGAGGACAGGGAGTTGTACGAGGGGTTGCAAGAGAGGTGCCTCACGGCGGCGCGGAACTATGACCGCGGAGAGCTGGCGCGGAAGATGCTCGACCTCGTTCATCCGCAGATTACGCAGATTGGCACAGATTAAGAGCCTATCCGAAAACCTACCTCGGCAGCGGACACCCCCCTTTAATTCCCCCCTCGAGGGGGGACCAAGGGGGGTGTCGCAAAGTCCACAGGTGGTTTCTGGATAGGTTCTAAGAAATCACGGATTAGAGACCGAAGCACATGAGAGATGAGAGGACATACATGGAATACAAGAGGCTGGTGTACAACCTATGAAAAATTCTTCTTCAATCTGCGAAAATCTGCGTCATCTGCGGATCGTCAATGTCGTCGGCGCCCGCCCCAACTTCATGAAGATGGCTCCCATCATCGAAGCCATGAACCGCTACCCGGAGCGTATCCGGCACATCCTGGTGCACACCGGGCAGCACTATGATGAAAAGATGAGCCGGGCCTTCTTCAATGACCTGGGAATGCCCAGGCCCGATATCGACCTGGAAGTCGGGTCGGGGTCGCATGCCGAACAGACCGCTCGGATCATGGTGGAATTCGAAAAGGTCTGCCTCAGGGAAAAGCCGGACCTGGTGATCGTGGTGGGGGATGTCAATTCCACCATGGCCTGCACCATCACGGCCAAGAAGCTCGGGATCCGGGTGGCCCATGTGGAAGCGGGTCTCAGGAGCCGGGACATGAACATGCCCGAAGAGATCAACCGGCTCTGCACGGACGTGCTCTGCGATTATCTCTTCACCACGGACCGCTTCGCCAACGAGAATCTGCGCAACGAAGGGGTTCCGGAAAAGAAGATTTTCTTTGTGGGCAACGTGATGATCGACACGCTGCTCAAGCACAGGGAAATGGCAAGCCGATTGAACCTCATGGATCAGTGGGGGCTCGAACCGGGGAAATACGCGACACTGACCCTGCACCGCCCCTCCAACGTGGACGACCGGGCCACTCTCGAGGGAATCTTGGAAGCGCTCTCGGAAATCGCCCGCGACCTCCCCATCGTTTTTCCCATCCATCCCCGCACGCGCAAAATGGTCGAGCAGTTCGGGCTCTCTCACCGCCTCAGCAATGGCAACCAGGTGCGGGGCATCTGGGTTACCGAGCCCTTGGGCTACCTCGAATTTTTGCATTTGAACATGAATGCCCGGATGGTGCTCACCGACAGCGGAGGGCTGCAGGAAGAGACGACGGTGCTGGGGGTGCCCTGCATCACGCTGAGGGAAAACACCGAAAGGCCCATCACCTGCGAAGAAGGCACCAATGTCATCGTGGGCAACCGGAAAGAGAACATCCTGGCGGCGGCCCGGAAGGTGCTTCAAGGGGGCATTTCACAGGGAAAGGTCCCGGAAAAGTGGGACGGGAAAGCGGCCGAGAGGATCGTGAAAGCCCTATTGGCCGTAGAGGATTTATAGAAAGAATATTCCATGACCCTTTCCATCCGCAGATGACGCAGAGTGAATTTGTGTCCTCTCGGGATTTCGCCTTAGAACCGAAGATCGTAAATATGCGGCCATTTCTTTGTAGGAACGGCTTCCAGCCGTGACAGGAACTGGCAACTGCACACTTTGTCGCGGCAGGATGCCGCTCCTACAAAAACGCACGGGTAAACGGGTGCGTAATTACGATCTTGAGTACTTAGAACCTATCCGGAAACCACCTGTGGACTTTGCGACACCCCCCTTTAATTCCCCCCTCGAGGGGATTGGCGTCAGGTTAAGAATGTTTTCCTTCCATTCTGAAGACTTACATTTAAATGTGTCCATCAGTTAAATGAGGTCTTCAGAAGGAGGAAAAACAAATGAAGGACAGCCAATTGATTCCTGTTGAAAACATGGACATTAAACTCGATGACGCAACTCTTTTGCTCAAAGCCAAAGAAACTGGCTTCATGAAGCGCATCAGAAAGTTTAATCCATTCGATTTCATAAAGGCTCTCTGCCTTATGACTCTCTACAGCACAGTCAGTCTTGAAGTATTTGCCACAATTCTGGGGTTTGTTGCAGGCTCTTGCATCTCAAAGCAATCCCTCTGGGAGAGGATAACCCCCAAATGTGTTGCTTTTGTGCGCTCAGTGCTCATGTCACTCATGTTTAGAGCATCCAGCCTGGAACCTCTCACAGCCAAAGGGGCATTCAGTCGTTTCAAGAGGGTTCTCCTCCAGGACAGCACTACCATTAACCTGCCCGAGAGTCTGGTTCGTTTCTTCCCCGGCTCAGGTAATCAGACGGGAAAGGTGCAAGCAATCATGAAAATTCAAGTCATCCATGATTTGCTCTCGCAGACTTGCCTTCATTTTGGGTTAAGTGGTTTTAGAAGAAACGATCAGAAAGCCTCTGCCGATATTCTTAACTTTGCCAGGCCAGGGGATCTCGTCATCCGAGATCTTGGCTATTTCGTTCTCAACATATTTAGATTATTTACCCGTCAAGGAATCTACTTCCTTACTCCCTATCAGCATAATGTTAATTATTATACAGAAGATGGAGAAAGACTCGATCTCCTTAAACTTCTCAAAAAACATCCTATTGTGGATACCATGATTGTAGCAGGAGCTACGGAGAGACTGCCGGTTAGACTCGTAGCCTCCCCTGTGCCTGCAAACATTGCCCAGATAAGGCGAAGAAAGCTCCTCAAGAAGGACAGAAGGTCCAATCCTACGAAAGAGCAACTCGAACTCCTTGGATGGGATATATTCCTCAGCAATGTTGGGGAGGATATCTGGGATAGCCTGACTGCATGCAGAATCTATGGCATCCGTTGGAGAATAGAGATTCTCTTTAAAGCATGGAAGAGTCACTTCCACTTCAACTCTTTGCCCCAGAAGGGGAGCAAGAGCTATATCGAGCTTCTTGTCTACTCAAGGCTTGTCTTCATCACTCTCTTTCAGTCTTTCTTTGCAGAATTCAGCGCATATGCTTATGCCACTGAGGGCAAACATCTCAGTCTTTTGAAATTTGCTCAGTTTATCCAAGAACATATCTGGGCTCTTATCCTTTTATTCCACTCATCTCAGATGCCAAATCTTTTCCTTGAACAGCTACTCAGGCATTGTGCCTATGAATCACGTCATGAAAGGAAAAACTACCATGAAAAACTCTCTAATTTCTTAACCTGACGCCAATCCCCTCGAGGGGGGAATTGAAGGGGGGTGTCCGCTGCCGAGGAAGGTTTTCAGATAGGCTATTAAAAGGACGTAGCGCTCGTTCAACCACAGTGTTCGGGATCGATATCCAGAATCAGCGCAATCGCAGTCTTTACCTGGTACATTGCCGTATCCGAAATGGCACCGATCCTTTCAACGAATCGGGTGTGGCTGAGAGCTCTAACCTGGAAGCAGTCTATGGCGGATTTCTTCTGAAGCCCATTGTTCGGGTCCGGTTCCAAGGAAACGAAAAACGGATTTGCCTCCCAGTTCGGATTCCAGCCGGTGACCGGCACAACGATAGCCAGCTTGAGGTGCTTTTCGTGTCCACCATTTAAGACCACAACCGGCCTTTTTTTCCTGATCTCATCGCCAACCGCCGGGTCAAGGTTCACCCAATAGATATCACCGGGCCTCAAAATCTTCCCCTTCTATCGACTCGAAGTGGTTCTCGTACGCTCCCTTTGCGATCATGGCCATCGCATCCAATCTCTTCTTTTCCCGAAGCATCTTGCGATCCTCCCTCACCTTGACGGCAACGGCGTCTCGCACGTACTCACTCAAGCTTCTATAATGCAAGCTCTTGTAAACCTTCTTGATAAATTCATAGTTTTCTTTGTCCATTTGGACCTTCGTCTGAACAAGCATTGAATCCTCCTTGTTTTTAAAATATTGTACCCAAAAACTGGGATCACTTTCAAGCCCATAATAAGGTAACCTTTGGACATCGTTAGAGACTGATCTGCTGCGCAGAATTCTGATTACCCCCCCATGACCGGAACGGTCACAACAAAAAATGAAAAAGGCAAAGAGATGCAAACCAATAGGGAAAGCGGGAAACGCTCTTGAAAAGCGATGTTATCATGACCCACGACCCACGAGCTATGAGCCATGAGCTATGACCCACGAGCTATGAGCCATGAGCATTAAAGGGGGGTGTCCGCTGCCGAGGAAGGTTTTCGGATAGGCTCCAATTATGGAAAATTCTTCTCCAATCTGCGAAAATCCGCGTCATCTGCGGATGCTGAAAATCAGTAACGGCACTATATTTGCTTTCCCCCAGGTCAAACGATTTGTGTTTTTCCCTTGAAACTCAAACCTTGAAGAACTGCCGGTAAGAACATGACGACAATACTGACGATCTTTCTGTTGAGCCTGGGGGTAGCTCTGGCCTTGACGCCTGTGGCGGCCCGGTTGGGAACCCGTTGGGGATTGGTGGACAAGCCGTCGCGCAGGAAAGTGCATCAAAAGCCCATTCCGCGCGTGGGAGGGATCGCCATTTTTTTGGCGTTTTATATTCCCCTCCTGAGCATCTTCTTTTACCGGACGGAAGTTTTGGCGATGGTCGTTTCGAAACCCTCCCTGCTCTGGCTGGCAGGCGGGTCGGTCCTGGTTTTTCTCATGGGTTTGACCGATGACGTCAAAGGTTTGCCGCCCCGTTTGAAGTTTGCCGTACAGGGCGTCGCCGCCGTCATGGCCTATTGCGGCGGGCTCCAGTTTTCGATCATCTCCCTTCCCTGGGGATCGACCGTTTCAATGGGAATATTCGCTCTCCCCGTAACCATTTTCTGGTTTCTCCTGGTGGTCAACGCCATCAACCTCATTGACGGGCTGGACGGCTTGGCGGCGGGAGTGACCTTCTTTGCCGCCATAACGCTTCTCGTCCTGAGCTTGCTCGGTAAAAACTACCTGGTGGCCGTGGGATTGGCCGGGCTCGCAGGCGCCTGCCTCGGCTTTCTTCGCTACAATTTCAACCCGGCTTCCATCTTCATGGGAGATGGGGGCAGCTATTTCCTGGGCTACATGCTGGCGTCCCTGAGCCTCCTGGGAAGCATGAAAAGCCAGGCCACCGTGGCCATCCTGATCCCTCTCATCGCGCTCGGCCTTCCCCTCATGGACACCATGATGGCTCCCATCCGCAGGTTCATTCTCGGCCGGCGGCTTTTCCAACCCGACAAGAGCCATATCCACCACAAGCTCCTGCAGATGGGCTTTTCCCAGAGGAAGGCCGTCCTGGTGATGTATTCGGTCACCGTGTTTCTGGGACTGGCATCGCTCCTCGTCGTCAACATGAGAAACGAACGGGCCGGTTTCATCCTGGCGACCCTGGGGGTCTGTCTCATTGTCGGTATCCGCAAGCTCGGTTACCTCGAATACCTCGCGGTGGACAAGATGATCGGCTACTTCCAGGATGTCTCGGACGAAATGGGCTTCAACCGGGACCGCAGGACGTTTCTGAGCCTCCAGATCGCCATCGGCGAGGCCCGCGACACCCATGAACTCTGGGCGCGCATCGTGGATGCCCTCACCCCCCTCCGCATGGACTGGGCGGAATTGCGCCTGAACGGTTCCCGTTCCGGGGCTCCACCTCTCGACACGGATACAGCCTACACCTGGAACTCCGGGAACTTCGATGGGGGCAAGGCGGCGTGCCGCCAGGGCATAATGGCCATGGAACTGCCCCTCGTCAATCAACAGAAATGCTTCGGAACCCTCTATCTGAAGAAGGACCTGATCTCCGACCCCATCAGCCATTACACGTTGAGGCGTATCGAACACCTCAGGCGCAGTATCGTCCGAAAGCTGACGGCGCTCGAAAGTGAACCGTGTGTCAAAGAGGTTGCGGTCAGGAGCCGGCAAATAGCCCATGGTTCGAAGCCGAAAGCCAGGCACCCGGAACCTCTTATTCCTGTTGCCAATGCCAAGGCCCATTGATGCAGCGAATGGATACAGGAATAACTCTGAAAGTGAAAGCGCAAGATCCCTCCACGCGGGAGCCGGGCGCAGCTTTTTCTCTTTACTGGAACCGCTGGATGGCGGGGCTGCCCATGGTGATGCTGCCTTTTCTCCTGGGGGGAGCGCGTCCCTGGTTCTGGAGCGCGGTGGCTGCCCTTTTCATGGTGGGGCTGACGATTTCCATCTGGACGGAAGAATCCTTCCCCCTGGGAAAGATCCTTTCCAGCGGGTGGGGACTGTTGCTCGCCCTCTTTCTCTTCTACCCCCTCCTTCAATGCCTGCCGTTGCCGGCTCCATTTGGGGATTTTCTGGATCCCGCCAGGATGCGCTGGGTACAGCGATCCGAGGGAGTGACTCACCTGGCCGAAGGTCTGGTGACCATTTCCTACATGCCTTTGCCGTCCCTCTTTGCCTGGTTTTGGTGGATTTTCCTGGCGGCTTATGCAATCCTGTTCAAAAAAGCCCTGGAGGAATCAAGGGACCTCGACTGGCTGTTCCGTATTCTCTACTGCATCGCGGCCTTCGAAGCTTTCTACGGACTGCTGCAGGTGCTGATTCCGTCGCTGGGAGTTCTATGGGAATCGGCGGGCACGGGAAATGCGCGGGGCACCTTTGTCAACCGCAATCATTACGCCAATTTCCTTGGAATGATCTGGCCTTTCCTTCTCGCGCATATGCTCAAAATACGCCGGGAAAACGACCCGACCATAAAGCGGACTCATGCAGAAACAGAGGCGATCCGGCAAGGGCGACAGAAACAATGGTTCCTCGCGCTTCTCATCGGGTTGATCCTGTTGGCCCAGTTTTTTTCCGCGTCCCGTGGAGGGATCCTCAGTTCCCTGGTGGCCCTCACCGTCTTCATGCTCTTTTCAGGCGTCAAAAGAGGAGGTACCGTCTTTTTCATTACCGCCTGCTGGCTCGTCATGCTCGTTTATGGAAGCATCATCGGCTTCGAGGAGATCCTGGCCCGCTTCGACATGGTGGAGGAATCTGCGCCCGGCCGTTTCAAAATCTGGGAAGACACGTGGCGAATGATCCAGGACCACCTGTGGACCGGAACCGGCCTGGGCACCTACGAAACGGTCATTCGCCTGTATCAGTCCCATCTCACCGATCAATTCCAGATCGGACACGCTCACAACGATTACCTGGAGCTTGCCGCCGAATTGGGAGTGCCCGTGGCCGCCGGTATGGTGCTCCTGGTTTGGGGATACTGGTGGAAAACAGCCATTGGAATCAAGCGGCGCGAACGCTCACAAGCCATGAGCCATCAACCATCAGCCATCAGCCATCAACCACGAGCCATGAACCATCAACCATCAGCCATGAGCCATCAACCATCAGCCATGAGCCATCAACCATCAGCCATGAACCATCAACCATCAGCCACGAGCCATCAACCATCAGCCATGAGCTATCAGCTATCAGCCACGATCCATCAGCGCCGGCTGATCCAGGCGGGGGCCCTTGCCGGAAGCGCGGCTTTCCTTTGCCATGGATGGGTGGAATTCAACTGGCAGATGCCTGCCAATCAATTGTATTTTATAATTTTGTTGTTGCTGATGCACCACAGGGGAGAGACCACGGTGGGAACCGGGGAAGTCGGGCCCGGCAGGGATTCTTTGCTCACAGGACAGCGTATTTCTTTATAAAGTTTTTCAGCTGAGACAGCTGCCGGGCGGAAAGTTCTCCAAATTCCGCGCCGCATCGCCGCATGGACGGAAGGGAGAGAAAATACTTTTTTTTCACTTCAATGTCGTAAATGATTCTGACGGGCATTTTCTCCAATGAAGCGTCACTGTCGCCGTATCCAAAGAGTTTCAGCTCCTTCAGCCCTTCCGTCCGCACATCTTGAGCGATATAGCGAAACGAAAGGCCTCTTTCATTGATATCGATCACCTGGCCCAGAGTGACGACATCGGGAGCATGAGGAATCGCGAAGGAAACAAGGGCCTTGTCCTTTCCCCAAAACCGCTTACTCCTCCTTTTGGATAGATTTTGCAAGTGCTTGAAAAGCCATTTCACACCATACTCCCATTTTTGGAAATACCCGAACTCATGACCGGCAGATGGTATACAATATATTCCATTTCATCCGCCGATACAAAATTTTTCAAGGGTCAATGAAAAGAATAGTCCAGTCTCTTGACTCTGAATTCTTCTCCGCGCCGGGCCAGGGTCATCGTCATCTCCCCCATGGATTCGGATGGGGACTCTCCGGAAAGTTTGACCGCTAGGCGAAATCTGGCGCTCAGATTGACGCTCTCATGAGCGGCGCTCCACCGGACCAGCTTGATACTATATTGGATTTGCTCGGCTTTCTTGAAATTTTCACAATAGACGGGTTGCAGGGTTTCGATGGGTTCACCGTTTTCCACTGCATGGGGATCAAAAAGACTGAAAAAAGCCTTTGTATTTTTCCTCTCGTAGGCATCGGCGTAGCGGTTCAGAAATTCCTGCAGACCGCGGCTCATCTCGTCAATGGATACCATTCGTGGAAGCTCTTGTGGTTCGGTGCGGGAAGATTCTTTGGCCGGCTTTATCTCCTCCTGCACCCTCTTTGGCCCGCCTCCGGCATCCGCGAAGCGTCCCGCCTTTCCCCGAGGGAGATCTTCTTTCGACTCGTTTTTGCCGGGTTTCCCCTTTTCTGAATCCCCTTCAGGCAAAGCGCGTGCTGATGCCTTTGGTCTTTCCACCTTAGGTGTTTCCACCTTGGGTACTTCCGCGACGATCACCGAGGATTCCTTCTTGCCGGATTGAGCGCTTTTCGCCGCGGCGGCGACGTTTCGTACACCCTTCTCCGGACCGGAAGGTCCGGGTTCCACGGCAGTTGGCTTGTCTTTCGGTACAGGCGCCTTCTCCACCGCCGGCTTACCGGCTGGAACATCGGCCATGGCCAAGGACTCGGAGCTCTTCGGTTTTAGATTTTGCGGATGCAGTTCCTTCAGGGGATCGATATCCTTCTTCATCCCCTCTTCATCCTTTGGTTTTGCAGAGGAATGGGCCACCCGCATTTCCGGGGGAGGCGGCGCATTTTCCCTGGCCAGGCCCCCGGTTTCCGGTTCCTTTCGATGCGGCTTTCGGATCCTTGGGCCTTTATCTATCGCCAGGTCCTGTACAACTTGTTGTAGATAGGCAAACAGGAAAACGGGCGTCGGCGAGGTGACCAAATTACTGTGCGCTGAAAACTTTCCCATTTTTGAGGCACATTCGTGCAGGGTTTCGTTCCACTCCCCCATTTCAGGGTGAGAAAAAGCAAACTCATCAAGCAGCGGAGGGTTTTCCTTCCTTGTTTCATAGTAGCGCGCCGTTTGCCAGTTCTGAAAATCGACGAAAAAACACATCACCAGGAGCACAAGCACAAAGAGGCCGATCGGCCAGGTACGCCGGAGCTTTTTCCAATCCCATGGGGAAACCGGCGGTTCTTCGTCTTCTACGATGGGCGTTTCAATCCAGGCGGGAACCGTCAAATTTTGGTCATAATTCTGCTTCGACTCTACCCTGGAAAGGACCTGGTAGGCGCGGTGCAGCTTTCGAAAACGTTCCGCCGCCTGGGGATCGTCGGGATTTCTGTCAGGATGGCAGGCAAAAATTTGACGTCTGAACGCCGCCTTGATTTCTTCAATGGAGGCTCCCCGATCTACCCCGAGGGTCTCGTAGTAATCCTCTTCCTGCTCTATCAGGTTCAAGGTGTTGGCGACCACGTGAAGTCGCTGCCGGAAAACCTCCGGCAGGATGTCGTAGGACTTGCAGAGCTGCCCCAGTGAGTCGGCAGATGAACCGCTTCCTCCACCCTCATTCAGATAAAATCGACGCACAGTGTTGAGCAGTGAGACGTCTGCCGCCACTTGAGAGATGAGTTGATGCAAATTTTTTTCCGTGGCAACGAGCTTTACGAGAATACGCAGGGAATTACGCCCCATAACGGCCTCGAAGAAATACAAATCCAGGTTTGAAGCCCATCCCTCTTCCACCCCTCCATTTCTTAAGGTTTCCCGATCTGCAAAAATCTGCGCAATCTGCGGATAAAAAAGTCTTCTATTTCATCTCGATGGCATCTATCCAGTAATCTCCGGATATTTTGCTGTCGAACTTGAGGCTTTCCTTCCTGCGAATCTGAATGAGGGCCGCTTCACACCCCTCCGGAACAGCCACATCCAGGTCAACCCGCGTCCAGGGCGTACTCCCCAGAAGGGGTTCACTCATCACATTCAACCCCTTGCATCCATAACCGCTCAGGTGCAGGAAGATTCCCTGGTCGGTCGTCAGGTTTCGACTCTTTTGAGCGAAACTCAAATGGTAGGTTTTTCCGGCCTCAACCGGAACGACCTGTGACACATGGCTGAAGCCCACATTGGCGGTCCCTCGAAAATGCAGGTGCATGGAATAGCTTCCCGAGTAGGGAGCTTCCAGCGTCCGTTCGACGACCACTTCAGGATGCCGCCCCTGGCGCCAGCCAAAAGCCATGTTCATGGGTTCGGTTTCAAAACCGCCGTCATAAACCACCGTCCCCTTATCCCCCGCAAAACGCCTCCACACTTTCTTGGCCTCCCCCAGTCGCTTATTGTTCAGGAGAAACTGGCAAAAACGCAACCGAAGGTCCTGATCTTCAGCCTCAGCCCCTTCTTCCATTTTTGACCAAAGAAAAAGAGCCACATCCGCTTCATTGGTTCTCATGAGCTGCCGGAGAAAGACGGGGTGATTCTGCTGTTCCAGGTGGGGCACAACGGCCGCCCATTCGCCCCAAAATTGTTGGGCCAGGTAACAGGCCTCCTGGGTCCGATACGGCAGCCGGTTCAGGATGAAATTGAAACAGGCGGCAAAGCGCTCCCCGTCGCGCATATCGTTGGCAAGGAGAAATTCCTGCCATTTCCATGTACTTATCTGAGCCAGAAGGGGTGAGAGGGTATCGACAACTTTGCGTGCTTCCGCTTCATTTCCCTGAACCGCCTCGGCCTTGGCCAGCTCGAACCAGGCATCCATTCGCAGGGGTTGAATGGCGATGGCTCTTCGGAAAGACTGCACCGCCAGGGCCGCGTTCAGATCTTCGTAATAGGCGAGTTTTCCCTTCAGAACCCAGCTTTCCGGAAATAGACCGACGGAGGCATGCTTCTTCAAAAAGTCCACATCCTTTTCCGAAATCCTGTTGGTGCACACCGAATACCACACCAGGCTTGCCGCCATTCCCAAAAGGATAAGACTCAACAATACCTTGACAGGCAACCGATACATTCCCCATATCCCACGCCTTCCACAACAGGAGGGCATAAAACGCGTTGAAATTCAAGCAGCCGGAGGCAAGTGACAGATAACAAAGATGACGAGTGCGGATTGAATCTCCCGATGCTCGTCATCCGTTGCCTTCCTCGATTTTTTCATCCAGACCGCGGAGAGACGACGGAGAAAGACAATCCAAAGGAATCTTCATGTTCTCCGTGTCTCTGTGGTCGATGGGACAAGGTCGCAATGATTCATCAAACCTGAGTCGTCTGTTCAGGCAGGCTTTCCGGCCGGTTTCCGTAGCTCGTATTGTAATAATTGTAATATTTGTAATACTTCGAATAGTATCCCCCGTAACGGCCGCCGCTCACATTGAGCTTATTGACGATACATCCCAGGAGGTTCCCGCGGACGTTCAGGAGGCTGCGACGGAAGATCCTCAGAGCGTCGCGGTGCGTTTCTCCCAGTGTGCTCACGAGGATCACTCCATTCACATAGTTTCCAAGCACCAAGACATCGGCGAATCCCGCCGCGGGCGGAGCGTCGACAATGATACGGTCGAAGTGTTTGCTCAGCATCTCCATGACCATCTTCATCCGGTTGGAAGCGAGCAACTCGGCGGGATTGGGGGGAATCGGGCCGGCGGCAATGAAGAACAGATTGGGGATATCCGTTTTCTGAACCACATCTTCGAGCTTGCACATTCCACTCAGGAGCTGGCTCAGCCCCTTGCGCCTGCCCATCGCGTACCCGGTCCCCTCTCCTTTTCCGTTCCCATTTCCATTTCCATTTCCGTTACCATTGCCGTTTTGACGGAAGACCTTATGGAGGCGTGGCTTTCTCAGGTCCGCATCGATGATGACCACTTTTTCATCCGAGGTGGCGAATACCTGGGACAAATTGCACGAAATGGTGCTTTTGCCCTGCCCCGCATTGGTGCTCGTTATCAGAATGCTCTTGGGCGGTTCGTCCATGGACGCGGAAAGCTGAATGGAAACCTTTGCCGTTCGTATCGATTCCGAAAAGCTCGCCCGGGGCTTGAGCCGGACCAGGAAGTCCAGGTCCTTTATTTCATCGGCTTCTGCAGCAGGGAGGACCCCGATGAGGGGGACTCTGAAGCGATCTGAAATCTCATCCACACGTTTGACCGTATTGTCGAGATATTCCAGGAAGAAAGAGAGCCCGATACCACCCATGAGCCCCACGACGATGGCCAGAAGGAGGTTGAGACGAATATTGGGTTTGTAGGGTTTCAGAGGCAGGGTGGCGTAATCGACCACGTGGATGTTTCCCAGTTCGATGCCGACATTGGCATCGATTTCCTTGGCGCGCTCCATCAAGCTCTGATGGATGAACTTGCTGGTTTCGACTTCGCGCTCCAGCACTTTGTACTGCGTGGCGCGATTGTTGAGCTCCAAAGCCAGGTTTTTCTTCTTTTCAGCCTCTTTCTTCAGGGACTCTTCCTTCTTGACCGCCGTTGCATAATCGTTTTTCACAGAATCCAGAATATGCTGTTCTTCTTTTGCAATGCGGCCTTCGATATCGTTCATCTTGGCTTTGAGGTTCTTCAGCCTGGGATAATCATCCTTGAAAACAGTGGAGAGCTCCTGGTATTCCCCGACCAGCTTGACGTGTTCCTGCCTCAGGTTTTGAATCAGCACGTTTCCGAGAACCATGGGCAGTGAACTGATGTCGTCTTTTATCGCCTGGTTATAGAGGGCTTCCTTGTTGATCCTTTCGCTTTCGGCAACCGCATAGGCCTTATTCGTTTCTTCCAGTTGCCGGTAAATCAGGTTCAGGTTGGAGTCGAGGGATACGATGCCCGCTTTCTGAGCGAAGCTGTTGAGATTGTTCTCGGCCTTTTCCAGATTGATTCGCGCCACTTCCAGCTGTTTTTCAAGCTGCTGCTTGGCAGAGCTGGCGGCATCGATTCTTTTGTCCATCTGCCA
>NZ_BSDR01000001.1:225000-270000 GCF_027925305.1 Desulforhabdus amnigena | reverse complement strand
AAGAAGCGGGCACCAAACTTTTCAGCCTGCCGCTGCCCCTGTTCCAAAATATCCACTCCCTTTAATGTGGTATCCATACAACAGTAGTTTTCCACGTGAGCCTTGAAGAGAGAACTTCTCTCCATGCGTCCCAAAACCGCTACAGTGGCCTTGGCACGGGCCGCATGCACTGCAGCCTGCAACCCGGCAGGTCCGCTTCCCAGAATAATCACATCAAAATCGAGCAATTCCTGACTCATGAATTTCTCCTTCCAGAATCGCATCAACAGGCCAGAGCCCGCTTCCACGATAACGTTTTCAAAGCATTGAACCATGCAGAAGGTTTGTTTATCCGTGCTCTTTGCGTCCCTGTAGTGAACTACCACGTAAAGAACATTCGAAACTATAATACCTGTTCATTGTCGATGCAAAATAACGGGAGAAAAATCTATTCCTTACAGGTGAAATGTCGCGGGGTTCCAGCTCAACAGTCGACTTTGCATTACTTGAATCATGGAGATTTTCGTTCCCGTACCATAAAGATCCTTGCACCTGCTTTCCAGGTGGATTTCTTTTAGGGAGTAAGTCGCTCTTGCTCCCCCATTTACCATGGAGGTACAGAGATCACGGAGGAATCCCATAAGAATTCCAATGGCTTCTCCGGGCCGAGGTGGTGAATAACAGGATATTAGAATCCCCCACCCCCCTTATCCCATAAGGAAAATGTCCCTCAAAAATCATTTTCCTACAACGGCATTCATTTTCTGCGCTTCTGCAGACCCTTCCCACGATTGAAATTCCGTATCAGTTTTTTATATAAGCATCCTGTCCCCATTTTAAGGGAGGGGACAATCGGGGGAACAAAAAGATCTTGGAATACTCTCTTATCCCTCTTGTCATAAGGAACTGCGGCGAGTTAATAAACGCAGTACATCAGGTTCCCTCATTCAAAGTGAAAGGCTGAAGAAAACATGCAGCAAAACAAAGGATTGTGGCAGCAGATATACCAAACTTTTGCATCCCTGAAATTATCCATTTTCATTTTTCTCACTCTGGCAGTGGCTTCAGTCATTGGAACCCTTCTTCCCCAGGGTTTGATGGAGCAGGATCTCGAACAACATTTCAGTCCGACCGCGACATGGTGGATCGCAACATTTGGGCTTCATGACCTCTATCGTACAGGTTGGTTTCGATTCCTCCTTCTCCTGCTCTGTTTGAATCTTATTGTCTGCACCATACAAAGGCTCCCTAAGGCCATCAAACTCCTCAGGTACCGCGACGACCACGTGGACCCGGAGAAGTTGACGAAATTCGCTCACCATAAGCATTTTTCTACGAAGCTTGGTTGGGAACAAACAAAAGATGTCTTGGCCCGAGTCATCGCAAAAGAATTTGGCACTACAACTGAGCTGCAAAATGAAGGTTTGTACAGTGCCATAGCCGAAAAGGGGCGTTGGAGCACTTTAATAGTTTACGTTGTGCATTTCAGTGTTCTCATCGTTCTTTTGGGAGCCCTGATAGGATCCCTGTTTGGATTCAAGGGCTTCATGAATATTTCTGAAGGTGAAGCAACTGCCGGGGTTGTCCTTTCCAGCGCAGACCGCATCCTCAACCTTCCCTTTCAAGTACGTTGCGACGCATTCGAAGCCTCTTTTTATGAAACGGGAGCCCCCAAGGATTTTCGATCGGATTTGACGATCATCGAAGACGGTAGGGAGGTACTCCAGAGAACCATTCGAGTGAATGATCCCTTGACCTATAAAGGAATTACATTTTATCAGTCTTCTTATGGTTCTTCGGTCAGGAATGCCGAAGTGGAGTTTCAGGATGTCGATTCGGGCAAAACCTACAAATTGGTGCTTCCTTATCGTCAGGCCATTCCTATTCCCGGCACAACCGACCGGGTTCAAGCCATGCAATATCAACAGGACATGGCTCAATTTGGACCAGCCCTGGCACTGGTTCTCTTTCGAGAGGGTCAGGAGCCTTCCGGGTCCTGGATTCTGGTAGACATGCCGAAATTCCACGGGAACCGCATTCAGAACTATCAGGTCAAAGTCGATCATGTGGAACAGAGCCGGTATACCGGACTCCAGGTGAAGCGAGACCCTGGTGTTTGGATCGTCTGGTTTGGATTTGTAGCCATGCTTGCGGGAATTGGTCTCACCTTTTATACGAGCCACAGAAAATTATGGATTTGGGCTGAGCCGGCGGGTGAAGAAAGAGAGTGGGGAAAGGTTGTTATTGCAGGAAGGACAAATAAGAATCCGCTTGCTTTTGAGCAGGACTTCAACCACCTTTGTGAACGTCTGCAGGAAGAACTCAAACAAAAAGATCAAAGGGAATAATTAAATGATTGAAAGTTCTCTTCTTTTAAGCATAACCACATTTGCATATCTTCTATGCATGGCTTTCTATTTGGTAGGAGTGGTCTTCCGCACCGATCGGATGCTTCTGGCAGGCAGTATCACCGCGTTTGGCACACTCGTCATTCAAGCCATCGGCATTCTCCTGCGCTGGTGGGAATCCTACCGGATTGGCTACGGCCATGCCCCGCTTTCGAATCTTTATGAATCTCTCGTCTTTGCCGCCTGGTCTATCATGCTGCTTTATGTTATTTTGGAATTTCGGAGCAAACAAAGGGTTCTCGGCGTTTTTCCCTCCCTGTTTGCGTTTCTTGCCATGGCCTATGCGTCTTTTTCAGACCAGATTGATTCGAAGATCCAACCCCTCGTACCGGCACTCAAGAGCAACTGGCTCATCGCCCACGTCGTTACATGTTTTCTGGGCTATGCAGCATTTGCCGTCTCATGCGGAATCAGCATCCTCTATCTTTTGAAGAAGAATCAGATGTCTGATTCAAATGAAAAAGGAATACTGATATACCTGCCAAGCTCCAGGCAACTGGACGAGTTCAATTACCAGATGATCTTTTTCGGATTTTTATGGCTCTCACTGGGTATCATCACCGGTTCCGTCTGGGCCAATTCCGCATGGGGAACCTATTGGAGCTGGGACCCGAAAGAAACCTGGTCCCTCATCACCTGGCTGATCTATGCGGCACTGCTGCACGCTCGAACCATGAAGGGCTGGCGAGGAACCCGTGTGGCCTGGCTCTCCCTTTTGGGATTTGTCTGCGTCCTCTTCACTTATTTTGGTGTCAATTTCCTTTTGAGCGGCTTGCACAGTTACGCCGTTAAGTAACAGAAAAAAGGAGACAGCAAATGCTTGGTTTGGGGCCCATGGAATTAGTCATCATACTCTTTCTTTTGCTATTTTTCTTTGGCGGCAAAAAGCTGCCGCAAATAGGGGAAAATCTGGGAAGAGGCATCAGTGAATTCAGAAGATCCCTAAAAGGAAAGCCATCCAACCTCGCCAGTCCCGGAGGAGACGGCACCGGAAAAACCGACAGAAAATCCTGAATCCCGCAGGGGGAGGTATTCTTTCTAATGAAAGCTTTTGCCTGCTTTTACCTTAAATATGCAAGTAATGTTCAATTCTTTTGTTTGTTTCGAACCCCATAAGGAGTAAATTTCGATGTTTGGCATTGGATTCCCCGAGCTGCTTGTGATTATGGCGATCGCCCTGATTGTCGTCGGGCCAAGTAAACTTCCCGACCTGGCAAGAGCCCTGGGGCGTGGCTACGCTGAATTCAAAAGGGCTACCAATGAACTCAAAGAAACTTTCGATCAGGATGACACGGTGCGAGAAATTAAGGACGAATTTCACTCAGCGCAACGTGAAATCCTTTCAGGAAAAAGTTTCTTGAAGCCATTGGAAGCCGTCAATTCAAGGATATCCCCAGCCAGCGAAGAGCCGCCGGCTAAAAGTGTTCCAACGGAAAGCAAGGGGGGAGCGGGGAGGAAACCAAAGCAGTCCGATGCGGAAAAGTCCGATGAAGACTCGCATGCGAATTCAAGATAGCGTTTTTAAATCAATTTCATCTAATTTGCGCTGCCAGCGACAGGGGCGCTCAAGGAATGTTGCGATGCGTCACATGATATTTTGTTGTTTTCACTCACCGGCGCCTGCAGTGTAAACTTAACAAATGATAAGCGAGTAAATAACGATGTCAGTGGATAAGATGCCTTTCACCGAACATTTGGAAGAACTTCGCAAAAGACTCATTTACATTGCGGTAGCCATCGGAATCGGTTTCCTCATCAGTTACGCCTTCAAGGAGAAGCTCTTTGAAATCCTCATGAAACCCTGGATCGAGGCGCTTCCCCAAAACCAGGGGGCAAAGCTCATTTACACCGCACCCCATGAAGCCTTTTTCACCTATTTGAAGGTTTCCTTTATTGCGGGGTGTGGTCTCTCCGTGCCGGTCGTCGTCTACCAGATATGGAGTTTCATCGCTCCCGGCCTTTACGAACATGAGCGACGTTACATCATTCCCATCGTGTTCTTTTCAAGCTTCTTCTTTGTGGGCGGGGCGCTCTTCGGATATTTCCTGGTTTTTCCCATTGGATTCCAGTTCTTCACTTCGTTTGCCAACGATTATATCACCCCCATGATCAGTACCAGGGAGTTCCTGACCTTTTCCATGAGGCTTCTTCTGGGGTTTGGCTTCGTTTTCGAATTGCCCATTTTCGCCTTTTTCCTTGGCAAACTGGGACTCGTAACAGCCTCGTTTCTGAGGCGTCAGCGCAAGATCGCCATTGTCGTCATCTTTATCATCGCTGCGGCTCTCACACCCGGCCCCGATGTCTTTTCACAATTCATGATGGCGGCCCCTCTCCTCATACTTTATGAAGCCAGTGTATGGATCGTCCATTTCTTTGGGCGCAAGGAGAAAAAAGAAGAGGCCGTTGAGGAACAGCCGGATACTGTAACCTAACTCGACATTGTCAGATTTCATCTGAACCACGGAGACACGGAGAACACAGAAATTTCATTTGAAGGTCTTTCTCCGTGGTTAATGTGACAATTAGTGATCTAATCCTATCCAATATTCTGATATATCCATTTCCTAAGAGAAAGGGCTAGAAACACATGCAGAAAATCACGTTGATCGTAGCAACACGGAACAAGGGGAAATCTAAGGAAATTCAAGAGTATCTCCAGGGCTTTCCAGTGGAGATCAAGGACCTGAACGACTTTGGACCGATCCCTGAAGTTATAGAGGATGGTGAAACTTTCGAAGAAAATGCCTACAAGAAAGCGAGCTTCACGGCCAAAGTGCTGGGACTACCCGCACTGGCGGACGATTCGGGCCTTGAAGTGGAAGCACTTCATGGAGCGCCTGGAGTCTATTCTGCACGATATGCAGGCCCCAACGCCACCGATGAACAAAACAACTCCAAGTTATTGGAAGCGCTCTCGGGAAAGTCGGAACGCAAGGCACGCTTTTGCTGCGTCCTCTCACTGGCAGTCCCCACAGGACCGGCTCTCACTTATGAGGCCAGTTGCGAGGGTGTTATTCTGGAGGCTCCCCGAGGCACCAACGGCTTTGGCTATGACCCGCTCTTTTACTATCCACCCATGAAGAAAACTTTTGCCGAAATGACACTGGAGGAAAAGGCCCAGGTCAGTCATCGCGGCAAGGCACTGAAAGAGTTGAAGGACGAATTCGACAAGGTTCTTAAATGGTTGAACATGAGGCTGGCTGAGGAGAAAAAAATTCTTGGCCTGGGAGAAGATATTTGCGTTCATTAAAAGGCCTGCTGCCCCGTCTCCACCTGCCCCTCTTACCAAAGCGGATTTGCACGTAAGAGAGTCTTTCCCCGGCACTTTGGATT
Source organism: Desulforhabdus amnigena (assembly GCF_027925305.1). Lineage (NCBI taxonomy): Bacteria > Pseudomonadati > Thermodesulfobacteriota > Syntrophobacteria > Syntrophobacterales > Syntrophobacteraceae > Desulforhabdus > Desulforhabdus amnigena. The sequence continues at coordinate 264,280 of NZ_BSDR01000001.1, read as the reverse complement.
CCCCAAAAAGAGTATTTGCAGCCGCATACTGTGTGACATGAGCTCCGATACTCACCCAGCGGGAGGAAGGCTTTCTTATATTCACGCAAATGCCGAATTCTGTAATTCCCCCCGGTAAAAACCGGGGGGTATCCATAATCAATTACCAATGGCAGCCGCTATGAAAAACGGCAAAAAGAAGCGCTATCGGCCGAGGACAAAGCCGTACATGAGCGGATCATCCGGGTCCACAACGAACTGCTGGATTCCCGTAATGTACGCTCTGCCGGCCACAAGAGGATTTACCGCGGCAAAATCACCCACTCGGGTTTCACTCAAGAGCTTTCCCGTGAAACGAGTCCCTATAATGCTTTCATTGATGAATTCAACCCCCAGGGGGAGCTCGCCCCTCCCGAAAAGAGCGGCCATGGTCGCTGAGGTTCCCGTGCCGCACGGACAGCGATCCAGCTGCCCCCTGCCAAAGATCACCACGCTGCGGGAAAAGGGCCTGGAAGGTTCCGGTTTTTCGTAGATTTCCGTCAATTCGACCGAAGCAATATGCTCTTTTGTGGGGTGACGCACGCTTAGTTTCTCATTGACAGCGCTTTTCACCCTCATCCCCAGCTCGATGAGTCTTGAAACCTGGTCAACCTGAACCGCAACCCCCAGATCCCTTGCCCTCACCACAGCAAAGAAATTTCCACCGAAAGACACATCAACCGTGATTTTTCCAACATCGGGAAGATCGAGTTCCAGATCCCTGACATATAAAAAGGAAGGCACATTGGTCAGGGATACTTCAACCAGCTGTTTGTTCTCGATTCGGGCATGCCCCTTGATCCGTCCGGCAGGGGTATCGAATACAACCGTGGTTTCCGGCTCCGCCATGGTCACCATACCCGTTTCAAGGAGAACCGTGATAGCACTCATGGTGCCATGGCCACACATGTCGACATACCCACCGTGGTCCATGAAGAGGAGACCGTACTGGGCTTGATCCGTCGTTGGAGGCGTGATGATGACTCCGAACATGTCGTTGTGCCCCCTCGGTTCGTGCATGAGGAGTGTTCGAAAATGGTCCAGATGTTCCATCATGTAGCGCTTTTTTTCCGCCATGGTAATGCCCGGTATGAGCGGCAAACCACTCAAGACCACCCTGGTGGGTTCCCCCGCCGTATGAGCGTCAATGGCTGAAATAATATGGGCAAACCTCGCCATCCTTCACTTCTCCCCATTTCTCAAGTCGTCAGCGGCCAATGCTCCATCGTTTCAAGAGCAATAGGCATGCCGTTCCCTGGTTTTAAGGATTTTTGAGATGTGGCGGATTCACAATGACATATTCAGTCCTTCCAAACCAAAGGAGAAGATTCCGGCACAATATGAATCCCTCCTTCGCTTTGAGAATTCCCATCGTCAACTGTGAAGGACCGGAGACGTCTTCGCCCGGGCATCATCCAATGCAAGGCGCAAAGCCGCTACAGCCAAGTCTGCACAATGGCTTTCGTTTTCCGGAAGCGTTTCCAGGTATCTTATCACGTCTTCCGGAGTGATCCGCCCTGCCTCGGGCAGGGTCTTTCCCTCAGCCAGGTGTACAACGGCATTGGAACATGCTACGGAATAGAGACAACCGTCAGTCTCAAAAGAAGCGGACCGGATTTTTGCTTCATCCAACATGAGAAAAATCTCTATGGTGTCCCCACATTCACGAGTCTTTTTCCCATAGCCATCAGGCTTTTCCAGTGTTTCCCTCTTAAAAGTTTCAAACGCCATTTCCAAAAACTGCAACGAATGTCGTTCCCAGAAATCCAAACCACTCTGTTCCATGCCGAGTCCTTTTGAATATTGCATTGAATGTCGCAGAAAAAAAAATCAATATTTCCCCATCGCATCAGGTCGCGGCAGACTCTGACGGATTTTCCATTAATTCCCATGATCGGAACGATCACAACGAAAAATGAAAAAGGCAAAGAGATGCAAGCCAATATGGAAAGCGGGAAACGCTCTTGAAAAGCGATGTTATCATGAGCCATGAGCTATGAACCATGAGCCTTTTTTCATATAAAACCGCTCATCCTTCACGACGATTGCACTCACTCTTCGTTTCCTCCAGCAAAGTGATAGCCTCCCACGCCTTGCCCCGTGAAACTATAACCTAAGCCATTGAATTTTTAAACGTCCCTATCGATGCACCATAAGTCGCGTTCACTGCATCACTGCAGGATGCAAGAATGACAGATTTTTTCTCATTGTATTGAATTCAACTCTGATAGCGGGTAAAGTCAATTTTTGGAATCATGGATATCTCTTTCGAATCATCCGTTCCATCCCCTTCATGAATGACTCGAAATGCGAAAGGGTGATGCTTCCCTCCATCCCCAAGAACCGACTCTATATTTAACTTTTTATGAGGAGAACCATATGGAAAAACATCTTCTGATTGCCATCGGTGATGATTTGAGTTCGCTTCATGGAATCCGCTTTGTCACGTCGTTTTTTGCCCATAAAGAAGAGATCAAACTGACCCTCTTCAATATTACCCCGGCCCCTTACTCTCCGGAACCCGACAAGATAGAACGCGCCGGCTTCAAAGCCACAATTGTTCAGATGAACACTGCGGAGATTGCAAAGCACCCTTCCCTTCAGACCAGCCAGACCCTTTTGCTCAATCGAGGATTCCCTGCGAAGAACATCACCATCAAGTTGATGACCAAGCACAGTGGAACGGTAAGAGACATTGTTCACGAGGGCAAGAAAGGAAAATATGACGCCGTAGTCCTGGGGAGGCGGGGCTACAATATTTTCGAGCAGGCACTGGCGACGAGCGTCAGCCGCGAAATGCTGGAACAGGAGATCGGGTTCCCCCTCTGGATTTGCCGGCGCGTCGAAGAAGGGCGCAAGAATGTGCTCCTTTGCGTGGACGAAACGGAACCCAGCATGCGCATTGCCGATCATGTGGGTTTTGTACTTCAAGATGTTAAGGAGCATTCAGTCACCCTTTTCTATGTCGACGAAGGTGGAGGAAACAAAGCGGAGACCGTTCTGGAACAGGCCAGGAACAAACTCAAGGAAAACGGCGTGGAAGAAGAAAGGGTCACGAGCCGGGTTGTTTACACCGCGGAAGTCCCCAAAGCCATCCTGAGCGAGGCGGAACGGGGCGCATACGCTGTAGTGGCCATGGGCCGCGGAGGAAAACAGCCGCAGGGTTTCCTCAGGAGATGGCTCATAGGGTCAAGAAGCTTGAAAGTGATGGAAGAGTTGGAAAAGAGCGTTTTGTGGCTGAGCAAATGAGACGTACCCGGCTTTCCCAGGCGATCGAGTCGCAAAAAACGAAATTTTGGAGGCAATCGAGGAGAAGATAAAACCAGGTATCCCTGGAAGATGGCTTGAAACGGGCGTGGGTCGTAGCCGCTGACGGACAAAGTTTTGCGACGTGATACCGAGGTATTTTGAAGCGCGGATTGGCGGATGGATCCTTGTAGGATGCTCACCCGCCCCCAATATTACCCCATTGACACCCTGTCTCTTTCCTGACATACTCCGCCCGAAAAAAGTAGGTTTCCATTTCAAAAGAACAAAGATGGCCATGATTGCAGTCGGGCCGGTTTGCTAAATATCTTATCTTTGCTGCAGGGGCAAATGGCCATCATTACAATTTCAAGAGAATCTTTCAGCCGGGGCGAAGAAGTAACCACCAAAGTTGTTCAAAGGCTCGGCTATAAGATGGTTTCCCATGAAGTAATTTCCGAAGCCTCCCGAAAATTCCAGGTCTCTGTGAATAAGTTGGAACGGGCAATTCATTTCGCACCGTCACTTCTTGAACGGTTTTTCTCCAGAAAACAAAAATATGTTACCTATGTCGCCGCCGCCACACTGGCCTATTTTAAAAATGACAACATCGTCTATGACGGCTTGGCCGGACAATTTTTCGCCAACAGAATCTCCCCGATGACGGCTAAAATTCTTGCTTATTTCAAAAACGATAATGTGGCTTACAGCGGTTTTGCCGAGCGATATTACACCAGAACCATCTCGCATCTTTTAAATGTGAGGATGACGGCAGACATGGAAGACCGTCTGCATCTGTTGATGAAGGAAAAGAATCTGGCCCGGAAACAGGCGATGCGCGTATTGAAAAGGGATGACCGTCAGCGCAATGCCTGGAGCCGTTATTTTTATGGTGTGGATAGTACGGATGACGATTTATATGATCTGGTGCTTCATATGAGCAAAATGAGAGTCGACGAGGCGGCGGATGTCATATGTGAAACCGTGACAAAGCCTAAATTCAAGACCTCCTTCGACTCCCAACAGGCTATCGAAGATCTGGCCTTTGCCGCTGAAATCAAAGCGGCTCTCTATGACTATTATCCCGATTGTGAAGTTGTCGTCGATAGGAAGTCCGTCGAGATCTATGCCCGATTCACGATCCATACCGATACAATGATCGCCGATAAAATTAAAGCCAAAGTCCTTAAAATGAATGGAGTGTCATCGGTTTCGGTTATACTTATTCCCAGCATTGTTTTTACCTAACTGCCGGGAATGGCAGTTTCCCTTATCCCTCTTATAGTACTCATGATCATAATTACGCAGCCATTTCTTTGTAGGAACGGCTTCCAGCCGTGACAGGAACCGACAACCGCATACCTTGTCGCAGCAGGATGCCACTCCTATCGAAAACATATGGGTAAGCGGTTGCGTAATTACGAAGACCAGTATTTAGGTGGGGCCTGGCGGATGGAAATGCGGAAAGCATGCTGAGAAAGATAAAGTAGATCGTACCCTGCATCACCATGAAACCCCACCGGAATTATCCCGATCTCACATCGACGCTTCCAGTCTGCTTCGCAACTCCCTGGCCGCCAAAAGATCTGTAGCGAAAAGGTTGTCTCTGCCTATCAGATCATTGAGCCCCGTTTTTTCAATCACATCCTGCACATGTTCCTTGAAGCCGCTGAAGCAAAGGCAAATATTGTTGCTCTTGAATCTGATGATCAGTTTGGAGAGCATGTCCACACCGGAAGCATCGATGTCGTTGATCCCGCCGCAGGAGACCAGAATCGTGTTGATCCCCGGATTGCCCCGTTCCATCTCGAGCACGGCTTTCTCGAATGTGGCGACATTGATGAATCGCAACGCACCGTCGAAGCGGATGGCGCCCAGTCGGCGATGTAAGGGAGGCAGGTTGTGGCGTTGGGCGTCGCCCAGAGTTCCATCCTGATGAATGCCCAGTTTAGCGATGCGTGGCCGCATCATTCGATACAACATCAACCCCAGGGAAAGACCGATGCCGATCAGTATGCCATTCTGAATATTGGGGGAGAACGCCAGCGTGGCGGCAAAGGTCGCAACCGCGGCGATGCCATCGTCACGACTGACGCGCCAGGCACGCAACATGATAGGGAAATTGATCAGGCCCACTACCGCCACCATGATGATGGCCGCCAGCACCGGCTTGGGCAGGTGATAGAGCAGCGGCGTGAGAAAAAGCAGAGTGATCAGCACGCAGAGGGCTGAAATCACGGAGGACAATCCGGTGCGTGCATTGGAGGCCAGGTTGAGTGCCGAACGTGAGAACGATCCGCTGACCGGCATGGAGTGGCAAAAAGCGGCGGCCACCTTGGCCAATCCCTGTCCGATGAGCTCTTTGTTCTCATCCCAGGGCACGCGGGTATTGTTGGAGATGACCTTGGAACTGGACATCGCTTCCATGAAGCTGACCACGGCGATAATGAAACCGGCCGGCACCAGAGACATCGCCGTATGCCAGTCGAGGGTCGGAATGCTGAAGCTGGGCAACCCTTTCGGGATGGCACCGACCACCTTTCCACCCATGTCGACAAAACCTATAGCATAGCTGCCCCAGGTCAGCACAGCCACGGTGATAAGCACCCCTGGCAGTTTGGGGGCATATTTCTTGAGCGCCACAATCATCAAAATGGCCGTAACGCCAAAGCCCAAGGACAAGGTGTGCATCGTATTGATACGTTCGATCACCTGCAGAATGTCGAGCAAAAAATGGGATGACTGGGGAGCCGGTATGCCCAGCATGGTCGGTAATTGCGCCAGTCCGATGATCAGGGCGGCGGCATTGATAAAGCCCATCAGCACCGGGTGCGACAGGAAGTTGAGAATCGCCCCGACCCGAAACGCGCCCATCAGGATTTGAAACAGACCCGACAGTAATGCCAGCAGGATCACATAGGAGTAAAACAATTCAGTATCCGCAACAGCCAGCGGTGCAACACTGGCTGCGGACAGCAATGAGGTCATGGCGACCGGACCGGTGGAAAGCTGACGCGAGGATCCGAACACGGCGCCGATGATGGTGGGGATCAACGCGGCATAAAGGCCGTAATAGGCGGGTACGCCGGCCAATCGAGCATAGGCCAGCGATTGCGGAATGGCAACCAGTGAAACCGTTATACCGGCCATCAAATCGGATTTGAAGGTGGAAGTGTCGATCCATAAGGGCGCAAAAATCGATGAGGTAACGGTGGCTGCATATTTCATAAAAAATCACTCCTGGTGGCAGCAATGTCTCTCTCGAAAACTGCATTTCTGTTTAACAACAGTAAAAAAACGGTTGTAAGCTACTCCTTCCCGCAGGTTTCTGCAATAATTTTTAACCGGCCGCCGATTGAAAAGACTCAAGACATGAGAAATCGGGCAATAAAATCCTCTACAGAGCCTGGTACACTTCTGACCTATCCTTGTCATTCACCCCAGATAATCCAGGTCCGCTTGAGCATTGCGTTATGTGGTTTTTCTTTGTGTTCTCTGTTTTCTTTGTGTTCCTGAACACATAACGAGAAGATCAGCGGCGGCCAAGGAGCTTGAAGAAAACGGCACTATCTGTTCCCGCGCGTCCACTTCACTAAATTGTTGGCCCATAATGACAGGATAATTGACAAAAATGCTGCTTTTCAAAGTCGCATCTCTACACTGCCTCAGCACTTTAGTCAGTGGAAGAACCCTTGGGACGATGGGCGGGAGAACCGCAAAGCATCCCCTCTACACTGATGTCTTCATCAATATCTGGCCAGTGAATGCCTTGTCCATCACCGATTATCTCGAAATTCTGACGCTGGTCGGGAGTTGCCTCTGACAGCCGCCAAGACCACGCAAGAGGAACACTGATGGTTCGACCGTCTACAAGGTGCGCTACGATCTCGTCTTCTGTGACCTGAATGTCCAGCAGCCTAGGCTCGATTACATTAACCGCAATGCTCATTCCATGCCTCCAAGAAAGTATTCCGATTGGAGCTGATGATCTGTCGAATCGCATTCAGCCCCTTCGGAGAAAAGCCGTAGTTCTTGCTCAGAGCTACGGGTTCGAGCCAAAACTTGCAAACAAGCTTCTCGCGTTGAACGTGCACATGCTTCGGTTCATTACAGTCGAAGCTGTAGAAGTAGAATCTGTATAGTCCCGAAACACCTTTTACTGTAGGCATGATCTGTTCATCCTGCTATGACCGATATGCTGAGATTTCTTGCTTGCATGATACCTCTCACCGTACGACCTGCGTACGCCAATGGGGGCGGAGCCGCCGGAGGCGGCGCAAACTAGTGCGTAACCGGCGCGCCGAAACGGCACGGACTGCTTGCGAACACCACTAAATCATGCGGTCCCGAGGATTGCGCGTCCGGTTCACGCAAAGTGTACGCCCGGCATGGGCGTGAACTTATGGGGTGCAAGTCCCCTGTACGTGAATCCTGTCAGTGATTTGATCACTGACACAAGCAAAATAGGACGATTATTTTGAGTTTTTCAGAAAAAGGTAGTTTCGATACTATCCAGAAAATAAAGTACAAGACCATAACATATTCAACGAACCATGCAACTGCATTAACACGAACAAGTATGTCGTTTAGATGAAAACCCAGGAAATTGAAGATGAGCTCTGGCAGTGGATGATGGAGATTGATAAGGAGATCATCCATAATAATAAAAAGCAACAACGTAATCCATAACGGTATGTAAAGTTTTAGAATTCGGCACGCAGCCGAGGCACAGGAGCAGGAGAATAGAATAATGGGTGTTTGAGCAGGCGAAAGCGGTCACATGTCAAAAAGGCTGTCTGTTTTTATGCTCCCGCAATGTAAGCTTTGTCAATCAGGAGATTCCTGATTTTTCGAGATTTGGCAACATAAGGAATTCCGATGGAATGATGTGTGTTTGTAAAAACCCTGTGCTCGGACTGCCATCTTGCATTGGAAATGAGAAACGAACACCCGGTCAAGGGTCCGCGGGATATTTCGGTTTGGTTGTAGGGCTTTATTGACTTTTCTTCGTTCGTTTTCGAAAGGGTTCGTTATACTTCAATGATTGATCAGAGAGACACCCCCTTAGGCGCGAAGGCGGCTATTTATTACACACCAAGCACCAATGGGGGTGCAGCCTTGAGGTGCCAGCCAAAAGGCGTGGCTCGATCCCGAGTTAGCTGATGGCTTCTATTTCTTGAGCTCTCTCACAAGTATCTGAGATCAGCCCCCTTGTACGCCCTTGGCTATGCGATCGCCGATCTCCTTGTCGATGTTGCGCCAGTATTCAAACGCACGCTTCAACACGGGTTCAGACACGCCGTTTTTCAGGTGCCCCACCACGTTGGACACCAGCCGATCGCGCTGGGCATCATCCATCACTTTACGCACCAAGGTGCCGGCCTGGCCGAAATCATCATCGTCCTTGCGCTTGGTATAGGCGGCGCGGACGAACTCACCGCCGGCGCTCCAAGTGGCCGCCTCGGGATACCGCTCGGGGTCGGCCTTGGGGCCACCCTTGGAGTTCGGTGCGTACACCGGATCAGAGACTTTATCAATTCGCATGGCACCGCCCTTGCTATAGTTGTGGACCGGACTCTTTGGCCGGTTGACCGGGATCTGTTTGTAGTTGGCACCGAGGCGTGCCCGGTGGGCGTCGGAGTAAGAAAACAGACGGGCAAGCAGCATCTTGTCCGGGCTGGGGCCGATGCCGGGTACGAGATTGTTCGGCTCGAACGCCGCCTGCTCGATCTCGGCGTGAAAATCGCTCGGATTGCGGTTCAGCGTAAGCCGGCCGACTTCGTGCAGGGGGTAGTCGCCGTGGGGCCAGACTTTCGTCAGATCAAACGGGTTGAACCGGTAGGTATCGGCATCTTTAAAGGGCATGATCTGCACCTTGAGCGTCCAGCTGGGATAATCCCCCCGCTTGATCGCCTCGAACAGGTCGCGGCGATGGTAGTCGGCATCCTCACCGGCGATCCGGTCTGCCTCCTCCTGGGTGAGATACTCAATGCCCTGGTCGGTCTTGAAGTGGTACTTGACCCAGAAGCGCTCGCCTTTGGCGTTGACCCACATGTACGTGTGGCTCGAGTAGCCGTTCATGTGCCGATAGCTCCTGGGAACTCCGCGATCGCTCATCAGAATGGTGACCTGATGGGCGGACTCGGGAGACAGGGTCCAGAAGTCCCACTGCATGTCGTTGTCGCGCAGGCCGCTGTCCGCGCGGCGCTTCTGCGAATGAATGAAGTGCTGGAACTTCATGGGATCGCGTACGAAGAACACCGGCGTGTTGTTTCCCACCATGTCGTAGTTGCCCTCGGTGGTGTAGAACTTGAGCGCAAAGCCGCGCACGTCCCGCCAGGTGTCGGGACTGCCACTTTCGCCGGCCACCGTGGAAAACCGTGCCAGCACTTCGGTCTTCGTACCCGGTTGGAACACGGCCGCCTTGGTGTAGGAGCTGACGTCCCGGGTCACCTGGAAGTATCCGAAAGCCCCCGAGCCCTTTGCGTGGGGCTGGCGGTCCGGAATCATCTCCCGGTTGAAGTTGGCCATTTGCTCGATCAGGTAGTGGTCCTGCAGCAGAATGGGACCATCAGGCCCTACGGTGAGGGAATACTCGTCGCTGGATACAGGGATGCCCGCATCGTTGGTTGTGGGTTTGCGGTCGTTGTCGTTCATAACAAGGTCTCCTTTCAATTGTTGTTTCAGTGGCCCATCACGCTTTCGATGCGCCTGATACGCTAACGATTAACGTGAGGAGCGGCCGAAGCGGCGGAGGGAAAATTTGCAAGCGTAATCTGAAAATTATTCCTCTCCATGGAAATTATAGGCATTGGGATCCATTTTTGCTCGCGGTTGCATCAAGATTGGAATAGAGAACAGTAAATTTGACGGCTTCCAGCAGACACACTTCCTGTCGAGCCAGGTGTAAGTTCAGGTGTAAGTTATGGCTATAAATATTAAACCTGACTTTTGCACTTTGACATGAGCGATGCAAGGAGAGAACAGTGCCACCAGTTGGTCTTGCCGATGGCTTTTTATATGAAAACCGTGGGAAGAAGCGAACAATCTTCAAGGGAATATTGCAGCATGGATCGGAGACAGTGCGTGCTTCCATCGAGAGGAAATCAGCCAGGCTGCGAGTGAAGTTGAAGAAGTGTCCGAGGGATCGGAGGCTCTCCAAGGACGAGATGGGCGGATCCGAGTGTTGGTTGTAAGCGGGACGGTTGGGTGAGGATACGATGCAATGCTACCTGGCGGCGGACACCCTTGCCGTCCGGCTAACAGTTCCCCCTGTCGGGCCTGTAGAGGACTTTCACCTCCAAGCCCCCTGCCGGACGCACAAAAAAAGGCTGACCTCTTTAAGTCAGCCTCATTACTAACAATTTTGGTGGGCGGAAGAGGATTCGAACCTCCGACTTCCACCGTGTGAGGATGGCACTCTCACCGCTGAGTTACCCGCCCATCAATTGGAGAAGCTTTATACAACAGAAACCGACGGGGTGCAACATAAAACTCTTTTTATAAAGCAACCCCTTCCATCAACAGGGTATGAGAACCAACAAAAGCGGAATTTCATCAAGATTTCTTTTTGGGAGGGGCCAGAGACTTTCGCCGCAACCGGAGATAATCGTCTTGCGCCTCTTTATCTTTCGGATCCAGCTTCAGGATCTGTTCCAGCTTCTTGGATGCTTCAGCATAATTTCCAGTATTTTCATATAGATTCGCAGCCTGCTTCAAATGCTTTTTTTCCTTGGGCTGCAAGCGGATCAGCTGCTCCAATTCCTTCAAGGCGCCCTGAGAATCCCCCTGCTTCAACAGGCCATACAGCAGATAGTTGTGGAATGTAATGGAATCGGGAGCACGCTCGGCGACACTCTGGAAGAACGCCACCATTCCTTTGTAATCCCCCTTCTCCTTGTAGGTGGAGAAGAGGGAGTCATAATAGGACGAATTCTTCGGGTCCAGCTGAGCCAATGATTTCAAGGTTTCGAGTTCCGCTTTTTCATTTTTCGCCTTGCGATAGATGTCCAGGAGATACTTCCGGGATTCCACATCCTTGCTGTCGCGAGCGGCAATGGCTTCAAAAGCGCTCGCTGCCTTGTCCCACTTTTGGGAGTCGTAATAAAGGACGGCGAGATTGTGTTGAACGGTCCTGTTTTCGGGCTGCAATCGAGCTAGTTTTTCATAGGCCTCCTGCAGTGCTCCCTTATTGTTCGTCTTCTCCAGAAGGGCGACCAGCCGGACCAATGCCGCCTTATTCTGGGGACTTTTTTCTAAAACCTTTTCATACACATCGCGCGCCCTGTCCACCGCTCCCTTCTTTTCCAGGAGTGAACCCAGCTGCATCCAACTTCTGATGTCACCAGGATTGGATTGGAGGTATTTTTCCATGGCAGGAATGGCCTTGTCCAGGTTGTCGCTCTGCTGGTAGGTGACTACCAGATTATAAAGAACATTCTGATCCTTCACTCCAGATCTGATAGCCCGCTCATAGCTCGCTGCCGCCTTATCCCAATTTTTCGCCTGAGTATTGAGATCCGCAAGAAAGAGAAGGAGCGAACTCCTGAAATCGCGGGGAATTTCCCGCTGATACTTTTCCAGAAACCTCACTGCATCGTCCTTGGATTTGTACCTTTGGATGTACTGTAAAAACTCTTTGAAGTATTCCTCGTCTTCAGAAAGTTTGATCAAATCCAGGTAGACCATGAGGGCCTCATCCACCTGATTTTGCTGTTTGTAGACTTCAAGCAACCGTTCGAGAACGGATTTGGACTTTCCGGACTGATCGACTTCTTTATAGAGTCTGGCGGCTTCCTCATATTTTTTCTTTTCAAAATAGAGTGCAGCCAACTGTGTTTTCACCAGAACGTTTCCGGGATTTCCCAGCAGAGCTTTTTCCAGATAACCGATTTTCTGATTGTCACTGGTTGCCGAGGTCGCCTTTTGCAACCAATCTTTGCCATCCAGTTCCACCAGAAAAGAGACCTTTCCAATGACCCGGTTCCAGAGCAGAACCCGAATTTCAACCGTTTTGGGTGTTTCAAAATCCTCCTGCGGCATCAGATCCCTGATGACGGCGGGCTGTTCCTTTATTGATTCAATATCGAAATCCGATGCATCGACTTTCACTCCCCAGGAAACCCACCCGTCCGTCTGAACGCTCAAGAGGTGAAGAGAATCTCTTGGATTCACTACACATTGAGAGTCCGGCAGGAGAATGACTTCCTGCCCATTGTGCTGGAATCGCAGGGCCAGGAGTTTTTTGGGAAAGGGAAGATAATTGGCGATGCGTTCCTGGGGAACGGAACCGATCAACCAATAGCCCCCCACCCCCAACAATGCCAGCAGGACAAGCCATGCGAGAAAACGGAAAGGACGGCGTTTTTTTTCCTTTTGTCGAGATGCAACTAAAGAGTCATCTAAACTGTAAGGATAGGTTCTCCGACTTCTATTGTTCATTTCCTTCCGGTTTGCTCCTCTTCAAGTTGAACCAGTTGATACAGCCGGCGCACTTCTTTTGCGGATAAGGTTCGGAAAGCGCCCGGCATGAGTTTTCCCAAGGTCAGAGGACCATAGGCCACTCTTTTGATTTTCAAAACCGGGTGTCCCACCGCTTCCCCCATACGTTTGATTTGCCTGTACCAGCCTTGATGCAAAACAATCCGCAGCCAGCCGGCCTTGGGCAAAAGTCGAAGGATCGACACCTCTGCGGGGGCGGTTTTTCCCTCTTCAAGAACGATCCCTGAACGCAGGCGGCTCAAAGCCTCGGCATCCGGTTGTCCCTGCACTTTCACTTCATATGTTTTAGCGATTCCGTATCGTGGATGCTGCAGCCGGTTACCCAAAAGACCGTCATTGGTGAGAAGCAGCAAGCCCTCAGCATCATAATCCAGGCGCCCCACGGGAAACAAACGTACTCCAAAATCCGGGATCAGATCAATGACGGTCTGACGTCCCTGCGGATCCTTGAGAGTCGTAACACACAGTTTCGGTTTATAGAAAAGCAGGTAGACTTTTTTCTCGGCGATGGAAATTGTTTTCCCGTCAACGATGACTTCATCTCTGCCAGGATCCACGCAACACCCCAATGTCGTGACCACGCGGCCGTTGACCGCGACCCTGCCCTGTCGAATCATTTCCTCGGCTGCACGGCGCGAAGCGAGCCCAGCCTGCGCGATCACCTTCTGAAGGCGCACCCCTTTCACATCTACCGGCGTATCTTCTAAATGAACGGCTTTCAATTCTTTCTTTCCTCAACCCGGCACTCCGGATTCATACTCAAACCGATGGCTTCCCGCACTTCGACCATTGTCCGGCCCGCTTCTCTTCCGGCCACCTCCCTCCCTGCTTCAAGGATCTCCCGCACCACATGAGGTTGGCCCTCGAGCCGCAATCTCTTTTCCCGAATCGGACCCAATCTTGCCAACACATTCTGCGTCAAACGCTTTTTGCATTCAACACATCCGATCCTCGCGGTTCGGCACCCTTCGGCCACATCGGCAACTTCCTCCGGAGGCGAATAGAGTCTGTGGTAAGCAAATACCGGGGAAAGCTCCGGATTTCCCCGATCAGTGCGGCGAACGCGCTGAGGGTCGGTCATCATCTTAGCTATTTTCTCGCTGATACTCTCCGCCGATTCTGTAATGTAGATGCAGTTTCCGTAGCTTTTACTCATTTTCCGCCCGTCAAGCCCCGGCAACACCGGCACCTCCGTCAGAAGAGGGTCCGGAATGGGGAAGACTTCCCGCTGATAGATGAAATTGAAGCGCCGAGCGATCTCTCTGGTGAATTCCACATGGAGCAATTGATCCTTCCCCACAGGGACTCCATTGGCTTTGTACATGATGATGTCCGCCGCCTGCAACACGGGATAGCCCAGAAAACCATAGGTCGAGAGGTCTTTTTGATCCATTTGCTGCAGATGTTCCTTGTAGGTGGGGTTCCGCTCGAGCCAGGGCAGAGGAGTAATCATTCCCAAGAGCAGAGAAAGCTCCGCATGTTCTTTTATATCCGACTGAATGAAAAAAGTGCACTGCTGCGGATCCAGCCCCACACTGAGCCAGTCCAAAATCATATTCCATATGTTCTGCCTTATCCGGCTGGAAGATGCGTAATCGGTTGTCAGAGCATGCCAGTCCGCAACAAAAAAAAAGCATTCGTACTGCTTTTGAAGCTGGACCCAGTTATCGAGGGCACCATGGAGGTTCCCCAAATGCAGACGTCCCGTGGGGCGCATACCGCTGAGAATTCGCTTTCGCTGTATCATCGAGATAAATTCTTCACTCCCTTCCCGTTCCTACCGTATCGGATCAATAGAGAAAAAGCCGCACAAAAGTATAGACAACAGGGCGCACGACATACCCCCAAAGCCCCGTACCGATCAGCAGCAAAACGATCAACAACCCGTAGCGTTCCATGCTTTCCAGTTTAGAGGCCAGGGAATAGGGAAGGACTCCCATCAGGATATGCCCCCCATCCAGGGGTGGAATGGGCATCAGATTGATCACCATCAAAACGAGATTGAACTCTACGGATATGAGGGTCATGTGCCGAAGCGGCACCAGAACCCAATCCAACTGTCCCGGGGCTGCAATATGGCCGCCCTGAATGCTGCGAAAGACCAGGGCGCTGATACAGGCCAAAAGAAAGTTCGTCATGGGCCCGGCCAGGGAAACCAAGGCCATATCCCGGCGTCCCCCCTTCAGGTTTGCAAAGTTGACGGGGACCGGCTTGGCCCACCCGAAGAGGAAGGGGGATTTGGTAACCAGCAGAATGAGGGGAAGAATCACCGTGCCCACCAGATCAATATGGGAAATGGGATTGAGTGTGATGCGCCCCATCATTCGGGCGGTGGGATCTCCCCGTTTTTCGGCAACCCAGCCATGAGCCACCTCATGGAGGATCACCGCAAAGAGCAAGGGGACAGCGTAAAGAATTGCATCTGCTATTATATTGCCTACCATATATTTTTTTCGATCCTCGATTCGCCGTTTGTCATTTCAGGGAGATGGCGGATTCCAATATCCCGTCATTCACCACGGAGACACGGAGGGCATGGAGAAGATTTTGGAATTCCTCTGTGATCCCTGTGCCTCCGTGGTAAATGAGGATTTCAAGAGCGACTCACTCCCTTAAGAACCATCTTTCAAACACCCTCGGAAAAAGACATCCCGGAAGACATATTTTTTTCTGCATTTTCAAAAATTTCCGGATGATGCACCTTCAAATAGCCCCACTCGTCCTGCAGACTTTTCACTTCTCCATTGAGATGCGCATCGATAAGTTCATCCAAAATGATCCTGTAAATCGGCCCGGGGGGGACTCCCATCGCCTTGAGGTCCTTGCCCTTCAATTCCGTGCGAACGCGCCGGTAGCGGTGGAAGTAGTGACTGATGGCTTTGCGGACCTCTTCCCGTTCCGTCCTGGCCATCATGAACAGGAGCTCTTCGGGCTTAAATGGCTGTAAAGTTCGATAGATATCACTCGGACGGTGTTCAGGCAACTGGAAAAACCCCCTCAGAAGGGATTCCACCTGCCCGTAGGTCCAGAGCATTCTCTCTCTTTGGTTTTCCGTCATTTCAAGGCGGTTCCATACCTTTTCCAAATCATTGCGGTGCAAACCGGATAAGAGCCCCAGAAAATATACCCAGGATCCTTCCAGTGGTTCGTCGAGAAAGCTCAGTCTGTACCACGAAATCATATTTCGAATGCGATTGAAGAGTTCTTCCATCCTGGTGTCAAATCGCATGCCGGAAGCAAGCAGGCCCAGAACTCCATATTCGTCCATCCTGCGGACCGCGGGTACGGGGTTCTCCTCCATGAGTATCAAATCGATTTCATGAAAAAAGCGCCGCCCTCCAAGTTTTTGAATCAATCCCATGCGAACGGCGTTTTTCATGAGTGTAGCCGTCTGCTTGCCGATCTTGAAGTTGAACCGTTGTTCAAACCGAATCGCACGCATGATCCGTGTCGGATCTTCCACAAAGCTGAGGTTGTGCAGAACCCGAATGATTTTGTCCTTCAGATCTCTTTGACCACCGAAAAAATCGATCAGTTGCCCAAAGTCATCGGGGTTCAGAGTGAGCGCCAGCGTGTTGATGGTAAAATCCCGTCGATATAGGTCCATTTTAAGAGAACTGAACTCCACGATGGGAAGCGCCGCAGGATACTGATAATATTCAAACCGTGCGGAAGCCACATCCACCTTCAATTTATCGGAAAAAATGAGCACCGCCGTATTGAACTTCTTATGACACCGGGCTCGAATGCCATGGCTTGCAGCGAACTCTTTGGCAAATTCGATGCCGTCTCCCTCCACCACAATATCGATATCCAGGTTCGGGCGCCGCAAAAGGAGATCCCGAACGAATCCACCAACGGCATACGCCTTGTAGTGAAGCCGGTCGGCCAGCTTCCCCAGATCCTTTAGAATCGCAATAACCTCGCCGGGCAACTGTTCCATCACCACGCTGTGAATGCTCTTTTTCTTCGGCCATTGCGCCGGATTCAAAGCATCGGCAAGAGTCTGCGGCTTGTTGGAATGGTCCGTAACGAGAAAATTGAGGAGATCCCGACGGGTAATCACCCCGACCACTTTGCCGTCGTCGATGACGGGCAAAATCCGTTGCTGATGTTCCACCAGGTAGGTCTGGATTTCGAGAAGTGTGGCATGAAGGCCGACGGTGACAAAGTCCGAGCTCATGAATTCACGCACGGTGTGTTCCACGAGCTTGTGAAAGATGGCCTTTTCCAGGATCTGGCGGGTAATCAGGCCCACAATGACACCGTTTTCCATGACGGGCATGGAGTTGATGTTGTAACGGACCATGATTTGCTCGGCTTCTTTGATGGAAGCATCCGCCTCGACATAGACCACCGGACTGCTCATGAGGTTCTCCGCCATGGGAAAGGGCGTTATACTGCTCTTCAACACCTCGAGAAGCCTGTCTTCGGCCTGGAATAACGTCAAATCCCGAATCGTGGCCGATGCAGCCGTCGTGTGCCCTCCTCCGCCGAAGTGAGAGGCAATGAGTCCTACATCGACCTCGGGAATCCGGCTGCGGGCCACGAGATAAATACGATCCTCCATGCGCCCCAGGGCGAAAACCACATCCAGGTTATGAATATCTTTGAGTTTATGAACCAGCAGCGCAAAATCCCCCACGTACTTGTCCACCGAAACGGTGGCGATGCAGACTTCGATCCCCTGAATGTCATAGGTGCGTGCCGAAAGAATGAGCTCGTTCAGAATGCCGATCTGCTCCGCGGTCAGTTCCTGTGTGACCATATCCGAGACCACATTGAGGTCCGCTCCCTGGCGGCGCAGGTAGGCCGCCGCTTCGAAATCTTCAGGGGTCGTGGAATTGAAGGTGAATGATCCCGTATCCTCATAAATTCCGAGGCATAAAATCGTGGCTTCCTCCGGGGTCAATTCGATCCCCCGTTCCCGGATGAGCTGCGTGAGAATCGTGACCGTCGCCCCCACGGGTTTGACCACGGATACGTGTCCTTTGACATCTTCCGAAGTATCCGGGTGATGATCGTATACGTGAATTTCAACTTCGGGGCGATGGATGATTTCTTCAAACTTGCCGATGCGCGAGAGCTGGCGGGTATCCACGAGAATCAGCCGGTGGACCTGTTTGAGATCCACATCGCGCAGGCGCTTGAAGTCGTAAATATAGACCGCCGACTTTATAAAGAATTCGCGAAGAGTGCGTTCCTGCGATCCGGGAAAGACGAGAATCGCTTCAGGATACAGCTTCTTGGCCGCAATCATGGAGGCCATGGCGTCGAAATCGGCATTGATGTGGGTGGTGACAACTTCCATGGACATTTCCTGTCAGGAACGGGGATGATATTTTTCGTGTATCTCTTTCAATCTCGCTCGCGCCACATGCGTATAGATTTGCGTCGTGGAGATATCCACGTGCCCCAGCATGGTCTGCAAGGACCTGAGGTCCACGCCGTTTTCAAGCAAATGGGTTGCGAAGGAATGACGCAGCATGTGGGGAGTGAGATTTTGCTGAATTCCAGCCTGCACCGCATAGCTTTTCATGATCTTCCAGACTCCCTGACGCGAAAGCTTCCCGCCATGATGGTTCAGAAACACTTCCTGGCTGAAACCTTTTTTGAGAAGTCTGGGGCGCCCCTCTCGAAGATAAGTCGTGAGAGCCTCGGCTGCCCATTCCCCCATGGGAACCAGCCGTTCCTTGTCTCCCTTGCCTCGCACTACAAGGTACCCTGCATCGAAATGGATCTGTTGAAGCTGCAGGTCCGTCAGTTCGCTAACCCGAAGACCCGTTGCATAAAACAGCTCCAGGAACGCCTTGTCTCTTTGTCCCAGGGGCTGACTGATGTCGGGCTGATTCAAGAGAGCCTCCACTTCAGCCGCCGAAAGAACCTTGGGGAGCTTGGCGTTGAACCTGGGGAACTGTATGCGCGCTGCGGGATTTTTCTTCATGCGTCCCGTCCTTTCAAGATAGCGGAAAAAGGACCGAATCGCCGCCAGCCGCCTGCTCCTGCTCCTGTGAGAAAGCCTTGCCCCAAGCCATTCCAGATATCCGAGAATCTGTTCGCGGGAAACGTCATCGAACCGCGTGATCTCATGGTCTTTGAGATATTGGATCCATTCCTGAAGATCACTGTTGTACGCGCTCAGCGTGTTGGCGCTCAATCCTCTTTCCACCGACAGATAACTCGAAAAAAGATCCAGCAGTTCATCCATGGAATTGCACTCCTTCAGTGAACTCCGAGAAGCCGGCATTTGGGCATCAGCAGATTTCTCCATCAAAACAGAACCCCCCAGAAGGGCTCACGGCTGCGATATGCTGCGTGAAACACCTGTGGGGGGCTGGAATAAAGACGCAATCGATGAACTAAATACTCAAGATCGCAATGACGCGGCCCATCAGTGCCCCCCGGCCTTCTTATTGCGGATGGGGGTGCTGTAAGTTTGAAAATGGTAATCCACCAGAAGCGAAGTCTGCACGGAATCTCCTACACGGCGGGTGGAAACGATGTCTATGGAATGCGTTTTTCCATCGTAGTCGGGAATGTTGATGCGCTCCCCATCCTCGAATTTCTTTCGCCGGAACCAGACTTCAGGGGGGAGGAGCCAGGTCTTCCCGAACCGTTCTTCAAAGACAAAGTATTCCAGGGCATCCCGTGGAAACTGAAGATAAAGGCATACCTCTTCGTCTGTTACGGGACGCTTCAGCTTCATCTCAAGTTGACCTCTTTTCTCATTGAAGTCTTCATCGGGAAGTTTCCTGATGCCGCCCTCCTCCTTGAGAATCTGCTTCCAGTTCTTTCCATCCGTCCGGTTACTCTCGAGAACCTTCTTGTAAATCCATGCCGGTGGGTCATAAAAGGGAAAAGGTCCATAACGGCCCAGAAGAAGGCGCTTCAAATCGTCCGAGGGCTTGCAGTAGCGGCCGTGAAGAACATTGTTCACCGCCGTGGTCCAGAAGATCTGACTTCCGGGGGTCACCGACCAGATGTTCCCCAGTTCGCGATTGACCTGCACAAGATCGCTCAGAACCTCATGTATCCGTTCGATAAGCCCGAGTTTTTCCGCCTGTTCGAAAGCGATGTTCGCCGCACCTCCCGCCAGTTTGTGGCGCTTGACCGTGGGATCGAATCCCCGGTACGGACTTTCAAACTGTTCATAGACGCGACGCTCCCGCCTCAAAATATCGGAAGCGTCCACCAGGGGCTGGATCTTGAAGCCCGGAGCACTGAAACCATAGTCGTTCAAAATCTGGATGAAACTCAGAGCCGGAGCTTGGCTGTAGATGCCGCCGAAGCCGTGATCCGAAACTTCTACGATCTTGACGCCTTCCAACACGGCGGCCACCATTCGAGCGAGATCGTTGCCGTCGGTATTGTGGCCATGATAGGCAAGCAGCAGATCGGGGAATTCATGCCGAATGGCTCCCACCAGGTTGGCGATTCTATTGGGGGTGCCGAGAGCGGAATGATTCTTGATGCAGAGGATGATATCCTCCCCCATGTTCGAGATGATCTCTTTCACTTTGCCGACATAGTACTCGTCCGTATGTTCCGGCCCCGTACTGAAGCAAATGCAGGGCATCAAAATCTTTCCCGCATTTTTCACCTCTTCTGCCACCACTTGCAAGTTTGGGACATGATTTAGAAAATCATAAATGCGCCAGACATCTATGTACCGGGAAAAAAGCCGGACCGTCTGTCGAAGTGTGCTGTCGGGGTAGGGACGATAGCCGAAAAGATTGCGCCCGCGGCACACCGTCTGCAACAGCGTGTTGGGCATGGCTTTTCTTACGAGGCGCAATTTCTCAAAGGGATTGATCTGCTTGCGCAGCAGATCCACGTGCACTGACGCCCCTCCCGAAATCTCAAAGGCGAAATATCCCGTTTCATCCCTGTAGGGAGCCACCTTGAGTGTGGTATTGGGCATGATGCGACATTTAAAATCCGACTGAGATACGTCCCGTTCATTATTGGTCATGAAATATCCGGGAGTATTCCGAAGAAAATCAAGGATTTCCTGGCTGGACATTTGAGGAGTGATTCGTTTAAGCTCCGCCATACTGGACTCCTATGTGTTGCACATGGCACACAGCCATTGTTTCAGAACTTCAGGATTGTTGATTCTCCGTCACCGCATCCCCGGACCGGCAGGTCAAGGCTCCGTGCTTCGTCACTCAAGGGACCCTTTGCCCCCTTCACACGCTCATCGAACCGCCCCCCGGTTTTGGCCTGGAAGCTTCTAGGACTCGGCGTACGGATTATAACCATAGGCGTTTATTTCAGCGACCAGACTGGCCAATTTTTCCAGCTCGGGCACTTCCTCCTGGTAGTCCAAAAGGTGAGGGTGGGTTTCTATATATGAAGTATCGAATCGCTGCGCAATGAAGTCGGGATCTTTGACAATCTGCTTGTAATACGGAATAGTGGTTTTTACACCGGCGATGGCGAAACTGTTGAGCACCCGGTGAAGCCGGTCCACCGCCTCGCGCCAGGTGAATCCGTAAACCGTCAACTTGACGAGCATGGAATCGTAGTAGCGAGGAATTTCGTACCCCTGATAGACCGCACCGTCCAGTCGAGTGCCGTGTCCGCCTGGTGACATATAAATCTGCACCACACCTGGGCTTGCCATGAAATTGTTCTTGGGATCTTCCGCGTTGATCCGAAGTTCGATGGCGACTCCGCGGAATGTAACATCTTCCTGACTCAGGGAAAGGGGCTGGCCCGAAGCGATGCGGATCTGTTCCCGGACCAGGTCAACCCCCGTGATCACTTCCGTTACAGTATGTTCCACCTGGATGCGCGTATTGACTTCGAGGAAATAAAAACGGTCTTCCTCGTCCAGAAGGAACTCCACCGTTCCGGCATTGAGATAATTACATGCCCTGGCTGCCTGCACGGCCGTGTCACAGATGCGGTTCAGGACCAGCTTGGGAAGATTGGCAGGGGCGATCTCGATCATCTTTTGATGCCGCCTCTGAATGGAACAGTTTCGTGTGCCCAGATGGATCACATTCCCAAAGTCATCGGCAAGGATCTGGACCTCCACATGTCGTGGCTTCACAAGACTCTTTTCCAGGTAGACCTGATCGTTTCCGAAGGCCATTTTGGCTTCGGAGCGAGCCATTTTCAGATTCTTGAGCAGTTCGGGCAGGTCGTTGGAAAACCGGATTCCACGCCCCCCTCCTCCGGCAACGGCCTTCACCATGATGGGAAATCCGTACCTCTCTGCAAACCGCGTCGCCTGCTGCTCCCCCGCTTCTCCATCATCCAAAACCGGAGTCCCGGGAATCACTGGAATACCCGCTTTAGCCATGATCTCTCGGGCGACGACCTTGCTTCCCATATCGGAAATAACCTTGGGGGGAGGTCCAACAAAGACAAGGCCCGCTTCGGTACATTTTTTAGAAAAATTGGGGTTTTCTGCAAGAAAACCATAGCCGGGATGAATGGCTTCGGCCCCCGTGGTCTGTGCAGCCTGAATGATGCGCTCAATGCTGAGGTAATCTTTGCGTGGGCCGGAACCAATACAAATGGCTTCGTCGGCCCTCATGATGTGCATTGCAGTCTTATCCGTCTCCTCATAAATCGCAACGGTTTTGATACCCAGTTCCTGGGCCGAGCGTATGATCCGGATAGCAATTTCCCCTCGATTTGCAACCAACAGTTTCTTGAACATACTTGCGCTCACTCTCTCAGAGAAGGAATCCAGCTTTCTTCTATAGTTCGCTCATGGCCACATGGCCCGTCAGGAAAAATTCCTGGTCGGAACAATGCCCGCTTCTGCCACAATGGTTTCCCTCAGGGCGAATCAGATCCTGACTCACTCAAGGAAAATCATTCGGTCGGTGTTCTGTTACAAAGGATTTTATTAACACAAGAAGTGAGCTGACATCAATGGGAGAGGTGCTATCAAGATAGAATTAGAAAATCGAAGGAAAAAGACGGAGACAAACCACTCCGCTCTGCACCCGAAGTCTTTGATCCTATCCTCTTGCAGCAATCGCTCCTTTTCTCAGGCGTTTTTTCCGGTTCAGCAAATTCAAATATTCCCTGTCAAGCAAGTTGCATTTGAACGGCTTGATTACCGCATTAACATCCCATTTCGGACGCCCTTGATCCGCAAGCAGATCCTTGATGCTGTTCCAACACTTGGGCGAGTAATATTCGCACTGAGCCCCCTCGTTGAAGAACTCACAGTGCCTCTGGCTCACATATTTTTCATATTTTTGACAGTATTTTATTTTCATCCATCCTCTCCTTCTCTACCACACCTGCCCCATTTATTGGAAATAACGATATTTTTTGTAAAAGTGTAATCAATGTTCAGTCACTTGACAAGTCCATATCAAATAAATTTGATAAAAATCATTCCATATCAAACGAAACATCAGGAAACAAAGTCACAACGACGAAATTTCTTTTCTTAAAACACCATTACTAAAACAGTGTCCCAAAAGCCGAATACATACCCGGCACCTCACGAATTTTCATGTGAGTCCCTATACAAGCCAGGAAATTATCGATGTAATCTTTTGATTAGCAAAATTCAAGCCTTCAGACTCAATGAGGCAAGAACATTCCAAGAGATGAAACCCGATAAAAGGAACTTTGTTGACTGAAATGAGGCGGGGAAAAAATATTTTGCTTTACATCGGCGGGAGAAACCATTATACAGATTGCCACCTGCAGGCCAGTAGCTCTAACGGTTAGAGCACCGGACTCCAAATCCGGGGGCTGGGGGTTCGAATCCCTCCTGGCCTGCCAGAAAATTCAAGGGGTTACAGGTTGAATCTGTTTCCCCTTTTTTCGTTGCGTACATGATATTGCGTACATTCAATGCAGTTTTCCTCACCTCTGCGTACATCCGTTCCCGGCAAGAGGTAATTTTTCGCTTTCTTTATAATGACATTTCCTAATACATAACAAATATTCAGTTTTCAAAGAGCGGTATTCAGACTCTCCAGAGACATTCTCTATAGAAAAGAATGTCTCATATGTCCCGATTGACCGACAAAAGTCTGTAAGATTTTGATTTATCGGAAGTCTGAGAACCAGACCGCCCGATGCAAAGACTCTCTCTTGAAACGAAGGGAAATGAAATGCATTACTTTCCATTATCACTACCATTCTTGCTGCTTTTATTGTTTCTTTTCATCTTCCTGGTCACCCTCGTTGAAGTCGGAATTCTAAGCTATGCATACCAAAGAATCGGGATTAACCAACGGTATGTGTTTTCCTTGATGCTCTTTTCACTCTTGGGAAGCTATATCAATATTCCCATCTTCGAGCTTCCCCCAGAGCAAGTTATCTCGAATTCATATGTTGATCTCTTCGGCATACGGCATATCATTCCCCACGTTCAGGAATGGCCGGGCACCGTCGTTGCCGTAAATGTTGGCGGTGCGCTTGTACCCTTCTTTCTTTCCATCTACCTCACAGTAAAAAACAAACTTTACGGACTGGCTTTTGTAGGAGTGGGCATTGTCACATTTCTGGTCCATCAGCTGGCTTATCCCGTAAAAGGGGTGGGAATTGCGGTGCCATTCTTCACTCCTCCGTTGGCCTCCGCAATTGTGGGGCTCGTTATCTCCCGAAAATACGCCCCAGCTCTGGCATATATTTCAGGAAGCATGGGAACTCTACTGGGCGCGGACATTACAAACATCGATAAAATTCGAGGCCTTGGCGCCCCAATTGCCTCGATCGGCGGCGCAGGAACTTTCGATGGCGTCTTCCTGACGGGTATCATCGCAGTGTTGCTTGCAGGCTTTTGGTCAAGTAGGGACAGAGGGACATCCCTTGCTCCGTGATAGTCTGCTCTTACCAGATTCTATTTTTGAATTGCTTTTACCAGGGCCACGTCGGCACTCTCTCGCAGGGTTCAGCCGCTCGCAGCATGTTCACTATTTGACAAGATTGGTACAGCGTCAGGCGAACAGGTTCAGCGTCTTTCAGGATTTGGACCAGTTCTGAATCTGGTAAGCATCCGGTGGTTTCACTCTTGGAAACATTTGGTTGTCACGTGGGAAATATTGGGCACCTTGATCACCGATAGATTTGATTTACGATTCAGTCACTTTTCAAAATGAGAATTGCTGCCGGAAGATTTCCCTATCCTGCAATGAACAGTTGAAAGTATAACGATTAAAGATTTATGCATCCCTTGAATGGGCAGCCATTATATGCACTCGACCATGCCCAATGGCGGATGGCTGATGAACGTATTTCGCAGGTTCCCCTCTGTCTGGCCACGTAAAACGAGAAAGGATTCCCCGCATTGAAGATCATTATCGTGGGAGCCGGTGAAGTAAGGTTTCATATCGCGCAAAAGCTGGCTCTCGAAAGCAAAGAAGTGGTCATTATCGACAATCGCGCGGAAGCTCTGAAGCGCTTTTCCGAACTGCTTGACGTTCAGACGATTCAAGGGTCCGGCAGCAGCCCCTACGTTCTGGAGCAAGCCGGCGTTCAGCATGCGGACACTTTCCTGGCCGTTACCGATAAGGATGAAACCAACCTGGTGGCATGCCTTTTCGCCGATGCACTCTCGCCCGGCATCGTCAAGCTGGCGCGCATCCGTGACGAACACTACACCACTTACCACGCGGAACTCACCCGGAAGATCCTCAACCTCAGCATGATCATCAACCCCGAAACGGAGGTCGTGAAGAGCATTACAAGATCCATGAACGTTCCGGGAGCGGAAGACTTCAGCGAATTTGCAGGCGGCAGAATCAAGCTCATCGGCATTCGAGTGAACGAGAATGCCGCGGTGACCGGAACCCGCCTTATGGAACTCCGGGCCAACGTGGGTGCGCTTCGATTCATTGTGGCGGCTGTTTTCCGAAACGACCGGTTGATCATTCCCTCGGGAAAAGACCGCATCAAAGCGGGAGACCTCGTTTATTTCGTCTGCGAAGCCGAGGATACGGAAAAGGTCCTCGAACTCTTCGGAAGCCGCATGGAATCCCTTCGGGACATCCTCATTGTGGGCGGGGGAAATATAGGGTTGCGCCTGGCAAGACACTTGGAAGAAAAGCCTTTCCATGTGCGACTCATTGAAAAAAACCTGGAACGCTGCGAATTCCTGGTGGAACAGTTGCAACGCACTATCGTTCTCCACGGCGACGGCACGGATCAGACCCTCCTGGAAGAAGAAAACATCCAGGGAATGGATGTGGTGATCTCACTCACGGGCGACGAAGAAACCAACGTGCTGACCTCTCTTCTCGCCAAGCGGCTGGGAGCCAAAAGGTGCATCACTCGACTCAGCAAGTTCGCCTACATCCCCATTGCCGGAGCCATCGGACTGGGCCACATCGTCAGCCCCAGGCTTTCTGCCATCAATACCATCCTCCAGCACGTACGCCGGGGGAAGGTGATTTCGGCGGTTTCCCTCAAGGAAGAAGCGGAAGTGCTGGAAGCCATCGCCCTGGAGAGTTCGGGTATTGTGGGAAAACCGCTCAAGAACCTGCACTTTCCAAAGGGCGCGATTGTTCTGGCCATTCTGCGGGGAGATCAAAGCATGATTCCCACGGGAGACACGGTGGTGTTGCCCCAGGACAATGTGATCATCCTTTCCACCCGGAAAAACATTCCGCGCGTCGAAAGGGAATTGATGGTGAAGCTGGAGTACTTTTAGATGCGTTGGAGTTATGTCATCCGGACTATCGGGGCCCTCATTTTCTGCATCGGGCTGACCATGCTTCTCCCCCTGGGCTTTGCCCTTCACTACAAGGATGGAAGCGAACTTCCCCTCTTCAAAGCCCTCCTGATCGTCCTCGCCACGGGTCTGGGCTTGTTCGTTGCTTTTCGGCACTCCCGGGTTCCGTCCATGACCCACCGTGAAGGAATGGCCATTGTCGCACTCGCCTGGTTGACCGCGGGATTGGCGGGAGCGTTGCCTTTCTATTTGGGATCCACCACTGAATATTTTGTGGATGGCTTTTTCGAATCCGTATCGGGCTTCAGTACAACGGGAGCCTCCATCTTTACGGACATCGAAAAAGTGCCCAGAGGCATTCTCATGTGGAGGAGCCTGACCCACTGGCTGGGGGGCATGGGCATCATCGTGTTTTCCCTGGCCATTCTGCCCTTTCTTGGAGTCGGTGGGATGCAGCTCTACAAGGCTGAAGTGCCCAGCCCTGTTCCGGACAAACTGAGACCCCGGATCCACGATACGGCCATGGTTCTATGGAAGGTCTATCTTTTCTTTACCCTGGTTGAAACCGTGATGCTCATGTTTGGCGGAATGGATCTTTTCGAATCCCTGTGCCACACGTTCGGAACCATGGCTACAGGCGGATTTTCCACAAAAAACGCCTCCATCGCCCATTACGGCAGCGCCTATATCGATGCGGTAATCACCGTTTTCATGCTTATCGCTGGAATCAACTTCTCCCTTCATTATTTCGCTCTCATGGGCAGACCCAGGGTCATGTGGAAAGATCCCGAATTCCGTTTTTTCATGATGCTCGTAAGCATCTTCACAGCTGTGTCCACCTTGAGCGTCTTTCGGGAAACATACGCAAGTTTCTGGGAATCCCTGCGACATGCGGCATTTCAGGTCGCTTCCATCATTACGACGACGGGATACGCCACGGCCGACTACGAAAAATGGCCGCCCCTGCCCCAAAGCATCCTGTTCTTCTGCATGTTTCTGGGGGCTTCGGCGGGATCCACGGGAGGAGGCATGAAGTGCATGCGGATCATGCTGCTGCTCAAGCACGGGTATCTCGAACTGCTGCGCCTCATTCACCCCTGGGCTGTGCTGCAGGTCAAACTGGCGGGGCGTCCTGTCCCGGACGAGGTCATCAAAGGGATATGGGGATTTTTCATCCTTTACCTGGCGCTTTTCATTCTCTCTTCATTCCTGCTGGCTGCCATGGGGCAGGATATTCTCACCGCCTTTTCCGCCGTTGCGGCAAGTATTGGGAATATCGGCCCGGGGTTCGGCAACGTGGGTCCCACAGAAAATTACGCCCATCTCCCTCACTCCGCCAAATGGCTCCTTGCCCTATGCATGCTTCTGGGACGTCTGGAAATCTACACGGTCATCGTCCTCTTCGTCCCTGAATTCTGGAGAAAATAGGAAGACCGGCCCTTCCCAGGATAAAACGAGGCTTGAGAGAGCAAAAATGGGACAAGGCAAACACACCGGAACGGGCCACGGTCATGACAATATTCATCATCCCGGTTATATTGTGTAGACGGGATCTCACCCGCGTGGAGTATAAAGTCTCTCAATAGGCAGATCTGCTGAAGGATGTTCATATTCACTGAGGTTGAAAGGTTGCGTTTCATAGGAAGGAGCTTACGTAAGGAATGAAAAAGAAAATCTTTTTGCTTATATTGTCGATACTGGTCCTGGGAACTCCAACTTTTGCCGCCCGTGGAGGGCGCGGGGGAAAGGGAACCGGACCGTCGGTCCGTGTCTACAGAGTGAAGACGAACAATGCGAATCAAAGCGTGCGAACACCTTCCGCCAACAACATCACTCCTTTCAGCGTTTCTTCACCGAACGCCTTTCAATCCGGCACACTTTTCGGGTCTGGAGGGGCAATCGGTACCTCTGTCAACCCTTTTGCCCCAAGCGCAACCACTGTCAACCCCTTTGGAGCGAACAGCACCACCGTCAATCCCTTTGCACCGGGACCGGCTGTCAGTAATCCGTTCACTCCCGGATTGACGGCTGCCAATCCTTTTGTGAATGGATCCGAAACTACCAATCCTTTTGCATCAAATGGGATGACGATGAACCCTTTTGCCCCCAGTCTGACGACGGTCAACCCTTTTGCTTCAGCGGCGGTCAAGAATCTGTATGATGTCATCAATGCGTACAGCCAGTCGGTTGTGGCCGGTCAGCCCTCTGTGAATTTTTCCAGGCCGGGGACAACCACAAGTTCAAGCCCATACGGTCAAGGTTTCAAATCGACCGACATCTTTTCCACATCCCCTTCCCCCGGCACATCTCCTCTTTCTGGCACATCCTCTCCCCCCGGTACATCGCTCACTCCTTTCCAGACGGGACTCCCTGTTCCCCAGCAATGATCAGGCATTCCATCGGGCTGAGAGGAGGCAAAGACAATGTTTGAAAATCCTTGAGAATGCGTTTACACAGTTGAACCTTCGGCTTTTTTGATGAATACATACAGCACGTAGGTCGCGTTGAGTTTCGAAACGCGACATGTCATTATTGTTTGTTGCGTTTCATTTCATTCAATGCAACCTACGCACTGAACCGTATTGTCCCTTAGCTCGTAGGCCGCTTCTTCCAATCACTTTGGATTGCACCCAATACATACATACAGCAGTTTTCATTTTGAAAAGCCTACCCCCTCGAGGGGGAATTTTTAGGATAAAGTCTCCCTTCGAAGGGGGATTGAGGGGAGATGTCGAAAATGCCAATATCATGAGAGACATCCAAAATGAGAATTGCTGCAACACATACAAGGTCATTGACAATAATTCGGGCAGTGGTACTTTATCGACTCACTTATTCTCAGGGCGGGGTGGAATTCCCCACCGGCGGTATCCCGGCTTTACGCCGGGGAGCCCGCGAGCGCTCCCTTCGATTCGAAGGGAGGTCAGCAGATCCGGTGTAAAGCCGGAGCCGACGGTAAGAGTCCGGATGGAAGAGGATAAGGCAGTCAGCACCCACCTCAGGCACCGTTTCCGGTGCAACGCTGTTCGTGCGTGCTAAGGCAGCTGTCTGTCCCTGCGCCCTGATTCTGGTAAATTATCAACAAAGGAGTGTTACCATGAATCAGAATTTGTTAGTTCGGTTTGGAAATTCTTTTGAACGGGTGGAAAAAGCCCTCACTTCGCTTCGCAATGGTCGAGGCGTTCTGGTCACAGACGATGAGCAAAGGGAAAATGAGGGCGATCTGATTTTCGCCGCTGAAACCCTGACTGAAGCACAAATGGCTATGCTGATCCGGGAATGCAGCGGTATCGTCTGTCTGTGTCTCACCGATGAAAAAGTTCGGGCACTCGGTCTTCCCATGATGGTGGAAAACAACTCCAGCCGGTTCAAAACCGCCTTTACCGTATCCATCGAAGCTGCACGAGGGGTCACCACGGGCGTATCCGCCGCCGACCGGGTAACGACAGTGAAGGCCTGCATCGCAGATCATGCCAAACCGGAGGACCTCCATCGGCCTGGACATGTCTTTCCCTTGAAGGCCCGCAGAGGGGGTGTGCTCGAACGCCCGGGACACACGGAAGCCACCGTAGATCTCATGCGCATGGCCGGCCTGAAACCTTACGGAGTACTGTGCGAGCTCACCAACCCCAATGGCTCCATGGCGCGCATGCCGGAAATCGTGGCCTTCGCCGAAAAATACGACTTGCCGCTGGTCACCATCGAAGACTTGATCCACTATCGCAACAGCATGGAACAGAAAGCAAGCTGAAACCGTTCCTTGACGGGGCCGGCTACTGTATACCCCCATGACCGGAACCGTCGCAGCAAATAATGAAAACCACAGCCGTTCGTGCCGGGGCATCGAAGCACGAACGGCGTTCACCCTTTAGGGAGTTGGCGGATTCCAATATCCCGTTATTCATCACGGAAACACGGAGGGTACGGAGAAGATTTTGGGATTCCTATGGAATTCCTCCGTGACCTCTGTACCTCCGTGATAAATGGGGATTTCAAGAGCGACTCACTCCCTGGATACCATAGGGCGAATCGGAAAGGGTCAAATCGATGCGGCTTCTAGTCGTGGAAGATGAGAGAAAGGTTGCCGGCTTTATAAAGAAGGGGTTGGAAGAGGAAGGCTATGCGGTGGATGTGGCCTCCGACGGCAGGATGGGCCTTCGAATGGCGCTGGATCGCATTCACGACTTGATTCTTCTCGATATTCATCTTCCCGAAATGGATGGTCTTTCAGTGCTTCAGGAACTTCGAAAAGAAAGGGTTTCCATTCCGGTTTTGCTTCTCACCGTCAGGGCAACCATTGAAGACAAAGTACTTGGCCTTGACGCGGGCGCCGACGATTATCTGACCAAGCCCTTCGCATTTCAGGAACTCCTTGCGCGGGTTCGAGCCCTCCTCAGGCGACAAAGCGAATCGAAGCAAAACGTTCTCCAGGTTGCCGACCTGATTCTCGACCCCAGCCGGCGATCCGTCTATCGTGGGTCCGAAAAAATCGATCTCACCAGCAGAGAATTCGCATTGCTGGATTACTTCATGCGGAATACCGGCCGCGTATTGACACGGACCATGATTGCCGAACATGTCTGGGACTATGATTTCGACTCCATGACCAACGTGATCGATGTCTACGTGAACTATCTTCGCAAAAAGATCGATTCCAACCGGGAAACGAAGCTGATTCACACGGTGCGAGGTGTGGGTTACACCATGAAAGTGGAGTGACCCCTTGCGTATCCGATCGATCCGTGCCCGCCTGACTCTCTGGTATATTTCCGTTTTGGCCCTGACCATCCTCATGTTGGGCGGGACTGTGTACGGGCTTCTCTCCTACAGCCTGATCCATGAAGTGGACAATGTTTTGAACGATGTCGCAAAGGTTTTGGCCGAACGGGTTCATGGCGGCTCCACCACCTTTTTCCCCTCCGATATCAATGAAATTTTCAAGCGGTTTCTAGGTTTTGCTCCATGGGACCCCTACTACCAGATGATCGACCCGCGCAGCCGCCACGAACCGCACTCACAGGTTCCGGAATCGCAAACGATCCCTCTCAGCCGAAAAGCATTGGAAAATGCCTACGTTGGCCGTTCCACTTTTGAAACGATGGAAGGCACCTCGAGCTATCCCCTGAGGACCCTGACCATGCCCGTCATGGAAGGGGGACGTCTGCACCGGCTGATCCGGATCGGGATGTCCTTGCAAAACGTTTATGAAACCCTCTTTCGTTTTCTCCTCATCCTGGGCACGTTGTTCCCCATGGGGCTGTTGCTCGCGGGACTGGGCGGTTGGATTCTGGCGCGCCGCGCCCTGAAGCCCGTGGACCGAATGGCCGAAGCCGCTCAACGCATCAGCGCCCAACATCTTGCCGACCGCCTGGAAGAAACCGGAGCGGGCGACGAACTGGACAGACTCGCAAAAACTCTGAACCAGATGCTGACAAGGCTCGATAAAGCCTTCAACCAGATTCGGCAATTCAGTGCGGATGCCTCCCACGAACTCCAGACCCCTCTGACCATTCTCAAAGGAGAACTGGAAGTTGCCCTTCGATCTTCCAGAACATCGGAAGAATACCGTGAAACACTCAAGAGCGCCCTTGAAGAGATAGACCGTATCGCACACCTCGTTGAAGGGTTGCTGATCCTGGCCCGATCCGAAGCGGGAATGCTGCGTATCGACCGACAGCCGGTGGATCTGGCCAAGCTCGCAGAAGAAGTCTTCTGGCGATTCAAAACGTTGGCCGACTCCGACTCTATAGATTTTAGTCTGAGCGCCAGTGACCCTGTTTTCGTCCAGGGAGACCGTGAACGCCTGCGGAGGCTTCTTTTCAATCTTCTGGACAACAGCATCAAATATACTGGGAGGGGAGGACAGATCTCCCTTTCGCTGAAGCAGGTTGACAACTGGGTGTACCTGGAAGTCAGCGACTCGGGGATGGGCATCTCGAAAGAAAATCTGGAACGGATATTTCAGCCGTTTTATCGCTCAGAGGAAGCCCTTTCCTCTCCCGGTTCGGGGTTAGGGCTTTCCATAGCACGGTCCATCGCTCTCGCCCATGGGGGCAGGGTCGAAGTTCAAAGCAGTCCCGGCAGAGGAAGCACCTTCACGGTCATCCTGCCAGTCCTGTCATGAAACACCCCTTTCTGCACGCATTCAATCCTGCGACCACTCGCCAATGACCGGAACAGCCACAACCCTTTTCGCATCAACATTAGAAACTTCTAATCCAACTTTAATCTGCCTCTAATCTTCTCCTCCTATACTCAATTCCAGGCAAATGGTTTCAGCAGGGCACCAATCGATCACTCTATTTTTGATGGAATTCAGGAGGAGAAAAATATGTTCAAAAGCTTTGAGAATTTCTTGAAAAACAAAATCTTTGGTATCAAGACCGTGGGCGCTGTGGCTTTTTCCTGCCTGCTGGGAGGCATTGTCCTGGCCTCCGGGCTCAACTGGACGGGATTAGCGGTGGCTCAAGATCCCGTCAGCAAAGAGCAGAGCTTTTCAAGCACACCATCAATCCCCTCATTGGCTCCTTTGGCGGAAAAGCTGACCCCTTCTGTAGTCAATATCAAAGTTGTAAAGGTCGAAAAGGCTCGGTTCCCCATGAATGAGTTTCAGAACGCCCCTTTTGGGGATTTCTTTGAACGATTCAACAATGACCGCATACCTACTATCCCTCATGATCAAAAAGTAGAGGGAAGCGGGTCCGGTGTCATCATCAGCTCCGATGGATACATTCTGACCAACAACCATGTAGTTGAAGGCGCCAAGGATCTGAAAGTAACGCTGGCCGACCAACGCGAATTCAGAGCGCAAATCCTTGGGCGGGATCCAAAAACCGATCTTGCCGTCGTAAAGATTGAGGGTGGAAAGGATTTTCCATCCGCACAAATGGGCAATTCCGACCAACTGAAGGTGGGTGATGCGGTCATGGCCATTGGAAACCCCTTTGGTTTGAATCACACCGTGACCTCCGGAATAGTGAGCGCCAAAGGCCGGATCATAGGGGCCGGCCCCTATGATGATTTTATCCAGACCGATACCTCCATCAATCCGGGCAACTCGGGCGGCCCCCTCATCAACATGAACGGTGAAGTGGTGGGAATAAACACAGCCATCCTCCCCAATGGGCAGGGGATCGGATTTGCCATCCCCATCAATACCGCCAAACCTCTCATTCCGCAGTTGGTGAAAAATGGTGAAGTGACGAGAGGATTCATTGGAGTGAACATTCAGTCTGTAACCCCCGAATTGGCCCAGGCACTGAACCTCAATGGCCATAAAGGCGCCCTGGTGGCGGACATTACCGGCGGAGGTCCCGCCGAAAAGGCCGGCATCAAGCGTGGAGATGTAATCGTTAGCTTCAACGGCAAAGAGGTCAAAGACAACCATGAACTTCCTGCAATGGTCGCTGGAACACCGGTTGGTGATGAAGCGACCGTAGTGGTCCTGCGTGACGGCAAAGAAAAAGAGTTCAAGTTGAAGATCGCCAAACTTCCTTCAGACGAAACAGACGTGAATGACTCGGAAAAAACCGATCGAGGCAAATGGGGCATGATGCTTCGAGATGTAACGCCGCAAGTGGCCCGGCAGTACGGTCTAAAGGACGGCGATGGCGTGCTGGTAGTGGGCGTGGAGCCTGGAAGCCCCGCCGAGCGAGCATCCCTTCAGCAGGGGGATATCATCCTTGAAGTAAACCGCGAGCCGGTAAAATCGGCCGATGAAGCAAAGGAAAAAATTACCAGGGCGAGTGACAAGAAATCCCTGCTCCTCCTGGTAAAAAGAGGAAACGCGAGCATCTTTGTGGCACTCACGAACTAGCTGAACCGACGTCTCAAAAGCGACCGTTCATCATAAAGGAGACGGAAAAAGCGGAGAGTCCGGGGCAGATCACAAATCGGCTGTTTTCCCTCTTTGCGCATAACCTGCGGATAAGCAAATGAAAGAGAACGGTTACAACTGGACGGCGTCAGGCAGTATAACCAAAAGGGAGGTGATTGCAGAACCACTTCCCTTTGGGTTATCCTTCCGGCATTGGAAATTGACCCCGGTCCAGCCAGGGTTTTTCCGTCATGGGAAAACACCTTGGATCCGGCACGACCATTCATTATCCATCACCCGCAAGTTCTTCCGGTTGTTCTTCCTCGCGCATCATTTCTGCAAGCCGCCTGACCCTCTCACCTGCCCGGGCGGCCATCTTGCTCTTGAGAATCTGTTTGGCTGCGTCTTCGTAGTTCCTGCGCTCCAATGCATTGATGATTCTTTTGGACTGGCGGAGCTGCCATCCAAACATAAACACCAGAGTCACCAGGACCTCCTGCCTTCTTTCCGAAAGTTCATCAAAGAAGGATACATGATTTCTCGCCGCCTGTTCAGCTTTGCGGATGTCTTCATCCAGCCATTTTTCGGCCTGAGCTTTCGTGATTCCCTCGATCTTGTAACGTTCGATGGTTTCCTTGCTGCACCCGGCAGCTTCCAGATTATGCCCGTATCCGCAAGTCCAGCTTCCCAAGGGGGACATGAATGCATGCAGCTTGAGCCCTTCTTCGCGTTTTAAATCTTTTTTCAATTTTTCCAAATCCATATTCCTTCTCTATCCTTCCTTATCACTCCCGGTGCTGAGTGCAACCGTCAAAACAATGAGTCATCCAAATTGCACAACCACCGGCAACAAAGATAAAAAGAGGGTATCAGAGTACAAGTGTTGGATCAGTGTGCACCACTGATTGACCAGAATATCTCTTTACATGGGATGCATTCCGCCAAAGAATGCTGTAACCGAAATTACCATGGCAGGGATGATGATGGTTTATTCAACTATAGACTAACCTTTATTCAGCGGAATATCCACCCCGAAAACATCTTCGGCATGCAGATGGGATATTTTTCCCCGTGGATATCCACCGCCGGCTTTCAAAAACCGAGCTTTGCCCGTCCGGCTCCTTTCAGACCACTCCGCTCAAGCCTTCAACCTCGGGCCAAGCTGATCAGAAAACCGGACGAATGACTTCGGACAGGCTCCAATGTCAATTTTGCACACCCAATAAGCACCAGGTGTGTTATTTTAGGTCACCATCCAAACTGAAAACAACTCCTTACGGAAGTTGAGCCTTGTCGAAAACTCTTGAGAGAAAATTATAAGACATAGATAAGTGGATCAAAATGAACCCAATCTTACATCTAAGTCAGTTCCGACCACGAAAGATTATGGTGAGTGTCCTTACCGCGGCGATGCTCGTTTCTCTGGCCCTCTTCTCTCTGTGGTACTGGGCATCTTGGAGAATCGAACAGATCATCAGCCGGCAATTCAACGAACAACAGCTCATGCTGGCACGAAAGATCGCTGATAACATTGAGGGATATTTTGACCTGTTGGAAAATCAATTGATGAGCTATTCCGAATTATTCCAGGTGGAAAGCGAGACTATGTCTCACTTTCGCGCCTATGGCGCTCTCGAGTTCAAGAATAAACAGGCTTTCGGTATCCTGGACATACAAATGTTTGATCCCGAGGGGCGGCTGGAGTATTCCTGGAGCCACCCCGATGGGCAGGCGCCGCAGGAAATCCAAAATCTGGATACAGCCTGTGTGGATTGGGCCAAAGACCCGCAGCATTTGGGTTTGATCTTCCTCACCAAGACATTCACTCTATCTGATGCATCCGGGAAAAGCCGACTGGCCATGGCTATCCTGACACCACTTTACCGCACGAACTCTTCCCTCGCACCGCAAAACAAGAGCTTTGCCGGCACCCTGGAAATCATTTTTGATCCCTCCTTTGTCTGCCAAATGGCAACCGAGAATGTCAGGTCGGGACAGACCGGTTACGCCTGGGTCATCAATCAGGACGGAACGTTTCTGGCCCACTACGAACCGACCTTTGTGGGCAAAGACGCCATTAGAGTGCGAAAGGAGCGCAATTCTCATCTTTCATTTGACAAAATCCAGGATATTCAAGCAAGTCATATCCTCAAGGGTGAAGAAGGGACCGATTGGTACGAATCCGGCTGGCACCGGGAAAGGTTGGGGAGAATAAAGAAGTTGCTGGCCTACACTCCCGTCCGCTTCAACAAAGGCATGGTCCATGGCGTCATACAAGTTGAGGATAGCGCCCACAATCTCTGGGGGGTGGGAGTGACAGCTCCCTTCGACGAGGTTTATGGACTGGTTGGAAGCCTTCAGATCCAGGTGGGATTCATGGCCGGCTTCATTTTCCTTTTAATCATGGGCGTGAGTGGCTTGCTTATCGGTGCGGCTTACAACTGGAACGAGATCCTCAGCCGGGAAGTGGAACTAAAAACAGAAGCCCTGCGTCAGAGCCATGAGCGACTGTTGCGTTCCGAAAGATTTGCCGCCGTGGGGGAAGCGGCCGCCTACGTGAGGCACGAAATAAAGAATCCGCTCATGATCATCGGCGGATTTGCCCGGCAACTGGATCGTGACCTCAACGTGCCCGGCAGCGCACGACAAAAACTGAAAATCATCGCCGATGAAGTACAGCGCCTGGAAAATTTCCTCGGGGACCTGCGCGACTTTACGCAGCCTGCAAGCCCTGTCAAGGAAGAGGTCGACCTCAATAAAATCATTCGGGAGGTTCAGACGATGATGCAGGAAGCAGCCAAAGAAAAACGTGTCCAATTGGAAAGCCGATTGGACGGGACCCTGCCCACCAGTCTGCTCGATCCCAATCAAATGAAGCAGGTACTCATCAATCTGATCAAAAACTCCATAGAAGCCATAGAAAAAGATGGTTCCATCACGGTTTCCACCCACAGTCAAGGCGGTCATATCTGCCTGCAAGTGGCCGACACGGGCAGGGGGATCGAACCCAAAATAATTTCAGAGATTTTCAACCCCTTTTTTACCACAAAAAAGACCGGTACAGGATTGGGACTGGCAGTGATAAACAAAATCGTCGAAGATCATCATGGCACGGTCAGTGTCGAAAGCACCCTGGGCAGGGGAACAACCTTCACCATCATTTTGCCCTGTGAGTGATTAGCGGCACAGGTTTGATCAATCTGCAAAGAAGAACCCTGTTGGAGAGGAACGGATTACATGAAATGTTTTTTTCATTCGGCCGACCTGGATGGTCATTGTTCGGGCGCTATTGTCAAATACGCATATCCTCAGTGCGAGATGATTGGGATCAACTATGGCCAGGAATTTCCATGGACCCAAATCGAACGGGGCGAAAAGGTTTTCATGGTTGATTTTTGCCTGGAGCCCTTCGAAGATATGCTGAAGCTTAAAGAACAATGTGACCTGGTTTGGATTGACCACCACAAGACGGCCATCGAGGAGAGTAAAAAATATTTCATAGAAAATTGGGCGGGAATCAGAGAGATCGGGAAAGCCGCATGTGAACTGACTTGGCTCTACCTTTTCCATTCCGTGGAAAGTTCCTTTCCAGCCAGGCCCATTCCACTGACAGTCCATTTTCTTGGCCGGCACGACGTTTGGGATCATTCCGACAGCAGGACCCTCCCCTTTCAATATCGCATGAGGTTGGATGACATGAATCCCGAAAATGACGAGGCAATGGAACGCTGGAAATTTCTTTTTGAGAATCCCGCTCCTGAAGTCATGGAACGAATGATTCGGGAGGGGCATCTCTTGCAGCGTTACGAAGAACAGCAAGACGCAAAATTCTGCAGGGCTTACGCTTTTGAAACGGAATTGACGGGATATTCGGAGGAGGGAGGAAGAGCCGGTCGGTACAGAGCCATTTGCTGCAACCGGGGATTCACCAATTCCAGGGTTTTCAATTCCGTCTACGATCCCCAAAAGCACGACCTCATGATCGCATTCTCGCGCCTCCCTCTTCCCAGCAGGAAGTGGAAAGTATCGCTTTATGCCACCAAGGAAAATGTCGACTGCGGCGCCATTGCCAAATTTTTTGAAGGTGGAGGGCATAAGGGTGCAGCGGGTTTTCAATGCTCGGAGCTTCCGTTTGACTATTAACTCCCATGACCGGAACGGTCACAACGAAAAATGAAAAAGGCAAAGAGATGCAAGCCAATGTGGAAAGCGGGAAACGCTCTTGAAAAGCGATGTTATCATGAGCCATGAGCTATGAACCATGAGCCTTTTTTCATATTAACGCTTGGTGCCATATTCCCCCCAACATTCCATGGGTCGGCACTGCAGAAATCGAGTTGGCTATGCTCACCGGCCGAAAACCGTACTTGCCAGGTAGGCGGTATAGCCCACATAGCTGAGCAGCAATGCTCCGCCTTCAAAGCGGTTGATGCGGCCGAGACCATGAACCCCATAGCCGATGACAAACAGCGAAACGGTCAATGTGGCCATGACCAGGATGTCCCGGGAAAAGACCTCAGGCCCCACCGTAATGGGGTGGATCATTCCGGCGATGCCGACCACGGCGAGGGTATTGAAGAGATTGGAACCGAGCACGTTGCCAAGGGCGATGTCGTGCTCGCCTTTACGGGTGGCGATGATTGACGAGGCAAGCTCAGGCAATGACGTACCGACTGCAACAATGGTCAGGCCAATGATCAGGTCGCTGACGCCAAAGCCTTGGGCAATCTCCACCGCCCCCCACACCAGGATCCGGGAACTGACAATCAGTACAATCAGACCGATAACCAGCCAGAAGATGGCCCGCCGGATCGGCATGATGTGAACCTCCAGTTCCTGCTCCATCTCTCTGCCCAGCGCATCGGCTTTCTTCTGCATGCCCTGCCAGATACTCCAGGCCATCAATCCGCCGAATGCCCCTAGGAGAACGAAGGCATCGATGCGCGAGATTTCCCCATCCCAGAGCTGCCAGGCGGCCAGAGCCGTGATGGTGGTGAGAATGGGCAGTTCCTTGCGCAAGACCTGCGAATGGACAGCGATAG
>NZ_BSDR01000001.1:0-220000 GCF_027925305.1 Desulforhabdus amnigena | reverse complement strand
AGGACCGATTGACACTGGCCTGCGGATCTCCGGAGCAAGGCGCGTACCCGGGCCAGCAGTTCATCCATGGAAAATGGTTTGCTCAGATAGTCGTCCGCACCAAGATCAAGGCCCTTCACTTTATCGGTCGAGTCTCCCTTTGCGGTCAGCATCAGCACAGGGGCGTCGATCTTGATCTGTCTCATCTCTCTCAGTACCGTAAATCCGTCCATTTTTGGCATCATGATGTCGAGAATGATTAGATCAAAAGGGTTTTCGCAGAGTTTGTCCAGCGCCTCCTCTCCATTTGACACCGTCTCCACGATGTAGCGCTGGCTTGTTAAAATTTGCCGGATCTGATCCAGCAACGAGAGATTATCGTCAACAAGCAAGATTTTCATTTCCGCACGTTCCATGAAATTGATCTACCGTCATCTTTGAGCGCCTTAGCCGGCAAGCCATGAATACGGCTTTTCATGCTGAACGGGTAATCAGCCAAACACCAGCGCATATGACAATAATACCGGCCCAGCGGGTAGCGCCGATCCCCTCATTGAAAAACATTTGACCGGCAAAAGCCGTGACGATATAGCCGATGGAAAGTAGCGGATAGGCATAGCTGACCTCAACCCTGGAAAGCACCAGCAGCCAGACCGCCACGCTAACGACATAACACCCCAATCCGATCAATATAAAGGGGTTTAACGCCACCGCAAAAAAAATGCGGCTGCAGTTTTGCAAACCGAAGTCAAAATAGCCGATTTGACGCATTCCCTGCTTAAGGGCCAACTGAGCCGAAGCGTTGAGAAGCACTCCAAGTACAATGAGAGGAAGATATCTGGCCATGATCATCCTTTTGCTGTAACCGTTATTGCCAGTCTTACCCATACGAGCAAGACCACTTCACGACATTCACAAATAGCGCATTTCATATATAATTTCAATAAGATCAGTGAGGTGGCTAAAAACATATGACCAATAGGGCTACCGATGCCCTTCAAACCTTTGTTATGAGCCAATATCAAAATTTCCAGATAACATACCCTTCAGGACCACTCTGATCCTGGAAAACAGGCTGGGGGAGCTGATCCCGCCATCGGGCGATATGTTTCACCCTGGCAATCAGTACAGTCCTGCCCCGGTTGTTCTGAATCAAGTCGACCGCAGTTTGCATATCAAGCAATCTGCCAGCCGCATCTTTATATTTCATCCCGTAATCAAGCTCACCCGTTCCACCCAGTAAGTAAACATCGTTTCGTTTCAGATACCAGCCCACTGCCCTGATCGAATTTTCATCGGAAATGACAATATCTTTGCTATCAATACCTTGGGCGTATTGTTCCAAAATGGGTCCAGGCGATTTTACCTCTCTGGTCAAGTCCGGAATAGTAAAGTGAACAACAAAAAATAGAAGAAGCGGCGAGAGACCGAGTAAAAGTGTTTTGCTGACCGTTGTCCGGCTTCTGAAAGCCCAAACGAGAAATAGTACAAAATACGCCAAGCCATTGACGACCATCACGGCTTTCCATGCCTGGCTGTATGGTCGGAACCCGTTGAAACCAAAAAGTTGAACATACAAAAAAGCTACTAAAATCAGACTGAAGAGAATGGTGTTGACAACAATCCCCCCCTGGAACAGCCTGCTCCGCGTATCTTTCTTTAGCACATGCAACAACCCAAAAGCGATGAGAATGGCAAACGGCGGGAAACAGGGAAGTATGTAGGTTAAGAGCTTCCCGTTTGAAAAAGAGAAGAACAAAAACGGCAGCACCAGCCAACATAGACAAAATTTCAGCAACCGGCCTGCCGCCCCCTGTTCAAACAATCGGGTTTTTATTCCCGGTACGGCTGC
Organism: Desulforhabdus amnigena; assembly: GCF_027925305.1. Taxonomy (NCBI): domain Bacteria; kingdom Pseudomonadati; phylum Thermodesulfobacteriota; class Syntrophobacteria; order Syntrophobacterales; family Syntrophobacteraceae; genus Desulforhabdus; species Desulforhabdus amnigena. The sequence continues at coordinate 218,169 of NZ_BSDR01000001.1, read as the reverse complement.
GGGCACCATAAACACCCAGGGAATAAACATGCCCGGTGCCGTCAGAAAGAAAAACCAGAACGACTCTTTATGTTGAGCATTGTCGGCCATAAACCGGCGGATATGTTCGTTCCAGAAAAAGAAACGCCAGAAATCAGGTTCCCGAAGGTGGATTGCGATACTCCATGGCAACGAAACCAAAATAGCGGTTAGAATCGGCAGCCAGCTCATGCGCAACAAATCGGCATACCGGCGCTGCCAAACCAGATAGGGCGCTACCGCCAAAACCGGCACGGCAAATCCGAGAAACCCCTTGGTCAGAAAGGACAGGCCGCAACTCAGACCGGCGAGAAACAGGTAACCTTTTTCTCGCCCCGACCCTGGCGGTGACTCCGTGGCAAAATAGAAAGCGGTAATGGTCGCCGTAAGAAAGAATGAGAACAAGCTGTCTAACACGGCAGTGTTTCCCACCCCGAACACCTCAAAACAGGATAAAAAAACAAGAGTGGCCAGAATAGCCGGAAAACCGCCGTCTTCATTTTCACGACGGGAAGTTCGCCATATCAATACATATATCAACAAGGCTGACAAACCCACGGATAGGGCGGAAGGGAGGCGTACGGCAAAGTTGTTTTCCCCGAACATCAGAAGTGAGCCGGCATGAACCCAATAGCCCAGCACCGGTTTTTCAAAGTAGCGCAGACCGTTAAGATGAGGCGATATCCATTCGCCGCTGGCAATCATTTCTCGGGGAATTTCTCCGTAGCGCGTTTCATCCGGAACAACCAGGTCACGCACCCCCAGGGGAAGAATGTACGCCAGTAAAAAGAATGACAGAATTAATAGAATGTAGCGTTTATTCAATGTGCTCATCGTTTGCTGACCTTATCGTGAATTTCCATGCTATCCGTGTCATCCTGGCAGGCAAGCCATCCGTCCCTGCCGGCGAGAGTACCTCTAACCATCCTTGATTTTTTTGCTTTTCCGGTTTCGCCAAGAATGTCGCCAAGAGGCACGAAGACGATATCCCGCTGTTGTGACTTGAACAAAAAATCCCGGAACAATTCCAGGCAAGCGACCCCCTCCACTTCGGCGTGGATGGTCAACACATTGAGCTGATCGGGACGAATCATATTCAAAAGGTGGTCGTTGTAAGTCTCTGGTGTGCATTGGCGGCCGACGAGCTCATCGTAAGTCGGCAGCGTGGTCGGGACCTGAACATGACGAGACGGCCGGTTGTCGATCAGCGGATAAAAAAGCGAACGACCGCGACAATCGGATTCAAATCGAAAAGGGAATTGCTCTAACGCCAATAGCGCTTCAGGTGTCACCCTCCAGGCAGGGGCCGCGAAACATTCTGGGGCGTGTCCCAGGATATCCGTCAGTAATTCGTAGCCTTTACGGATTTCAGCGATTATTGCGGCCTGATCCATCTTTTCAAGCGCCATCTGCCAGCGGTGATGGTCCCAGGCATGTAGGCCGACCTCATGCCCCGCCTCCACAACCTGACGAATCGGACCAGGACAGCGCTTACCGATCACAGCTCCGGGCCACAGGGTGCCCCGCAAAAGAATATCCCATCCATACAGACTGACCGCCCGCGTTCTGAGCATCTTGAGCAGAAAGGTGGGCCGCATCAAACGCCAAAGATGTCGACCCATATTGTCTGGCCCCACTGAAAAAAAGAAGCTGCCCCGGATTTGGTGCCGGGCCAAAAGGTCGACCAGGTTCGGAACCCCGATACGGGTGCCCCGCAACGTATCGACATCTACTCGCAGGCCGACATGGCACATGATGCCTCCGCTGCGCATTCCACCGCCGATTTAAGAAAATAATCCAGCGTTTCTTCAACGGACTGCTCAAAAGGCACGTTCGGCGTCCACCCCAAAATGCTCTGAGCCTCGCGGATCGATGGCCGCCGATGCTGAACGTCCTGATAGCCCGACCCATAATAGGCTCGGGCCTCGATTCGTTGAATTCCGCCAGCCGGAGGGAAATGATACCGAAGTGGATGACCGTCAAATTTTTCCCGAAGCATATCGGCAAGAGCGGCCATACTGTATTCGTTGTTTGGATTTCCGATATTGAAGATGCGCCCATTGCATTGGTCGTTCTTGTTTTCGATGACCCTGAAGAGACATTCGATACCGTCCCTGAAGTCGGTAAAACAACGTTTCTGCTTGCCGCCGTCCACCAGGCGAATCGGGGTGCCTTCCACCAGATTCAGGATGAATTGGGTGATCACGCGTGAGCTACCGATCCGGGCGGATGCCAGGGAGTCGAGTTTCGGGCCTACCCAATTGAAAGGTCGGAAAAGGGTGAATTGCAGCCCCTGACTCTTGCCGTATGCCCAGATCACTCGATCCAACATCTGCTTACTGCAGGAATAGATCCAACGTTGTTTATGGATGGGGCCAAGAACAAAGTTTGACCGCTGCTCGTCAAATTCATCATCTGTGCACATGCCATAGACTTCCGAGGTGGAAGGAAATATCAGCCGTTTCCCATACTTGACGCAATACCGCACGACACGCAAATTTTCTTCGAAATCCAGTTCGAATACCCGCAACGGATTGCGGACATACTCAATCGGGGTGGCAATGGCCACCAGCGGCAGGACAATATCGCATTTACGAACATGATACTCGATCCATTCCCGCATGATCGAAATATCGCCTTCCGTGAAATGAAAATCTGGATGCCCCAACAAATGTCCGATGCCGCTCGAACACAGGTCCATTCCGTGGACCTCATAGCGGCCGCTTTCCAACAACCGCTCACTCAAGTGATTGCCGATAAAGCCGTTGACGCCAAGGATCAGGACATGCTTTTTGCGGTGTTCCTCTGTTACCGTCTCGGTTTGGCCGTTGAATCGCATGCCGACAGCCAAGTTAAGTTCCTGCGCGAGTTGCCGGCCGCTCATGTAAACGCCGTTTTCACTCTGCCCGTAGCGAACCTCCACCGTGCCGTCGCCACAGGCGATTCGCAGAGGATCTGTCGATAGTATGCCGCCTGGATAGGCCCCCGGCGCTGCTGCCGTCGTCTCAACGTCCCAAAAGATGCACTTGCGGTTTCCCAGAAAGGAAAAAGCACCTGGATAGGGGCGGGTCACCGCCCGCACCAGATTTCGAACGACTGCCGCATTTCGAGTCCAGTCGACCAACCCGTCCTGCGGTCCGCGCCCGCCAAAATAGCTTGCCAACGCTTTGTCCTGTGGAACGCGGTCAGCCTCGTTTCCCCGGATTTTCGGCAACAGGACATCGAGCATTTCTCCCGCTGCACTGGCGAGCTTCGCATGCAGGGTCAAGGCCGTGTCGCTTTCTTCGATGGACACTTGCTGTTGTCCGACGATGTCACCGTCATCCGGCCGTGGCGTCATGTAATGCAGGGTCACCCCGGTTTCTTTTTCTCCATGGATCAACACCCAGTTCACCGGACAGCGGCCCCGGTAACGGGGCAGAAGCGAACCGTGAAGGTTCAGACAGCCCTTCAAGGGGACGGCGAGGATCTCCTCGCCAACCATCTTGCGGTAATAAAAAGAAAAAATGACGTTCGGCGCCAATTCCCTGATCCGTTCAACCCAGAGGGGATGGTTGATATCTTCCGGCGCATAGACCGGAATATCATTGGCGGCCGCCAATTCCGCCACTGACTCGAACCAGGTATTTTCATTCGGATCGTCCTCATGGGTAAAGACCGCCTGGATATCATAGCCATGCGCCAGAAGGGCTTTGATGCCAACGCATCCGATATTGTGATAAGCTAATACAATTGTTTTCATAAACTTCTCCTAAATAAATTCAAACTTGTCGATTTGCTCGACTTGCGACCATCGTATAGAGAGCAGAATCGGGTTGGTCGCCGCAATCATCGAGGGAGTTGCCCCGGATTTCATGGATAAAAAAGCGGGGCCTGCTGCGAACATCGTGATAGATGCGTCCGATGTATTCACCGAGAAGACCCATGCCGATAAACTGTGCCCCAATAAAGACAAAGAGCACCGCAAACAGCGTAAATATGCCCTCGGCAGCCCACTGGGAGCCGTAGGCAAATCGCAACACCATCAGAAGGACGCCGAAACCGATGCCGCTGGCCGCGATGAGCAACCCCAGCAATGAAAGTAAGCGCAGGGGAAAAGTGGACATAGAGGTGAGCAGATCGAACTGGAGCGAAATCAGTTTGAAGAGGCTGTACTTGGATTCACCGTTTTCCCGCAAGGCGTGTTTGACGGGTATTTCAGCGGTGCTGCCGGCAAAACTGTTGGCCAGGATCGGAATAAAAGTGGAGCGCTCCCGACACTGGAGCATGGCCTCGACAACCGGCCGCCGGTAAGCCCTGAGCATGCAACCGTAGTCATGCATCATTACCCCGGTGGTCTGCCGGACGAGTCGGTTGACCAGCGCCGATGCTGTGCGGCGGAATAGGGAGTCCTGCCGATTTTCGCGCACCGTGCCCACGACATCCACACCGCGATCCATTTCATCGACCAGTCTGGGGATTTCTTCGGGAGGATTCTGAAGGTCCGCATCCAGCGTGACGACGATATTGCCCTTGCTCTGCTCCAGCCCGGCAAAAACCGCCGCGTGCTGGCCGTAATTCCGGTTCAAAATCACGCCGACGACTTCAGTGTGTTGATCAGCGGCCTGGAGAATGAGATCACGGGAGCCGTCCCTGCTGCCATCATCCACCAGGATGATTTCGAAATCGCGTCCGTTTTTTTGGCAGGCGGCCAGACAGCGGTCAATAAGCTCCGGCAGATTGTCCCTTTCGTTATAGACCGGGATGACCACTGAAAGATCCGGTGTGACATTCATGCGAGCACCTCCTTGATGGCCGCAACAACCTCATCCACATCGTTCAAGGTCATGTCCGGAAACAGGGGAAGCGAAAAAATCCGATCCGAATTCCACTCTGTGTTCGGCAGTACGCCTTCGGGCAGTTGCAATGTCTCGCGGTAATATTTCTGTCTGTGCACTGCCTTAAAATGGATACCCGTACCGATATTCCGCTTTTTTAGTTCCGCCATGAAGGTTTCCCGGTCCATACCCACCCGCTTTGTGTCCAGACGGACAACAAACAGGTGCCAGGCGTGGCGCATGGGATAGGAAGGAACGGCGAGAGGCACGATTTCATCAACATTGGCTAACAATTCCCTGTAACGATGCGCCAGAAGCGCCCGTTTTTGATTGAACTCGTCCAACCGGCGTAATTGTCCTAAAGCAAGGACCGCCGCCATATCGGTCAAGTTGTACTTGAATCCAGGCTCCTGAACCTCTGCCTGCGGAGAACGCCCCTGAGTGTTGCGGTCATAGGCGTCCACGCCAAGCCCGTGAAACTTCAGCCTCCGGATATGTTCGATAAGGCCAGGGTCGTTGGAACAAAACATCCCGCCTTCGCCGCAGGTCATGTTTTTGATGGGGTGGAACGAAAATATGGCGGTTCCCCGTCGGCCGATTCGTTCTCCCCGGTATTCTGTGCCGACGGCATGGGCCGCGTCCTCGACCAACGGAATGTTGTTTGCCGAAGACAGTTGCCGCAACGGGTCCATGTCCACCGCAGCGCCTGCGAAATGCACAGGGATGATCAGTCTGGTACGTGCGGTAATGAGCGGTTCAATGGTTTTCGCCGAAACCAATAGCGTCTCGCGCTCGATATCGGCAAAAACCGGCGTGGCTCCGGCGAGTTTGATGAGATTCACTGTGGAGACCCAGGTCATGGAGGGGGTGATCACCTCATCTCCGGGGCCGATACCCAGGGCCGCCAACAAAAGATGCATGCCAGCCGTACCGGAACATAGCGCCACTGCCCCTTCAGTATTGCAGTAAGCTTTAAAGGTCTCTTCAAACTCGGCGGCCTTGGGGCCGGTGGTGATCCATCCGGAACGTAGAACTTCGGCCACCGCCTCGATTTCGGGTTCGCTGATGGACGGTTTGGAAAACGGCAGAAATGTTGTCCGCATAATCTCTTCCCTCTATCCAGGTTCAATCATTTATATGCCGGATCGGAAAGGGATCTCCTGATCCGATCCGTTGTTGGGTGGGAATGTAACAGACGAAAATGAAGAACGGATGAAGCGGCGAGGAAAAAGGATTCCGGGTGTTTTTTATCAAATCAGTCAGTCAACACTTGGTCTGCCAACAACACACCACCGCTCCATTGTGTCCCTTGATGCTCATGGACAGTTCGCGTTTCACGATCCGCCCGATGAACCAGCCTTACTTTGAATGTGCCACCGAGTGTTTGCTCCAGCAGGTGCAACGGACGTTCATAGTTTCCGGTATCCTTTGCCATGGTTATCAAGCCCGCCAGGCTGCGCCCCTGCTGTTCCTCTATGGTCCCGACAAATAGAGGTGTATCTTTTCCGTTTATTTTGACATCGGCGGACCAGAGGCGAAGCACAAGACGCTGGACCCCTCTCCCCGTTCGAACAAGGCGCAAACGCTCCACCTTGCCGTCGTGAAGTAGCGGCAAAACCGGGAGCTGTTCAATCGGCGTGCCTGGGGCAAACATCCCAAGGAAACTTTTTGGATTCATCGGCAACGGTCGCCGCCATCCTTTACTCATGAGAAAGCGGGACAGCTCATCGGGTGATCCGGCCCACTGGACGGTGAGAGGTTGTTCTGGTTCGCCCTCCATGTCGACCCGCCAAGCTGGAAGGTCGCGCCAGACATCGGCTTGCCATGATGTGAGCGCAATGTTCCGCATGGGATGGCGCGGGGCATAAAACGCTAAGTCCTTTTCGTGCTTCTGAACCACATGCCAGCTCCCGGCAATGGCGATAACGAGGACAACCGTCGATGCCAGCAAACGCCGAGGAATCTCGTCATCAGCCCCCTTCAGCCAGGCTATTCCCATGAACGCTGTCCAGCTTGTGCCGACAAAATAGCCGCCCAGGACATCGGAAAGCCAGTGTGCGCCCAGATAAAGACGGGAAAAGCCGATAACAAAGGAGATCAAAACAACGCTTGAAAACAACCCCAAGCGCCATGCTCCGGTCAGTCTCCGGGCAAGCAGGATGGCAAGAAATCCATAAAGGATCACGCTCATGGTCGTGTGGCCGCTGGGGAAACCGTAGGCCGAAGCACCGTGGTAAATAGCCACGGGTCGCGGCAAATGAATGGCCCATTTGAGCAACTGAACCCCCAACAGGCCGCCAAGCGCAGCCAGTGCCCAGAAAGTCGCCGCCCGGCGGCAGCGTTTCACGAGCAGAACAAGCAGAACCGTGCAGAACAGGGCGATATTGACGAACGAATCACCTAACTCGGTTACCCCGACAAAGGCATTATCCACCCAGGGGGTACGAAGAGATTGAAGAAAGTGGTATACCGCTTGGTCCGCGACAACCAGCGGGTCTTTTGCCATAACATCCTGCAACACACCAAAAAAGCCCCACCCTGCTGCAAAAAGGAGCAGCGTTAAAAATGCGAACAGCAGTTCTTCTCCTTGTTTGCTGAAAATCAGGATCGAAGTAGTTCGTTTAAAAAGCCGTGGCACAGTCCCTTGATGTGGAAGTTCCGTCGTTGTCCATTGCTTCAAAACGGCAAAAACGGCTGGTCCTTTGCGGTCTAATAAAGACAGGGTTCTCGTGGATATCCAAATGAGGCTCCATATCCCGGCCACGAGTATCAACACGAGCACGGCCAATCTGGTGCTGACGGTCCCCGCCAACGCCAGAGATGCTCCGAAAAAGACCCCCGGCAGGATATAAACCAAGGCCCAACCAATGGCCGAAAGAACATTGACAACGCTGAAACGCACAGGGTGCATGCCCAGCATTCCCGCCACGACCGGTATCATCGGGCGCACCGGCCCAACGAAACGACCGAAAAGAACGCTCTTGACCCCGTGGCGATGAAAAAAGGCTTCTCCCTTGTTCAGCATTCCGGGGTGGCGTGAAAACGGCCAGATATTGACCAGCTTTTCTTTGTAATGATGCCCCAACCAATAACTGACACCGTCTCCGGCAATCGCTCCGATCATGGCCATCAGAAGAACGGGAAACAGGTTCAAGCTGCCTGTGGCCACAACCGCTCCGACACCAAACATGATCACCGTACCCGGCACCAGAAGCCCCACCAATGCCAGGGATTCCGATAGTGAAATCAGGAATATCAGGCCATATGCCAACTCGGGATGATGGCTGATAAAGGTCAGCAACGTATTCAGATACGTTGTCATCGGGGCACCTCGCAAAATGGTCGCTGCCGCCACGCCTTGAGGACAATACCCATCAACGCCAGTGCGGCGAAGATCGCCCCCGCATAGAAGGTAAAGGATGCGCCGAAGCGATCCCACAACAGCCCCGCTGCGGCGCTGGCCATCAACATGGCGATGCCGCTGACCAGATTGAAAAAGCCATAGGCGGTTCCGCGCAGATCCACAGGCGCTGCGTCGGCAACCATGGTCGCCAGCAATCCCTGGGTCATCCCCATGTGAAGCCCCCACAAAGACACCCCGACGGCGACGGTAAGCCAATGGTCGTTTGCGGCCAATACCAGGTCGGCCGCGATCAGAACGATCAGGCCCAGCGACAGCAACGTGCCGTGGTTCGTTCGATCCGAGAGCCTGCCGAAAGGATAGGCTGATCCTGAATAGACGAGGTTCATGCCGACCATTACCAGGGGGACGTAGGCGACCGGAATACCTCCTTGCTGGGCGCGGAGCACAAGGAATGCTTCACTGAACCGCGCCAAGGCGAAGACCGCGCCAATACCGACGACCCACCAGTAAGCCCCGCTCAGTCGCCTGAGATTGTCGCGGCGAATCGGATTGGTGCGTTCTTCACCAACGTGCCGTTCCGGCTCGCGCACGCCGAACAGGAGCAGAGCGACAGCGATCATACCCGGGATGACAGCGACCCAAAACACGGCTCGGAAGTTGTTGGCCCAAAGCAGCATCAAGCCAACCGCCAGCAGCGGGCCGAAGAGCGCCCCGACCGTATCGAGGGATTGACGCAGGCCGAATGCCGCGCCGCGCATCTCGGGTGGAGCCAGGTCAGCCACCAGCGCATCGCGGGGAGCGCCCCGCACCCCTTTTCCCACGCGATCCAGCAGGCGGGCGGTGAAAACGATGGCGGCGGATGGCGCGATGGCAAACAACGGCTTGGTCAGCGCTCCCAAGGAGTAGCCGAAAACAACCAGTACCTTGCGTTTACCCAGATAGTCGCTGAGGGTCCCGGAAAATACTTTGACGATGAGAGCTGTGGACTCGGCCACTCCTTCGATCAGGCCGACGGCGAACGTGCTTGCTCCCAAGGTGCCGACCAGAAAAAGGGGAAGCAGGCTGTGGATCATCTCGGACGAGATGTCCATGAACATGCTCACCAGGCCGAGAGCCCAAATGCTGACGGGGATACGCTTGAATGGCGTGTTTTTCATATCCATTTCATCTTCGTCGTCAGCAGGAACACCGTCGTCGCCACGGCAATGGCCACACGATAGTAGCCAAAGATTTCCAATCCGTGCCGGGACAGGTAACTCACCATCCATTTCACGGAGATGGCTGCGGCGATGAAGGCCACCACCACGCCGACGATCAGCGAAAAATGATCGAATGTCTGCAGCATCAACTGGCCATGCTTCAGCGTGTCGTATGCCGTGGCCGCGCCAAGCGTCACGACCCCCAACAAAAAACTGTATTCGACGGCCGCCTCCATTGTCAGCCCCACCAGCAAACCGCCCACAATGGTGACCAGGCTACGACTGACACCAGGCCACATGGCGATGCATTGGGCAAAACCGATGATCAAAATGCCATTCGCCAAGTCATGTCGTCCAGCAAGCTGCCGGTTCGTGCTCCCTGATCCCTTGCTCGGTTGCGCCAACTCACGGCCAATATGGCGAGACCGCCGAGCAGCCATGCGGCGACAACAGGCCACGGTCCGAAGAGGTATGATTTGATCACCCTATTGAACAGCAAGCCTAAAACCGCAGCGGGCAGAAACCCGGCCACCACGTTGAACAACAGTCGGCGGCCGGTGGAATCCTTTCCCATCATCCCCCGCAAGATCTGTTTGATCCGCCCGGAATAGAGCCAAAGCACGGCCAGGATGGCTCCAGCCTGAATACAGATGGTGTAAGCGTCAACGGCTTCCTTGGTTTGTTCCCGCTGCGCTGGAGATTGACGAGGATCTTCGCCGATACCCATGATCTTTTCCGCCAGCAGCAGATGGCCCGTAGAGCTGACCGGCAAATATTCCGTGAGTCCTTCGACCACGCCCAAAACCACGGCCTGGGGGGTGGTCATTATTTTCTGTTCAACAGCAACCGCCGGATTTTCCCCAGGCGTTCCTTCAGAGCCGAGAGCTGAAAAGGAACACACCAGCAATGTCAAAGCCACGATGACGGCTGCATGCAATCTTTTCCCCATGGGCGCTATTTCTCCATGTCTTGAAAATTCATTTCATCTCCAAATAAAAAACATACGACGCTGCTAATATAGAAGGTCGAAGCTTACCTGGACATTCGCCCAAGTTTACTTTTTGGTAAACTTCAGGAGCGGTTTTACTCTGAAAGCTTCTGCTCCCGCCTTGAATGGCTCTGACTTTTACGCAAGTAAAGAAACACAGTGACACCACATGCGATCACCAGAAACAGGGTGACCCAGTGAAGGTTTTCCAATACCATCTGCTCATTGCGTCCGAAAAAATAGCCCATGCCCGCCAGCACCAACACCCATATTCCCGCGCCCAACGCCGTGGCCACGCAAAAAATGAACATATTCATGCGGGCCAGCCCCGCCGGAAGTGAAATATACTGGCGGATGCCCGGAAGCAACCGGCCGACAAAGGTGCTGATATGCCCATGACGTTCAAAAAAGCGGTCTGCATTTTCCAGGGACTTGGGGCTGACCAGCAGATACCGACCATATTTCATAAAAAACGGTCTTCCGAACTTCAGGGCGATCCAATAGTTGAAGACGGCCCCTAACAGGCTACCCAAGGTGCCGCAGAGGATGACCATTCCAATGTTCATTTCTCCACCCGCCGCAAGGTAGGCGGCCGGTGGGATGACTACCTCGCTGGGAAACGGAAAAAACGAAGACTCCAAGGCCATGAGCATCACGATTCCCGGATATCCCCATTGGCCAACGGTATCGGCCAGCCAAACGATAGCCTGGTGAAACATGTCAAAGCCTCCCGTTCCCATGACGCCGCCTTGTATTATTGAAGATCATCAGACCGATGAACAGCAAGGGTATCGCCGCCGCCACCGGCAACACCCTTCCTGCCTGAAGCACCGGCTTTTGCCTGACATGGAACTGAATGGTCGGGCTGGTGTATACTTGTCGGCCGCCACGGTCGGTAACGCTGACCACCACCCGATAATCGCCGCCCTTGATCAGCCGCATGGGCCAATCGGTCCGCAGGGTCTCTCCGGGTTTCAGGCTCGCTCCGGTGACGGCCTTGTGCGCGCTCCAGTCTTCCAGGTCAACCGGCTGTTCATTGCCTGGATCGATTTCCACCAGGCTGATCCACGCCACCAGACCTTCAATGGGGGTCCCCCCCGTGTTGGTGATGGTGCTCCAGAATTGCAGGTGGTCTCCCATGACAGGCGACGTCGGATTTTTTCCACCGGGCTGAAGGTCGAGGGCCACAGGGGCCTGAGCCGCCGCTGAAACGGACACTAACAGGAACGCTGAGAGAATAACCGGAAACAGAGTTTTCCATATTTTCATGATGGTTCCCCTTATTGAAAATTGGGATGGGCGGCACTGCGGCGGGCCGCAAGCAGGCAAAGTACCAGCCATACCGTCACAAGGATCAGTCTTGACGTCTGAGCCGAAAACGGATCGCTATCGATAATGACACTATCGAAGGTGTTGAGCGCTCCGGCAAACGGGTTGATCGCGTCCAAGATGCGTCCGACGGCAGTGCCGCGCAGACCGGGTCCGATGACCAGCGGACTTGCGGCCAGCATCAGCAATGTGACCGTACTGAGCAGGGATGCCAAAACGCTCCCCGTACGGGCAGACAACGCCATTGCAAGATACCCGAACCCGAGCACTACCGGGGTGCCAAAAAGGGCCAGATAGAACAGGGCCGCGCCAAGGTTTTGGCCGCTCGCGCCCACCGCCCACAGGTAAGGTGTCGCCACCGCAAACATGACTCCCCAGGCGGCCAGCATACCGACGGCCTTGCCAGCCAGCAAGGCGTCAGGAGCGACGGGCGCGCACAGCAGGGGCACCAGGGTGGCCCGCTCTTTTTCACCGGCATAGGTGTCGCTTCCCAGAATAACGGCAAGAAGCGCTCCGGCGGCCAGGACCGTCCCGGCCATCATGTAGACCACCTGGGCGTTGTCGAGCAGACTCAGTTCGGTGGTACTCACCAGGAGCAGGCTGAACGCTGACAGCAAGCCGCTGAAGGCCAGCAGCCAAAGCATGCCCCGTTGACTGCGCAGCATCTGCGCGCTTTCCTTGCGAGCAATGATCCAGATCGTATTCATAATACTGCCTCCTGAGCATGAGGCCTGTCCTGGCCGGTATGACTCATGTAAAGCTCCTCCAGACTCGACGCCTCGGAACGAATTTCCAAAATTTTCCAGTCGCGCCGCCACAATTCATGCCAAAGAGTGGACGGTCCTCCGGATGGCGCGGCCTGGACTTGAACGTACCACCAGCCGCCTTCACGTCCCGCTATGGCGACCCCGGCCGGAAGGTTTGTGGTGTCCGGCGCGGATTCCAGGCGCAGGCGGTATCGTTGACCGCCCCCCTGTTCCGCCAGCAGATCACCAAGGGAGCCTTCGAGCCGGGTGCGGCCGTTGTCGATGATCCCGATCCGGTTGCACAAACGGTCCACATCGTCCAACAGGTGGGTACACAACAGCACTCCAGCCTTTCCGTCGGAGGCGAATTCCACCAACAGGTCGTGAATCTCGCGCCTGCCCTTGGGATCGAGTCCGTTGGTGGGTTCATCCAATATCAACAGTTTGGGGCGAGATATTAAAGCCCGGGCCACGGCCAAACGCTGCTTCATTCCTCTGGAATAGGTCCCGATAGGACGGTGCGCCTCTGCACCAAGTCCCACTTTTTCCAGCATTTTTGCCACATCCTGCTTTGTGGGCGCAAAATCATACAACCCTCCGTACCATTTGAGATAATCGGGAGCGATCATCCAGTCGTAAAACCCCGCTTTTTCCGGCATCACCCCCACCGAACGGCGGATGAAAACAGCGTCGTCCGCTGGGTTACCGCCCAGAACGCTGATACGTCCACTTCCGAAAGCACGGAGGCCCAAAAGGGCAAAAATAGTGGTGGATTTGCCGGCACCATTCGGCCCCAGCAGACCATACGTGTCACCGGGACGCAGATGAAGATCAATGCCCTTGAGGATTTCCTTTCCTTCGATAGGTAACCGAAGGTTCTCGATATTAATCATGGCATAAGCCTCGCGTTGAAAATTTGACACGGCATTGCCGCCGTTGATAACAGCGCGCCCTGAACACCAATTTGACAGACGGGTGTTCAGGGCGCACTGATTAGATTAATCCTCGTCGTCCGCTTTATCCTTTTCCATGGCCAGCACCTTTCCCGAGCCGGCATCCACCTTCACCTCCATGATGGCCTTGCTGGCCGAAACCACTTCGACGTCGTAGACCAGAAAACCGTTTTCGTCCTCAAGCTCCGTTTTCAGGACTTGGCCCTGGACCGAGGCCAAGGCTCGCTCAACGGCTTGGTCAATCGAAATCTTGGCCATCGAAGGGAATTCGGCTTCGGTCTGTTTTTCGATCCGGATGGTGCCATTCTTGACTTCGGTATCGTCCGTATCGGCAAAACTTGCTCCCGCAACGGCAAGCCCGACGACCAAGGCCCCACTTCCCACAACAGCAATCCATTTCTTCTTCATGATAATACCTCCTATTATCAGGTTGTTTCGGCAGTAACATCGGCCAGACGACCAACGCCTTGCCCTGTCGGTTGACACCACTATAAAACGCCATCATGAAGAGAGCATGAACGGGAAAGCGCAAAATCGTTTCATTTGGAAATGGGTGAAGGCGCATTAACCATTCTGAAAAATCATGTTAATTTTAAAGCCTCGAATCCCAGACGCCGGAATCAAGCCGGGTGCCGTTTTCAACACGCGGTATCCAATAGGTCCAGGCTGGAATCGAGTTGCGTCCACACAGCACCGCCACCATCACCCGCTGGTACATGCTGTGTCCGCCGGGCCGAAATCCTTCCAGCCGGTCGATGGGCGGTAGGTCGCGTTGCGGGTCGGTGAAGGTCACCACTTCCCCATGGATCAGATCCCAGTCGCCGGTCGGTCGGCCGAAGCGTGGCGTGTCGATCTTCTGTTGTCTGCGGGCGTCGGCCAATGGGTCGGCGGTGCCCCGGGCCAGGATCAGCCCTTCCGGCACCTCAAGGGCCGGGAACCCGGCGTGGAGATGATAGAGCCTGCCCCAGACCACGGCTGGTTCGATGCTGCGGGCCTGGGCGCAGAAGCGTTGATGGTTCCAGTAGCCCCGTTTCAGGGTACCGTAGACGAAGAGCCGCAACAATTGCTGATTGGGGATTTCGGATTGAGGATTGATTGAAAATGTCATATGTTACCTCCATGGATGCTGATGAGTTCAAAAACAGAACCAAGACTTTCGCGATCAGGGTGATCCGGTTGGTGGAAGCGTTGCCGAAGAACCAGACCGCGAAAGTGATCGGAAACCAATTGCTCCGCTGTGGTACTTCGGTTGGCGCGAACTATCGCGCCTCCTGTCGCGCCAAGTCCCCCGCCGACTTCATCGCTAAAATGGCCATCGTCGAGGAAGAATGCGATGAATCCATCTACTGGATGGAGTTGATCGCCGATGCCGGTTTAATGAACGAGAAGCGCTTGACCGATCTGAAAAACGAAGCAAATGAAATCCTTTCCATGGTCGTCGCCTCCATAAAAACCGCCCGCTCCCGCAAATAATCCGCAGTCCGCAATCCAAAATCATCAATCAACCCGTCCCTTTGCGCTCCTGGGGTATGAAGCGGAATTTGCTGTTTTCGATGGCCCGCACATCCTCGTGGCGGATGGTGAGCATGGTCATGGGCGGCACCTCCAGCTCGCGCCAGCCCTTCTCGTTGTCCACGGCAAAGTCGATGAAAGCGGCCTCCGAGGCGTAAAGCACTACCCGGTGCTGGCAGTGGATGCGCAGGCAAAGCGGCTTGTTGCCCTTGAGCACGGTGATGGTGCCGGGGTCGAGCCGTGAGGCCAGCACGGCGCTCATCTGGCCACGACAGAGGGCAAGCGCCTTCTTCAGCCCCTCCTGGTCGATGGGTCCTTCGGGCGCGAAGCGGTCGGCCAGGCGGAAGATCAGCTCGCTATCCACCTCGGCGTAGCGCGGCAGGCCGAGACGGCGGAACAGATAATCGGCGTTGTAGATGGTGCCGTTGTGGGTGCCGATGACAATCCCGGCCCGGATGGGATGGTTGTTGCGGTTGTTGAGCTCGTTGCCTCGGGTGCGCCAACGGGTGTGGCCCATGAGGATGGTGGTCTCGTTGTCGACCTGCCCGAGCAGTTCCTGGAACGGCTTCTCGTAGACCAGCTCGTGCGCCCGCATCGGCCGCTTGAAGATGCGGTGGCTGCCGTCTGTCTTGAGCCAGGCCAGACCGGAGGCGTGCGGTCCGCGCTCCTCGCTGTGCAGCAGCATGCGGATGAAGAGCTCGCGCAGGTAATCCCGCTCGTCGGGCCGTCTGCGCTTGCGGCCGAAGATGATGCCTACTTGTCCGCACATGGAGCCGGGTCCTCCTTGCCGCCGAAGTTCTTGCCGAGCGGTCTCGTCCCCTCGAGGACGAAGGCCGCGTATTCGCGCCGGTGGTCCGCCAGCCACACGGCCACCTCCGGGTAGCCCATCTCGGCGGTCAGCCGGGTCACCTCCGGGTGGTCGAGCATGTTGGTGCGCCCGGAGAGCCGCACCGTCTCCAGGGCTTCGAGGAATCGTTCCGGCCAGGTATCGCTGGCCTTGTCGTCGGGCAGGAACTCGATCAGGCCGTGCCGGGCCAGACGGGTGAGAAACTCGGCGGCCGCAGCGGCGGCTTCCTCCGGCAATGGCTGGGTCGGCCCGCCTTCGATGCCGGAGAGCACCTCGGTCATGTAGTCCCGGGGCACTCGGCTGGCGGTAAACGGCGTCTGGCCGCGCATCAGCTCGACCGCCTCAAGGCAGTCGGCGGCTTGCAGGGTTTCCCCGCTGCCGGGGATCGGTTCGCCGTCCAGCGTGGTGGAGCGGATCAGAATCTTCATGGGGTACCTCCTTAAACAGTGAGGCCGGGAACTTGCCCGGCCTCGTTGGTGAGAGTGGTGGTTTCGGTCTCAATCGGAAGGACGTCCTCCGGTTTGGGCCGTCCGTTCTTGAAGGCGGCGTCGCCGGGCATGTTGGCCATCAGATGCTTGCGGGCGGTCTTGAACTCGTCGCCGATCAGACCGAGGTGGAGCAGGAAGACCCGGAAGTCGTACTTGGCGCTTTGGGGATCGAAATCCCGCTTGCGGCTGGAGGCGGCCCGGCCATTGAGCGCCTTGGCGGCGACGGCGAGGCAGAACTGCAGGTAGGCCTTGATCCGTCCCGCGTGGAGGGTCGCCTCGAACCAGCGGAACTCCACCGTGCCCCGATACCAGACGTTGTGCAGGTTGACCCCGTGGTAGCGGCTGTTGTCGTAGTGCTGGGGCTGGCGGTTGTGGTAGCCGTACCAGATGCGGTTGAGCTGGTCCTTGGTGCGCGGGCGATGCTGTTCGATGCGCTGGATCAGGTCGTCGCTGACCGGCCGGGTGTAACGGTTGAGCCGGTCGCGGCTGATGCCGAGGGCGTGGAGGATCAGCGGCTCCTGCTTGTAGACGATCTTGGCCAGGTTACCCAGGTGCCTGCCATCGAAGGGCGCGGCGTCGATATGGATATGGATGCCGCACTGGCTGTTGATCTTGCCCCCGGCGCGGCGGATGGCCCGGACCATCTCCTGCAGTTGCGGGATGTCGTCGTAGCCGAGCACCGGGCTGACCACCTCGGCCCGCAGATGGGCCGGGACGCTGGTCAGGGAGGCGTCCCCCACCACCTTCCAGACGCGGCCGCGCAGGTCCTCGACCTCCCAGGGGTCGTAGCCGCTGGGGATGCCGACATGGCGGACCGTGCCGCCCACCACCGAGTGGATGGCCCAGGCGATCTGCTCCCGGGTGCGTTTTACGGTCTCGATCTCGATCCCGTAGTGGATCTCTTTCAGGTTCATGCGTGCCTCCGTCGTTCATGGCGCTTCTAAGTCGTTGTCAGGAAAGGCTTTTCAGCCTCCGCTTACACCATGAATGAATGCTTCTTTCTGGACACAAATCAAGTAGAAGAACAGCCGAAGCCGACATTTAACACGTTTATTTTCAATGACTTGCGAGTTTTGCCGGATTGGGCGGCGCACAGGCGGCAGAAACCCCGGAACGGGCTGGCCGTATCCGGGGTTTCTGGGTTGGCGGTGGCAGTGAGCCGGTCAGCCGGAGGCGGTATCGGAGGTGATCAGGCTGGCGTGCAGCTCGAGGTTGCGCGACTCATCGGCCCGCATCCGCGCCAGCAGCGCCGTGAAGGCCTCCGCTTCGTCGGTCGGGAGCTTTGATGCCCGTTCCAGCCGCGCCAGGCGCTGGTGCAGATTCTCCAGCAGGCCCAGGGCGTGGTCGCGGATCAGCCCGTCGCGCTTCTCCTGTGGCGTGGGGATGAACTCGGTCAGGCCGCCTTTGCGTCGAACGATCATGGCCGTGCCTCCTTAGCTCAGGGTCGCGCCCAGCGAATGGATGCGCGGGTAGATCAGCGGCGTGCCGGTCATCTCAGCCTTGTAGCGGACCTTGTTGCCGGTGTTGTCGGTGAAGGTTCGCACCAGGGTGTACTCGGTCCAGTTCTCGTCGATGGGCCGGGTGTCCTGGATGGTCATCGCCTCCCAGGTCAGGCCGCCGTCGTTGCTGGCGAACCATTGCAGGGTGGTGCCGCTGGGGATTTGCATCTGCACATAGGCCTTGGTCGATTCCACCCCCTGGGTCAGCTCATTCTCACGGGTCAGGTAGGCCCCGGTGGTCTTGTTGAGGTAGCCCACCAGGTTGACGTCGCTGAAGTTGATGGCCGGGGTGTCATTGGCAAGCGAGCTGCTCAGACGTACGCGGATCTGGACCCGGGTAGCGAGGTTGGGCAGCCGTTCCTCCTCGGCGGGAACCATGGCGTCCCAGGTCACGCCGCCGTCGGTGGAGTATTCCCAGTCGAGACCGGTGCCCTGGGGGATGGCCGAGTATTCGTCGAGGTTGATGTCAGAGAACTGCACGCCGGTGATCGGCTGGAAGCGGATCATCCCCTCGGATTGGAAGTTGTAGCCGTAGATCTTCATCGCCAGGTCGGAGCCGTTGAGCGGCGTCCAGGTCTCGGCGTTGGAGCTCTCCAGCAGCACGCCTTCCATGTAGGTCTGCCGGGTGATGATGCCCCAGCGGCCCATCTTGCCCAGGGTGGCGGTGCGCACCTTGTAATTGGTGCTGTTGGTCAGCAGCACCACGGAATAGCTGGTGTTGGCCTCGGCGTAGAACGGGTCGTCGAAGCGAATGCGGGTTTCGCCGCTCAGGCTGATCTCGTTCGGGGCCAGCACCTTCTCGGCGAACACCACGCCGTTGGGCAGACCGGTGGTGACACCGCGAATCTGCACGGTGACCGGGATGCTCGGGTCCCTGGCGGTGAACTGCAGCCCGATGCTTGAGATCACCTGGTTTTGGGTGAAGCTGAAGGTCTGGGCCAGCGGATCGCGGGGCACGAAGATGGTCTGAGTGCGCCAGACCACCTGCACCACGGGCACGCGGATGATGCGGTTTTCGATGATACGCTCGATGCGGGTGATGACCAGCGGATCGTTGATCTGCAGGCTGGCCCGGGCCGAGTAGACGCCGTCGGCCATCTCCACGATCCGGTTGCCGTTGCGGGCGTTGGTCGGAATGGTGAAGGAGGCGCTGACCCGACCGGCCTCGTCGCTGATCAGGTTGCTGGCCATCACCTGTCCGTCGCAGCGCAGCACGATGCCGGATTTGCTCGGGGTGAAGTTGATGCCGGTGACGGCGATACCGGTCTGGCCGCGCCGCCCGAGGTTGGGCGTGATCTGCAGCATGGCCGGGGGCTTGTCGAACACCGCGTAGGGGTTGATGTTGCGCTCCTCGGACCAGTCGTTCTGCTCCACCAGCACGGTCTCGTTGCCCGGCAACAGCGCCAGGCTGCCGAAGAAGCTGGCGTTGCTGCCCGCCTGATCGACCGAGAGCACCGTAGAGTGCGGAATGCGGTCCGGCGCGACGAAGCGGGCGATCTCGTTCACCCGGGCGTCCCATTCGGCGTGGTAGATGTCCGACTGGGCGGTGTTCGAGAAGTCATCCGAGTAGATGCCTTTCTTGGTCTGGGCGTCCCGGTTCTGCAGCTCGTTGTTCATCTGGTACTGGGCATCGTTGTACTTCAGGTCCTCGACGTCCTGGATGATGTCGTGGATCTGGTCCATGGTGATGCGGGTCAGGCCGAAGTTGCGGATCTCCATGTCGGTGGAGTTGGGCGGGCAGTCGATGCTGCACAGCCCCAGGGCGTTTTCCGGCACAATGGGCAGCTTCGGGAAATCGGCCGGAGCCCCTTCCAGCCGCTTGATCTCGGTGGTGGTGGCGTAAACGATGTCGCGACGGCCGAGGTAATAGTCGTAGTCCAGGCTGCAGTTGGAACCGTTCACCGGCTGGTCGCCGAGGCTGCCGCGCCCGAAGTTGATCACATTGAGATTGCCCAGCTCGAGCTGCACCGGCGACATGGTGAGTCCGGCCGTGTTGGTGGCGGGAGGCGAAGCGGTGCCGATCTCTTCGACACCGTCGTCGACGTAGGAGAGCGCCTCGCTGCCCAGTTCCATCAGTCGCTTGTAGTCGGTGCGTGCGCCGTTGGTGGCGGCCCGGTAGACGCGATAGCCGGTCGCGCCGCTGACCGGTAGCCAGGAGAGCTTGTTCATCTCCCCGGCGGTGGTGGCCCGGGCAATGACCGCAGCGGCGTTGAAGGCCGTCTCGCCGGTGGCGTTGTAGGCGGTCACCAGATAGAAGTAGTTTCCGGCCGCCGGGTGGTTGACCTGTCCGAACCAGCCGCTGTCCACATAGTCGGTGCCCTTGACCATCTGCTTGGTGTAGGTCCAGCGCACCGTGTAGGTGGTGCCGATGGCCGGTTCGTTACCGGAGCCGAGCCAGTCGACATGGTTGCCCGACTGCTGCCAGTCCACGCCCTCCTGGAAGATGGTCGCTCCCTGGCTGACCTCGAGGATGTCCACTACCGGATTGGGGTCGAGCAGGTCTTCGCCACCGCCCACCGAGCCGCGAGTGACGTTGCGGGTGATCTCGACGATGGCCTCCACCTGGGTCGTCTCCTTGAGCGGCGTGGAGTTGACTGGATAGCGGCGTTTGTTGATGTCGAAGGTCTTCTGCTCGCCGCGCACCGACTTGGTGGCGATGGATTTGGGCACCAGGGTCGAGGTGGGCAGATCGCGCTGATGCCGGAAGCCCTGGATGTAGGCGCGTCCGGCGTTGGTGATCGCCTCCACGCTGTCGTCGTCGACGCCACCGATAAAGGTGTCAAAGCCACGCACCAGGTAGCTTCCGGCCTGGTCGAAGGTGCGCTCGGCCAGGTTCTGAATCAGTGAGTTGAGACCCTCGGCGGCGGCGAATGAGAGCTGGTCCTCGGTGATCGAGGAGACGGTAATCCGGCTGCCCGGCAGCGTGCCCAGCAGATCCCGCAGGTATAGGTTGGACTTCTCCTGCACCGTCGGCGTGACGTCTCCGCTCTCGCGGTCGAACTTGTAGATCGGGATCACCCGACGCTCGGTCACGTTGTTGGGCAGCGTCTGGCCGCTGGTATCCGTCGCCTTGAGAGAGAGAACCCATTTTTCCCGTTCGGCGGTGGGCTCGCCGGTGGCCGGATTGATCAGGGCCGGGTCCTGGGTGTAGCCGTAGTTGTACTTCAGCAGCTCCACGTAAACGTAATCGGCCCCGCTGGTGGTGGCCGGGTCATAGGTCAGGGTCGCGCCGCTCACCTGTTCCAGATGGCCGTCGATGTAGACCACGCCCGGGGCCAGGGTCAGGACGTTGGCGGTCGCGCTGACCTCGAGGCCCATGATGATGGAGCCTTCCTTGAACAGGATGTCGGCGATCTTGCGCCGCTCCAGGTTGATGATGTCCTGCTGCTCGTTGAGTTCGGAATCCAGCAGGTCGCGATCCTGATGGTAACGGATGCGCTTGTAATTCTTGGTCGGGTCGAATGTCTCGCGTGAGATGCTCATGTTTGAATCCTCCAGTTAGATCTTGATGATCCCGACCAGCTCCACGCGGGTGTCGGAAATCTTGTTGAAGTCGGGAATGTTCTTCACCTCGTACAGGTAGCCCGGGTGCAGCACCTCGCCGGTCGGGTTGGTGTCCTGATGGAACACGCCGCCCATGGCGAGATCCCCGGTGACGCTTTCCACGTACTGCACGTCGCCGCCGAAGAAGCCGTATTCGCGGATGGTGATGCCGTTGGCCTCGGCCTCGTCGAAGCGAAAGAAGATGCCGATGGTGTTGGTCTCCTCGCCGGTTTCCAGGTAGCGCACGCCGTTGACCAGGAGCGCCCCTTCGGCGTCCTCCTTGAGGAAGGTCCGCTTGTAGTAGCGCTTGCGGGCGCGTTCGTTTCTGAGTCCGGTCTGGCCGATGTCCGGCGCGGGCGGATTCTGCGGGTCGGTGAAGCTGGCATCCCCGTCGCCGATGGCGCAGTGGGTGATGCCGTCCACGGCCTGGCCGAGGAGGAGTTTGGCCGTCAGTATCCGGCCGGTTTTGACGATGAGTCCCAGTGCCATTGCTGTTCTCCTTTAGGTCTGAATTTCGTGGTCTTGATCGATGAGCACCGCGAACAGGATCTGGCGCGTGTCGGCCAGCAGCCCGGCCGGGATCGCGATGCGCTGAACGGTGTCGGATCGGCTGATGTGTGCGCCGGATGTCCGGACGCTGGTGTCGATGCTCCGCAGCCAGGGGCGCGTCACCCGCACCGCCGTGTCGGCATCGACGCCCAGACGTCCATGGATGATGAGCCACAGGTCGGTGTTCCGGTTCAGGTGGTTGTTCACGCGAAGCGCGAGGTCGGACCGACGTTCGAGCCGATGGGCGACCCGTACTGCGCTGTCGGCCCGGACCATCACCGTGCGCCTAGCCGGTGCCCCGGAAAACAGCTCGAAGAGCGCTCCGGGTTGCGCCGCGCCGATGGCGAGCAGTTCCGGCCGCCGGATGCCTCTGCGGGTGGTGATGGATGCCAGTTGTCCCTTATGCACGGCCACGGCGAATCCTCCCGCAGAGCTTGAGAGCCTGGCCACGGTTCATGGACAGGAGCGTTTCCGGGCGTCGCTGGCCGGTGATCGTGGTGACGAATTTGAGCTTTCCGCTATGCGTTGCCATGGCGTTACTCCTTCACCGCGCACCAGCCGCCGGTGGTCAGGTTGAACACGCGGTAGCTGTCTGTTCCGATCTGGATGGTGTCTTCAGAGGCGACGTTGCCGCCGCCCACGGCGAAGATCTCGATGAGTTCGCCGCGCAGTTCCTGGTAGGCGGCGGAGCCGGACATCGAGGCGAGCCAGGGAAAGAGGATGGTGGTGCCGTAGCGCATCTCCGGATCGGTTTCGCCCTGGAGCCCGCCATTTGCCGCACCGCAGCGACCCTGCTGACCGGACGCGGAAGTCCAGCCGTCGAACTTGTTCACGGCGTAGAAGGTGCCCGGCGCGTTGTAGTAACTGTTGATGACCGGCTGCGGGTCCTCGCCGATCTTGGCCCCCGAGGCGTAATCCCGAACGAGGGTTTCGACGGTGATGGTGTTTGGCGTGACGGCGGTGTCGATGGCGCTCACTCGTACGCGTTCGATGCCCGCGTCGTCCTTGATCACATAGTCTTGTCCGGGTGTGACTACGGTGGCGTCGTTGACCTGAAGCACCACACCGCTTCCTGCAGTGACCGCCGCCTGTGTGAGCGCGACAGCCCCCGACCAGAACCGTTTCAGCGATCCGCTGTAATGGCCGTAGTAGGTGGAGATGAGCTTGGTCACCACGAAGACGTGGTCGAGATCGGCGAACAGCCAGAAGATGAAGTCGGCGCTGTCCTCCACCCGCAGGTAGGTGTAACTGGTGTGCGACGCCTCGTTGACGCCGGTGTGGGTGGCCGCGTCCCAATACTGGAATGCCGCGACGTGAATCCGCCCGGAGGTGGTGCTGATACGGAACTGCAGATAGACGTCCTCGGCCCCGGATTCCCCGTGCGACTTGAAGACGAAATACGGCTGCGGGTCGGCCGACTGGTCGTCGTGCAGGGTCCAGCCGGTGGTGGTCACCAGGAAGGTCCGCAGTTGATTGAGCAGGTCGAGCCGACCGTGGGCGAGTCCTTGAATGCTGTGGTATGCCATGGCGGCCTCCTTAGAGAATTGGGTTTTCCGTGCCGGTCAGGCGCAGCTTGATGTCGAGTTTGTTTTGCACCGGCGTGCCCGGGAGCACGGTGCAACGCCGCCAGAAAGACAGCGTCTGCTGGAAGGCCTTGTCACCGAGATTGAGCGGTGCGCCCTGAGTGGCGGTGTCGAGTCCGGCCTGGGTCAGGGCCAGCCGGTACCAGACCGCTTCGTCGGTGCCGGTTTCGTCGATGGGATCGAGCACCAGCCCGGTGTAGTCGTAGCCGGAATAGACGGTCGTCCCAGCGTCGTGCGCGGTCGCAGCGGTGTTGGCCACGCCCCGCTGCACGGTGAGATTGGCGGTGCCGCCGCCGCTTTCGACGAGCATCTGCTCGCCGTCGATGATGATGAGTTCGCCGTCGGCAAAGCGCGGTTCGGCCAGGGCGATGGCGGTCTGCGCCGCGTCGATGACCGAAGCGAGGCTCGTCTGCTCGTTGGCGACGTAGAGTTGCCGATCCTTGATGTCGCCGTCGGTGCCGTTGTAGCTCTCGGCCTCGGGGCGGCTGAAATCTCCCTCGGAAATCTGCTGGGTCAGCCCTTCGTCAAGATAGAGATGTATCGCCATGGGTTCTCCTTCAGGTGGGCCACTGGGTGGCGCGATAGTTGTTGGTGGCGGCCTCGAACCCGGCCTGCGTCGGCGCGTGCAGATCCTGCTGACGGAACAGCCAGCGGTAGGAAGGCCGCGACCAGCGGAATCCGGCCTGGTTGAGGCGCATGCGGCTGACGCGCATCGGGCGGGTCCGGTCAACGGAGAGGCGCAGGCCGGTGGTGTTGAGCGGGCTCGCGCCCAGCTTCATGGTCTCGACCCGATGGCGGCGGAGAGAGCCCGTGTCCACGTAGACTTCAAGCGAGGCCCGTTCGCCGGTCAGATTCGCATAGCTCAGATACCGGGTGTTCAGGGTGTTCGCGTTGAGCCGGAACACAGGCCCTCTCCGCCGCCATCGGTCGATCCGGTCCACGGCCAGGGTGACGTCCGCGTCGCAGCCAGCGGTCGAGGCGAGCAGCAGATTGCTGATGCCGCCCTGGTTGGCGGTCAGATCGAGACCTTCGTTGAGCCTGGCGCGACCAAGCTGGAAACAGAGGCGGTGCCGGGATTCCAAGGGCAGGCGCAGGTCGTACTTGGCTTCCGCCCGTTCGACCGGTTCCGCCTGCGTGTCGAAGAAGAAATCCTTCTGCCGGAAGCAGTAGCGCAGCTCGGTCTCGCCATGGGTCAGCGACTTGCGGTTGAGATGGCTCTCGCCCAGCCCGAAGCCGCTCTCCAGCACATCCCCTTCGAAGTCGCGGCCGGTGTAGATGGGCGTGCAGAAGGAAACCCGGTCCTCGCCGACACGGGTGTACGGCAGCCGCCAGTCGTTGAGGGCCTTGTGGTTCAGGCGCATCCGGTTCTGGCGGCCGTGAAAACGGGAGACCTTCACGGCCGCCCGGTCGATTTCCGGGAGCATCTCCGTGGTGCTGGTGAGTTGCAGCAGCTCCCAGGCCCTCTGCTTGCTGGTCAGGTGACGGCAGGAACCGAGCGAGGAGCGGCCAAGGACGAAGGTCTCGTCGAGAAACGCCAGCACGATCCGGCGCACGGCGTTGGCGTGCCCGAAGTCGAGCATCGCGCCGCCTTCGATCCATTCGAGCAGGAACTGGAGCCAGAAACAGCGCGTGCCCGCCGGGTGGTGAAACACCAGGGCGTCGCGCAGCCCTTCGGTCTGGTTGAGACACAGCACGCGAAACACGCCGAGGCTGAACACCAGCCCGGGCAGCTTGGCTTTGCTGAGTCTGGAGCGGGCATTGAGACGCAGCGCCGAGCGGAAGGTCTCCTGCAGTTCTCCCTGCCAACCGAGCGCGTCAAAGTCGCGTTCGATGGCCGGGATGGTGCCCTTGCGGCGATAGATTTCGACAGCTTCCCGCACGCGGCGACGCTGGCAGTCCGGCGAACAGGTGCCGTCCACTTCGAGGCCGACCAGTCTCGCCAGCAGCGGCAAGAAGCGTTCGTCGCAATGATCGACGTCGAAGATGGTCGGGAAGTCGTCGATTGCCTGCTTGAGCTCGTCGAGCGTTCCGGCGGGAAGGCTCAGAAAGGTGTGCAGGTCACCGGCCTCGTCGTTGTGCTCGTAAAGGGGCGGCAGCAGGCCGAGCAGATTGTCCTTGAACCAATCCGACATCAACCGGCCCTCCGCAGATCGAGATTGACGGTGCCGAGAACCGGGATTTCGCCGTGGCGCAGCTCGATGTCCTGCTGCGGCGCGTAGAGATGCATGTGGCTGACGCCGCGCACGCCATCGATCAGGGCAACCAGGTCGGAGAAGTGAATGGTCTGCCCGAAGGAGACCCGGTCGAAGGAAAAGAAATCGGTGAGCGCGGCTTCGATGCGGCTGCGCACGTTTTCCAGCGGTTCACCGGGCCAGATGTAGACCTCGGCGTCGATGGAAACGGGGCGATAGATCGGGTCGAACAGGTTGATCTCGACCGTGATGACCTTGCGGCGTTCGAGAAACTCGGCGAGGTCCCGCTTGAGCAGCGCCGAGGGCATTCCGCCGCCGTTGGGGGCGATGGCCAGTTGGACGTTGTAATAGCGGATGTTCTGGCAGGCATTGGTGTCGAGCACCTTGGCCTTGGCGACGCCGGGGTAACCTTCGGCGAGGGCCTGGTAATCCTCCAGGGTGACGGCCTTCCAGAGACTGCGCAGCTCCGCCGGTGCCTGTCGGCGGGCGTGTTCGAGGGCTTCCCGCGAAGCGCCGCAGGTGGCGGGCACCGGGTTGGTGACGGTCAGGGAGACCTGGCCTCCGTCGAGGTAGACCGGGCTCAGCAGTTGGGTGATCCGGTTCGGGCCGAGATTGCCCTGGTCTCCGATAGTCTGCAAATAGCTGACGGTGATGGCGCTTCCCTGAGCGGGTACAGCGCCGCTTTGCCCGTCGCCGAAAATCAGGGTGGAGATGTCGAGGGCATCCAGGTCGACCATGAAATGACGGCTGTCGGCCAGGCTGTCCTGAAAGTGATCGACCTCGCTCCAAGCGTCGTCTCCCACCGTAACGGTGATGGTGCCCTGGGCAATGACGTCGCCGGTCAGGCGGAAGCGCTGGAATGGCAGCCCCGTCGATGTGAAGGTCTCGGTGCGGCGCACGCCCTGCCGGGCTGGGATCTCCACCGAAAGCACGCCTCGCGGGAGCAGGCCGTCCTCGACCGTCTCGAAATCCGCCTCGCCGTCATTCAGCAAGGCACGGCAGGCCGTTCCCGCCGGAATGGTCAGGTCCTTGCCGAGCGGGGCGGAGAGCCGAAAACGCAGCGTGGTGGTGGAGGCCACCGGCGAGTCCAGCCGGTAGCCGATGAGCTTGCAGAGATTGATGACGTTCTGGCGCTGGCGGGCCGTGGGCAGAAAGGCCTCGGCCGCCTGGGCGTCCAGGTAGTAGGCCAGCATGTCGCCCACGCCGCAGAACAGATCGAGCAGGACGACGCCGAGATCGGAGTGGTTGAAATCGGTCCAGCGGTCGGTGAGCTGCGGGATCTTCGCCAGCAGCTCCTGGCGGATCGATTCGTAATCCTTGTTGATGTATCCGATGCTTGCGCGGCCCATGGTCTCTCCGGTTTTCGGCGGTTATGCAAGAGCGCCTGATGCTCTCGCCACGCCGGTTACTTACCGGAAGGGGCCTGGATGTGTCGGAGGCGGGATGCCTCAGAGCGGGCCGCGCAGTTGCCAGACGGGATTGGGCTGCCCGGAGGTGTTGTTGAGGTAGTGGGATTCCTTCTTGCCCTCGAAATAGAACAGACCGATGCGGCCCGGCTCCAGGGTGGTGATCCGGTGAACGGTGCCAGCGGCGTTGTCTTCCGCCTGACTCTGTGTGTCGAAGCCTAGACCGCTCGCGGCCAGATAGAGGGCGTGCTCGGCCTGGGGCGCTTCTGTTTCTGGCGCTCCCTCGAACGTCAGGTAATGGCCGTGGTTGTCACCCGGATCGCTGACGATCCACTTGCCGTTGCGGTCCTGAAAGGCTCCCTCGATGTAGGCGACTTCGTATTCCCCGGCTGGCCAGATGAAGGAATCGTCCGGATCGGGGCTCATCTCGGCCGCATTGAACCAGAGCAGATTGAACAGCGTGCGCACGTCCGGCGACAGGCGCACGCTGCGCACCGGCGGCGGTTCTGGCTCGGGCTCCGGCTGGGGATAGCTGGGCGCGGGATTGTTCGGGTCTTCTCTGTAGAAGGGATAGACCAGGTTGCCGTCCACCTGGCTCTGGATCACCCGGTAGGCGATATGCACCAGCAGCAGGTTGCCGTCGATGTTCAGCGGCCGGTCGTCGAAGTGTACCTCCGTGATGATCACCCGCTTTTCCCAGCGCTTGATGGCGTCGATCACGTAATGGCGCAGCAGGCCCTTGAGCACCTCGTCGTTCTGTTCGAACACCAGATCCTTCAGCCGGGAGCCGAACTCCGGATTCATGAACCGTTCGCCGATCCGGGTGCCGAGGATCTGCAGGATGCTTTCGCGGATATGCTCGTGCTCCCGCGAGGTGGCGGTCGAGACCTGGGTGCCGCCGGATACCGACTGAAACCGGAACGGGTAACGCAGCCCCTTGCCGAGAAAGTCGTAGCTCATCAGGTACGCTCCTCGCAGTCGATGCCGCACTGTCCCGAGCAGCCATTTTCCGGTGCGCCGTCGTCGATGGCTTCTCCCTGGAACCGGACCACCAGATCTAGACCGCTCTTGAGTCCCAGATGGATGGTTCCGTCCGCCTCGATCAGCCCGCCGTGGTCGGACTGGCCGCACTGGAATCCTTTGGCTCCGGCAGAGAGCAGACGGACGGCGATGGTTTCACCGATGCCCTCGATGCGGCCGATGCCGATGATGTCGATAGGTCCGGCCGGATTGATGAGGGTGATGAACCGCTCCCGGTGATCGACGTCGAGACGGATGCCCTCGGGTAGATCCACCGCGAAGCGTTCCGCGCCCATGGCGGTCGGCTCGATCCCGGCGGGCAGTCCGCTGATACCGGCTGCCTCCTGGGTCGCGCTCAGATAGGACTCGACCAGGGTGTAAAGGCGTCCCGGGGCGACCTCTATGGCCGTGCCGGGTCCGGGGGTGATGACCTGCTGTTCCCCTCCGTCGATAACGCAAATTCGCTGGTCGTCCGTGGTCCGCAGGATCATGCCGTCAGGCAAGGTGAAGAGCCGGTTGCCATCCGGCAGATCCCGGGGTTCGGTGCCCGCTGGCAGTTCGACAAAGGGATAAAAATCGGGCTCCGGCTCGATCTGTACCTGCTCCAGGTACTCCTGGGTCCTGGCCTGCTGGGCCTCAAGATAGGCCTGGGCCTGGCCACGCATCGCCTCCGAGGCGGCGTGACTGGCCTCCAGCAGCGTGCGGATGCCGGAAAGTTCTTCACGGATGCCGGACAGGTGATCGCAGAGCGCCCGCAGCACATACTGTTGTTGGCCGGAATCGGTTTGTTCGATGGTGGCCTGCAAGTCGGCGGGTTCTTCGGAAATCATGGACAACCTCCATTACATGCCGACGTTGGCGGGTTGGGATTGATAGCTCATGGCGTTGACCGGCGTCACTGTTCCGGTCGCGCCGTCGATTTCGAACACGGTCCAGACCGTGCCGGGGGCGTTGGGAAGGAACGTTGAAGGTCTGCTCACGGCCATCGCTCAAGAACACCTTCACCGATGCTCCCGACTGCGCCAGGCCGGTGCTCGGATTGGCGTTGCGGTTGGTGTAGTCGTGGACCGCGTAGCGGTAGACGCCGGGGATGAGCCGATGGATGGTGATGGTCTCCGGCCCGTAGGAACTGGTGTCGTCCACGTCCAATTCCGCCGCCTCGTTTTCGATGGTGTGGGAATAGAACACATGGAACCTGCCGCCGGATGGCGTCGGTCCGGTGAGATGGGAATCGAGGTCCCGGGGATTCAGGCCCCACTGCAACACGATGCGGGCGACCTGGCCGTCGAGCTCGGGCGAGAGAACGATCTGGATGTCGCCGGAGGTGTTGGGGGCGGCATTCACCCAGCCATGCCAGGCGATGTATCCCGGCGCGGTGACCTCCACGTAATAGAACCCCTCGGGTACGGACAGCTCGAACCCGCCATAGGCGTTGGCGAAGGTCTGGTACGCCGCCGGGCCGGTTTCCGAGCGGCGGAATTCGATCAACGCGTTGCCGACGCCGCTGGTGTTGAGGGCGTTGACTACCGTGCCGCTGAGGAAGACCGATGCTCCGCTGGCAAAGTCCGGGTGGTCGGCGAACCAGGACGGATCGCGGACCTCCACCAGAACATGGCGGAGACTGTCCCGGGCCGAGGATCGCCAGACCATGAGCACGGCGTTGCCGATGGTCCAGCCGCAGCGAATGACACCGTCCGGCCCGATCTCCGCGACCTCCGGATTGCTGGAGGAAAAGACCGGGGCGTCCACGTCGCCGCGCAGGGAGAGCGGAATCCGTTGCTCGAACTCGCCAGCGGAGAGGCGGATGGAGCGAGGCTGAACCTCCCAGTGGCTGTAGTCTGGCACGGTATCGGTCATGAAGGAACCTCCACCGGTGCGGAGACGCCGCCGCCATAGACCTCGACTTGGACGTGACGCAGGCTGAGCCGCTCGGGCGAATCCCAGACCAGGATCATGGCCGCTCCGGGAACGAAGCCGCATTCGACATTGCCGTCCTCATCGACACTGGCCACGTCGGGATTGGACGATTCGAACACCGGCGCTTCGGGTAGACCACGGATCGAGAGCGGAATGCGCTGGACGAATGGGGATCGCGAGACCCGGATCAACTTCGGGAAGACATCCCAGTAGTGCGGTTCCTGCGGCTGTTCGAGATTGTTCATCGCGTCCCCCTCAGTTGTCGATGGTGTCGGGACTGCCGGTGACGATGATGGCTCCGCAGGCGGTGATGTCGCCGATGCGGGCGTTGGGCAATCCTTCGGTGATGGTGTCGAAGCTGCCGGTCACAATGGGCGTCACGCCATGCCCAGGGATGGGACAGACGTGCAGATCACCCATGCGGGCCACCGGCATGCCGTTGTCCAGCGTTCGGCTCGCCCCGGTGATGATGACGCCGCCGTGACTGCTGATGTCGCCGAGTCGCGCCTGGGAGCTCATGGGTTCACCTTCAGCAGCAGATGGATCAGAAAGCCGACGAGTCCGCCGATGGTGCTGCCGATGGTCAATACTAGGCCGACGATCTTCCACATGGTCTCGGTCCCCATCTTGGAGCCGACCCGGGCATGTAGCCGGTCGATCTCCTCGGCGTGCCGGTGCAGATCGGAATAGATCGAGCGGACCAGCACCTCGACGTTTTCCTTGTCCGATTTCTTCTCGATTTCACGCTCGATCTTCTCGAGGCGGTCCTGGATTTCCCGGCGGTGGTTTTCGAGGATGCTGCGGAATTCTTCCCGCCAATGATCGAAGGTCCGGGCCAGCAATTCCTCGCTGCCCGAAAGCCCGGAGGGCGTTGTTGTTCTTTCTCCCATGAAATGCTTCCTTCAGGTGTTGATCAAGACGGTGTTCGTCGAGCGAATGAGGATGTTTCCGGACACCCCATCCATGAACACAAGGCTGCCGGACTTGTCGGTGGCGCTGATGCTCTCCTGGCCGGGCGCGGCGTTCATGCGCACCACCTGACCGGCCTTGTCGGTGAGCCGGATCTGTTCGGCGGCGGTGGTGGAATCGACGAGGATTTCCTGAGTGCCGTTGAGCCCCCAGATGTGAACCTTCTCCCGACCCTTGGTGGTATCGATGAGGATCTTCTGCCAGCGGGAGCGGCCCTTGTCGCACGAGAGGATGTGAACCTTCTCCTTGTCCTGCCAGGCTTCGAGGATCACCTGCTGGCGGCAGAGGTCGGTGAGCTGGATGCGGGCGCGGGAGCCGACGATCTGCGAGGCGATGTCGAGCTGGTCGCCTTTCTCGGCGTCCTTCGTGCCGCGCCGCAGGGCGTTGCCGCTCTGCATCTCGGGCTTCACCTTCCCTTCCATGGTGAGGATCTGTCCGGCGCGGTCGATGATGCGCAGCAGCTCGTCGCCGTCGCGGTCATCGGCCAGGATGGTGTGGCCGGTTTCGGTCTTGAGCAGGACCTTCAGGCGCGGGCAGTAATACGGCGGATGGCCGTGGTACTTCTTGTGTTCGAGATCGTCGTGCCGGTTGGCCTGATGCTCGATCTTGTCCTCGCAGTCATGACAGAAGGCATTCGCGCAGGTGCGCTTCGATTCCTCGGGCTGCTCGCCGGGATTGCTCTTGGCCAACCAGACCCCGGTCCAGATCGGATACTGGACAACGCCGCCCTCGAACTCGGCCCAGACCGAGGCACCTTCCTCGGGGACCAGGAACATGCCGGTGTCGTCGTTGCCGCCGTAGGGGAAACAGGGAACGGCCCATTCGGACCAGTTCTCCCGCCCGCAGCCGAGCACGGCTGGGATCTCCAGGCGGACCCGGCCAAGGCGTTCGGGATCGTTGTTGTCGCGCACGAAGGCCCGGTACTTGCCGTACCAGCGGTTGCGGTAGCGCTCCTCGGATTGACGGTCGCGAGTTTCAAGCATGCTCCGTCTCCCGCTTTCGACTGGCATCCCAGGCCAGCCAGCCGCCCAGGCGAACCGCCCAATACATGACCTGGCGTTTCCACAGAGGCACGCCAAGGGCCGCCATCAGTTCGAGAAAGACGCGGTCGGCAGCAAGCCGCGAGACCTTGCCGGTGTGGTAGAGGTAGTCGTGAACGACGGCCGCCGGGGAATATCGTCCCCAAGGCGGCACCACGCGCCAGAACAGGCGCGGCACCGAGGCGAAGTCGGTCTCGAACCCGGCGGGCACTTCGATGATGCGGCCAGCGCCGGTGCGGACACGGAACGGCTGGGTCAGCCTCGCGGTCATTCCATTGGGCAGGATCTCCACCCGAAGCGGTCCGGAGAGACCCAGCGCGGTACCGGAAAACAGGGTCTTGATTTCGGCGCTCATGACCGCCACCTCGCCTTGCCCGACTGGCGCACATCGAGATGGACCCAGGAGGCATAGACGCCGATGCCGCCCTCGCAAAAGAGCGGAATTTCCTCGGCGATGACCGCCAGTTCCTCGGGCGAAACGCCTGCGGGACAGCTCACGTCGGCCGCCATGCCCAGCGTGTGGAAACTCTGCTCCGCGCCACCCACCGCCTTGTTGTGCCGATTGCAACGGAAGCCGCTGGTGATGGACAGCGGCTTGCCGATGTGGTCACGCAACGCCTGCAGGGCGTCGACCAGGTCAGGATGTATAGCAGCCGAATGGCCGCAGCAGTTCTTGCCCTTGCAGGCGAATTCCGAACGGTTGAAATTCTTGCTGAGATCACCCATTGCCGCCTCCTTGTGTGACCGCGCCGGAATCCGCGTTGATGGTCACCATAGCTGGCGGCTCGTTTTGCGGCGTGGGCGGGGCCTCCTTGTCGTTGGGTTTGCCCTGGGACTCGGCGGACTTGTCGCCCGCGCCCTTGCCGAGGGCGTTCTTCTTGAGTTTGAGTTCGCAGAGATAGCCAGCGCCGCTGATGCTGTGGCGGACCGAGTGGCAGTAGTAGATGCCGGAAAACTTCCGTCCCACGCCCTTGATCTCGACGTTCTTCTTGGCACGTAGCTGGGGAATGCCGATGGTGGCCGCATCCGCCTCGACCTGGCGCAGCTCGGCCTCGCGAAATTTGCCTTCGGCGCTGTCCTGGGCGGGCTCCTGGCGCGGCTCTTCGTGAAAGCCTTCGGAACGGTCGAAGCTGGGCACGATCTGCCCCGTCTCCTGTTCCTTGAAGTTGCCTTCGCCGGTGTTGCCGTCGACCAGATAGGTCTGCTTGCCCAGGGCCGTCCGCTCGGGCGTGGTGGCGTTGTTGGCCTTGTGCTCGACCACGTCCTTCTTGCGCGGGTCGACGCCGACCGTCTTGGTCTCGACACCCGCGCCCTTGGCTCCCTGGGATTGGGTGCTGGGACGGAACGAGCGCAGCAGGCCCTTGGTGTCGGTGAAATATTCGAGGGTCAGTAGCGGCGTTTGGTCGAGCTCGCGGGGATGGAAATGGAGTTCGTCGTCCTGGATGTAGAAGACATAGCCGCTCACGCCGTCGCCATCGCGGTCGCGGGCCTTTTCCGCCAGCTCCTTGAGGAACTGGGCGTCCGAGATGTTGCTCTGGGTGACGCGGAGATGGGTCCCCTTGGTGGCCGTGACCACCGGGGTGAGGCTGTTGGCGGCGGCGACTTGTTCGGCGATTTCCGAATAGAGGATGCCGGGAGCGGGTTTCTGCCAGACCTTCTGGTTTTCTTTGCCCGCCAGTTTGAAGCCCTTGTCGTAGGCCTTGATGCGGATGGTCGGATCACCGTTTTCCGGGAAGTCGTAATCGATGTCCTTGATGACCGCCTTCTTGCGCGGAGAGAGGTTCCCCACGTAGCCGAAGCGGGCCACGATCTCGTTGCCTTCCTGGAACAGCGGATCGTCGACGAACTGCAGGTTGCGGTCGGTCACCGACAGTTCGAGGACATCCAGCTCCTCCTCGTTGTCGGTGAAGACGAACGAGGTGATCTCCTGGGTGATGTCCTTCGAGAGGTCTTGCCCCTCGATCTGAATCAGAAATGTCGGCTTGAAGGTATCCAGATCCATGCGTCTCTCCGGCGGTTCGCAGTTCCCTGCTTACTTACCGGAAGGCATGGCGAGGTGTCGGATGCTTCAGTCGAGCAGGCGCATCTGGACGTGTTCGCGGGAGGGAATGCGCAGCGCCAGACCCGGCTCGAGCGCCAACGGGAAAAAGAGGTCGTTGTAGTCGCAGATGATCCACCAGAGCCGGGCATCACCCAGATAGCGGTGAGCGAGCAGATCCAGACGGTCGCCCTCGACTACGGTGTGTAGGCGGTCGTCGTGTCTGGGGGTGGTGTCGATGCGCTGGCGCATGCCGAGGGAGGTGCCGTCACTGTCCCGGTAGAGAACGCAGCGGGCGTATCGGGAATCACGGCCGATCATGAACGTACCTCCGACCAGTTGATGGACTGATCCACATATTCCTCGAGGACGATGTCCACCTCGGCCCGTTGCGGCAGCAGGTTGTCCCGGTCGAACAGGCCGAAGAACCGCGCCTTCACCTGCCGGACGATGCAGGTCACGCCGGGGTAGAGATCGCCGAAGATGAGCAGCACACGGTGCGGCGCGTTCTTGAGCATGGTTCCGGCGTGTTCCGGATATTGCAGCGAGCGGAGCCAGTCGACCTTCTGTTTGACCGGCCCCTTGAACAGCTCGACCTTGAAGGCGATCCGGCGCGGTTCTCCGGCGACGTACTGGTAGCGCGGGTGGCTCATGCCGGGGATTTTGATCGTTGCGTAGTCGGTCGACTTCTCGTCGCTGATGGAGTTGGGGTTGTACTGGAATTCGAGCCGCTCCCCCGTGTCGGCGTCTACCAGATATCCCTTGATGGGCTGTTGATCCCATGCCATTCCTTACACCTCGGCGATCTCGATGATTGGCTTGCCCAGTTGTCCGGCCCGGTCGAGTTCCAGCCGCATGCCGTTGGAAATGCCGTTGCCGGTGAACGCCCACACTTCGTCGCAACATTCCATGTAGGCCAGGCCGCAGGCGATGCCCGTCTCTCGCTGCTCGGTGACGCTGTCATCGGTGAAGGTCGGATATAGCAGATGCGGCGCGAACGGCGCGTGACCGCTTCTCATGACCTGGCGGCAAAGTGCCTCGGCGACCTTCACGTTTCGGGCTATGTCGCCCGCGAACGGGCTGCAGACAAAGATGCGTTTCATCGGTCCTCTCACAGGGTTTCGTAGTTTCTGATCTTCCGCTCCCGCAGGTCCTTGTAGACGGCCTCGGCCACCTTCCGGCCATCGATGTTGGTGGTCACGCTCAATTCCACCGGGCGGTCGGCCAGGCCATCGAGGCGCGAGAGCAAGGATTCCAGCAGTTCGCGCACTCCCGGACCGGCTTCCTCTCCGCGCAGCGGTGTCGCGGGAGCGGTGCGAGCCGGAGCGATCAACCGTTCGGAAGGCACCGTCTCGGTGAGCCCGGATTGCAAAGGCTTCGCTATCGGAGTCGGAGCGGCGGTCATGGGCCG
This sequence comes from Desulforhabdus amnigena, assembly GCF_027925305.1. Taxonomy (NCBI): domain Bacteria; kingdom Pseudomonadati; phylum Thermodesulfobacteriota; class Syntrophobacteria; order Syntrophobacterales; family Syntrophobacteraceae; genus Desulforhabdus; species Desulforhabdus amnigena. The sequence goes on along the minus strand of NZ_BSDR01000001.1, from coordinate 182,741 downwards.
CTCGATCCCGGCCGGAGCCAGAGAGGCATCTCCGTTTTCCAGTGCCGGTTCCACCGCGAACGGCTGGATATAGCTCTTACTTACCGGCTCGACGGCCGCCGCGACGGTCTGCACGGTGCCGTTCATCGGTTGCGGAGGCGGCGCGGCCGTGGCCATGACCGGCTGGAGCATCAGCATGGCGCTCAGGGCCTTGGGCACCAGGCGCTCGTCCAGACGCGGTACGAGACTCAGCACGCTTTCGATGATGCGTTGCCCAATCGATTCGGCGGGCGGCGCGGCCTTGAGCGGTTCCTTCTGCTCGGCCACCTGCGGAATCGGGGTCTGGACTCCCAGCATGGCGCGAGCGGAGGAGAGCAAACCGTTGGTGATCCCGGCACTGCGCTCCTTGATCGCCTGAATGCCCGCGCTCGCGCCACTGGAAAGCCTCTGCCAGAGGGTTTGCCCCTCGGCACCGGCGTTGGTAAAGATTCGACCGACAGCGCCGGGCACGGCCGACAGCGTGGCAACGATCCGGTCGCGGAGATTGACGGCTCCCGTGGCCAGCGCGTCCCAGGCATTGACCTGGGGCGGTTTGAGCGACAGTACGGGCGTGTCGCCAAACAGGAATTGTTTGAGACCGCCGAAGATGGCACCGGCCTTGGCCGCGACGGTTTGAGCCCCGGAGGTCAACCCATCCCAGAGTTTTCCAGCCATCTGGAAGGGAGCCGAGGCGGCGTCCATGAGGTTTCCGCCCGCCGTCTTGATCTGCTGCCAGGCTCCCGCAGCGGCCGAGAGAATCCCGCGAGCGGCGAAGCCGAACACTTTCGCGGGCAGCGTCTGGGTAAGGCTCATGCCGTCGGCGAGGGTCTTGAGCAACGCGGAACCGGAGGCGGTCAGGATGGCGAGTGGTCCCTCGCGGGCATCGGAGAATGGCAGCAGATTGCGCAGCTTGCCCAGGGCGTTCTTGAGCATGGTGAAGGGATAGGTCACCGCCGACCAGATCCCTTCGCCCAGGGTGATCAGCAGCTTTTTGCCTGCCTCGAAGAAGGTGGTGTCCCCGGCGAAGAGGGAGCGCACGGTGGCAAACAGCTCACGCAGGGTGCTGATAATCGGCAGATTCAGAATCGCCTGGCCAATCTGTCCGGCGGCGTCGGCCACCATGTGTCCGATGGAGGTGAAGATGCCGGAAATGAAATTCCAGACACCGACCACCACATCCCGCGCCCAGCGGAACGGGGTGGCAACAAAATCGTAGACCGCGCCGCCAATGGCCTTGAGACCGTCCAGCAGGGAAATGTCGCCGGTCAGCACCTGCCAGACCGCATAGACGATCTTTCCGGCGGCCACGAAGGCCTCGCCGATCATGCGCACGGGCAACAGGAACTTGTAGATAAACTTGGCCGCTCCGACCAGGGACCCGACGATGACCTTGCCGACCCAGACCACGCTGCGCACCACCACCGCCAGGGCTCGGACGATGAGCGACAGGTTCCAGGCCACGATCTTCAGGGCGAATGCCAGCCCCTGAAGAAGCACACCGGCGACGGTGCCGATAACAGTGCCGAAGGTGCGCCAGGACGACCCATCGGTGGCGCTGGCGGCCACGCCGAAGATCTCCACCACCGAAAAGACCGCGCTGGCCAGCGCCGCATAGGCACTCATCAGGGTGCGGACGGTCGGTTCGAGGATGGCGCGGATGCGGCCAAAGGCATGGGAGAACGCGCCCCACAATCCGGCCATGGCCTCACGAACCCGGTAATAGGCCTTGAAGACGGTGACCACGAAGCCCAACAGCCCGGCGGATTCGAGCTTCTGGGCCAGTTCGGCCGACATCTGTCCGACACCGCCGCTGAGCGAGCCCACCAGCTCCCTGATCCCCTGGAAGACCAGCGAGACCTTGTTCCAGGACCCGGTGATGATCTCCTGAATGCCGCCGAAGTTGGTTTCCCAGGCGCGTTTGAGGAGATACACCGAGAGGATCACGCCCGCGATGATGGCGGTAACAGGCAGAAAATAGGTCGCGACCGCCGAACCCACTCCGGCGAGTGCGGCGCTGATGGCCACGAACCCGGCCTTGATGGCGGGCAGCATGAGTCCCACCATGCCTACGGCGGCGGTGACGGCTCCGGCCACGACCAGAATGGTGCCGAGGGCCATGGACAGCCCCAGGACCACCCGGGTCACGCCCGGCATCGATTTAGCCATGCGTTGCAGGAACAGAATGAAGCGGGAGACGCCGTTGATCACCGGCGTGACCACCGGTAGCAGAGTGCGTCCCAGGATTTCGCTGAGGTTGGCCACCTGCTGGCGCAGGAGCAGGAACCGGGCTCCGATGTCCTGGTTCATGGCGTCGGCCATCTGTTCGGTGACCGCCGTGCCGGTCTTCATGGCCCGGCCCACCGACTGGATATTGCCTTCGAGGCTCTCCATGCCCGCCGACATCTGCAGCAGGAACTTGACCGCCTCGTCGGAGCCGAAGGCCTTCTTCAGCTTCACCTGGGCGGCGGCGTTGGAGAGATCGGGGAACTGGCGTTTGATCTCCTGCAGGATGGGAACCACGCCCTTAAGACGGCCGCTGGTGTCGGTGAAGGACAGGCCAAGCTCGTCACCGGCCTCGGCCGCCTTCATGATGAACGCTTTGTACAGCGTGCCCGCCTCGGAGCCGGGCATGGTGGTCTGGAGCTGGCCGAGCACGGCGAGCTGCTCGTTCAGCGGAATATTGCTCGCGGCCGCCACCGCGCCGATGTTCTTGATGGCGTCGGCCATCTGGGTGCCGTTGGTCTTGAACGAGGCCACGGTCTGCGCCATGGCTCCGGAAAAGGCGGTCGCCCATTCCATGTCGTTCATGTCGGCCATGATGGGCTTGAAGATCCCGTAGGCCGTGGTGAAGGTGCCGACCATCTCCTGGGTGGTGGCCTTGGTCGCCTTGGCGGTCATGGCGGCCATGGAGGTGAAGACGCCCACCGCCTCGTCGCTGAGGTTGGACAGGGCCGATTTCACGTCGTAGGTGGCGGTGATGAACGCCGCCTTGTCGGCACCGGACCACTGGTTGGTGAAGGATTCTGCGGCGTCCTCGATGGCCCGGAGGTCCTGCACGCCGAGGGACGCCAGCTCGCCCAGAGCCTTCTGGGTCGCGGCGGTGGAGGCGACCAGGGCGGCGGGTACCGCCATCAGGGCCAGTCCCGCCCCCAGCATCATGGTGCCTTGCTGGATGCGGTCCAGGTTGCGGGTCATCCGCTCGCTGGCATCCGCCACGGTGGAATCGAGGTCCATCATGGAGCCACGGATGCGCTGCGCGTTCTGCGAGAACGCATCCTTCATCGATACCACTATGCCCAGTCCGAGATCGCCGTTCATCTATCGCCGTTCCGTTTGCTCACGTTCAAAATCAATCTGCCGCTCGAGGGCCTCGACGAACTGACGCCGGACCCTGAGTGGCAGCGAGCGGGTTTCCGACCAGCTCCAGTGTAGTCCGCCGTAAGCGAGAAAGAATGCGTCGCTTACAAGCGAACTCCTGGGAACAAAAAAGCCGGTTCGGCCTCCAGACGGGTGCGGATCTTGGTGCCGCAGCCATCGCATTCGGTTTCGACCGAGGTGTCGATTCCCGCGTCGACCCGCGACATCTCCTGCCGCAGCGCGTTGCGGTCGCGCATCGACATTTCCGCCAGGCTCTTCTTGGAGGGAGCCTTGCCGTCGATGTCGAGGACGCGGATGAGCATGGCCGAGGTGATGTTGGGCTCGCGCAGGCTGGCCAGACGCTTTTCCTTGTGGCCGTCGAGATATCCGAAGCGCACGTTTTTTTTCGAGCCGGGCAGCTTGAAGGCGAACTCCCGCTCCTCGCCGTAGGGGGTGACCTTGAGATCCTCGAGATTGATGGTCACGAAGTTGGTCATGCGGCAGGCGCTGTTCGGGCAGCTCAGCTCCAGTTCAACCTCGTCACCGAGGGAAATCTGGCGCAGGCGGACCAGGGCGAACAGCCGGTCACCCGAGAGCAGGTTCATCACCTCGGAAAGATCGGGATCGGTCTTCTCGCCCAGCCGGACGAAACAGTTGCGGAGCACCTGGTTGATCGCCTCTCCGGAACGGATCAGGCGCTGGTTGGTGAGCAGTTCTTCCTCGGCCCCGGTCATTTCCCGGAGCTCGAGTTCAGTGCCGCTTGGCAGTTCAAAGCTGTACATGGTCGATCCTCCGGTTTAGGTCCAGTATTGGAAGCAGATGGTGAGCTTCTCGATGGTGTTCTCGGTGTTGCCGCCCTCGAGCTCGTCGTATTCGAGCGCCTTCACCCAGGCCCCATGCAGGGTCCAGCGGCGGGTCTCGTTGCCGGTGCGGTCGTAGCGGACAACATCGATGTCGCGCATGTAGTCGGCCGGAAGACCGCCGGTGACGGCGTTCACGTCCACCTGTTTCTTGATCCATTCGCGGGCCGCCTCGTCGGAGCCGTCCTGCAGGTTTCCTTTTTCGAGGGTGATATCCTCGAACTTGACCCGCCCCGCCACCTTCTGGTCGAACATCGAACCAGCCGGGGCAAAGGCCACTTCCTCGAATTCTGTTTTGGGCTCCTGTCCCTTGTGGAACAGGGCCACGTCGAAGCCGTTTACCTCGATGGCGAACTGCCAGTTCTGGTAAAGGCTCTTGGGCATGTTTCCGCTTCTCATAGCCGTGTTCTCCCGTTAGATGATTTCTTTGAAGTCCGCGCCGGTGCTGGTCAGGATGAAGTTCAGCTCGATGAACTCCGCCGTCTTGGTCGGCTTGACGAACACGCGGGCCACCATTTCGTTGCGGTCGATGACCGCCGGGGTATTGGTCTCCTCGTCGCACTGGAAGGCGAAGTCGTAGAGGCCGCCCTTGTCCTTGATGTCCTGCAGGAAGGGGTTGATCAGGCGGCCGAGGGCACGCCAGGTCTGGGGATGGTTCGGTTCGAACACCACGAAGCGGGAGGATTCCGAGATGGCTTCCTCCATGAACATCATCAAACGGCGGACGTTGATGCGGTCCACGGCCGAGGGCTGGCTCTGCAGCGTCTTCTGCCCCCAGATGTTAATGCCGGTGTCGGGGAACACGGCAATCACGTTGACCCCCTCCGGATAGAGCACATCGCGTTCGCCTCGGCTGGTCTTGTAGGCCAGGGAGAGCGTATTGAAGATGCGGCCACGGTCGATACCGGCGGGCGCGTTCCAGACGTTGGTCTTCTGGTCGCTGCGGGCGATGCATCCCGCCACCGCGCCGCAGGGCGGCACCAGCTTCTTGCGCGAGTTCACCGGATCGCTGATCTCCAGCCAGGGGTAATAGAGCGCCGCGTAGGAGGAGTTGAAGGCCGCGTGGCTGTACATCCCTTGTCCCTTGCGGAAGTCGACCGCTTCGAGCGGCTCCAAATGCATGGGCGTGTCGGCCATGAACAGCAGGTCCTTGCGCCCTTCGGCATAGGCGATTCCGGCGTTGATCACCGGCACCGTCGTGACGCCGGGGACCATCAACAGGTTCAGGGCGTCGATCTCGTCAAAGCCATAGAGGCCGGTATGCTGCGAGGGATCGCCGATGAAGTCCGCATCGGCCAGATCGGTCAGACCATTGTCGCCGCCGCTGAGCGTGAACACGCCCAATGCCGGACGGTCGCCGGGCGTTCCCATTGCTGCGGCCAGATCCTGGACCAGGATGAAATCCGAACGTTCGTTGATCGCCAGCTCCACATGGTTCGGCAGCGTCTCGTCCATGCTCAGATCCTTGAACACCTCGACCACATCGCCTTTGTGCCGGACCACCAGGTTGAAATGATTGGCCGGATCGAGAGAACCGTCCTCGATGGAGATGGAGAGTCGGTCGCCCCAGACGCCTTCGTTCACGGCCTCGATCCGCAGGGCGTCGGCGGGCGTCGCCTCCCGGTTCTGCAGCACAATGGAAGATTTGAGCGCCGTCAGGGTGTCCCGGTCGGTGGAGTCGGTGAGATGGGCGATGCGGGTGACGTAGAGGACCGACCCGCCGTTGTCGAAAAACGCCCGTGCGGCGTAGGCCAGATAGCTTTCGTTGATATAGGAGCCGAAACGGTTGATGAACTGTTCCCAGCTCGTCACCAGCACGGGCTTGTTGATCGGGCCTTTCTCGGCCACTCCGACCATGGCAGCCGACGAGGTCGAGATCTGCTTCACATAGAAACTGAAGTCCGTTTCCCGGGTGTAAATCCCGGGCGATAGATAGGTCGGCATGGTTATTTCCTCCGCTTGCTGGTGGTCTTGGCCTCATCGGTTCCGGCGTCCTCGGTCGCCGTGGGCTTTTCCGGCTCCGGTTCCGCGCCGCCGGTCAGGTCGGTGATGCGCACCAGTCCGCGTTTTCCGGCGGTCTTGATCTCGGCGGAGAGGTCCTTGCGGGCGATGCTCTTGCGTTCTCGCGGCCCGAGGTGGAGGGTTCCCTGGCCGGAGAGGTTGAACGTCAGGGGTTGGAACTGCAGGTTTCTGATCTCGATCACGGTTGTTCTCCTTTACGGTTGAATGGTTCGTTGCTCTGTCACGTCGCCGTGAAACTGGAAGGTCCGGTCCCGGATCAGCCGACCGTCGCGCAGGTCGCCGTCGTACACCGGGCAGGATTCGATGCGGATGCGTCCGGAGCTCTGCCGGAGGTTGGAGAGGTTCACCCGGGCCAGGCCGCCCAGAGGAACCAGTTCGGTAAGGTTCAGGCTGCCCTGGTCGGCGATGGCGATCTCCGGGTGAAGCTGGAGGAACCGCGACACCGATTCGTGAAAACCGAGCAGTTCGGCCTCCCGGTCCACGGTCACCACCAGGTCGAAATCGAGGTGATAGAGCCGGGGAAACCGGCACTCCTCGAAACTCAGCTCCGCGACATTCTTCTCGAACAGGCGGCTCTGGCTGCGGCGGAAACGGTCTTCCGCCAGCTTCGGCCCCTGGAGGATGACGCTGGGGGTACGCTGGACCTCGAACAGGTCATCCGGGAACACCAGCACGGTGTCCGGGTGGATGGCCTGTTTGGCCAGGCGGATCAGGGTTTCTGTGACGGTCTGTATCGTGCTCAAGGGACGCCTCCGTTTTCTGCCTGGTTACTTACCGGAAGCGCTGGCGATGTGTCGGAGGCTCAAAGCGCGGAGCGGATCGCCTCGCGATAGTTCTGGAGGATCTGTTCGCGATACTTCTCCATCACCGGATGCAGAAAGGGTCTGGCGGGGATGACGATGGTCGCGCCGTTCGGATGTTTGATGGTGGCCCCGTACTCCATGACGGCACCGATGTTCACCATGTCTTCCCCGTCCTTGTTGACAGTGCCGCGCAGCAGGCCGACGAACGCCTTGTCGGCCATGATCTTCTGGGTGATGGCGTTGACGAGAAAGCCTGTGTCGATGAGCGCCTTGCTGGAACCTTTGCGCTCGATAGTGCTTGCGGCGAGTTTCACGAAGGCCTGTCCGCCAGGGGCCTGGGAGCGAATCCCCCGCTGGATCTCGCGCACCAGAAAAAGTGCGTTGCGGATCGTGGCCTGACGCAGGGCCGTGGCCAGGCGCGGCCCCATGCCGGTGGTCAGCTTGGCGCGGGCCTTGTCCCAGTCACCGGTCCGCCTAACGCCCATTGAGCTTCACCAGTTGCAGGTTCTTGTGGGTGACGGTGCCAAAGAAGTGTTCTTCTTCCACACTCTGTATGCGATAGGTTTCCCTGTCTGCGGCCAGGCGGTCTTCACCCCGGACGTCGGCATCCGGAAGGACACAGGCGAGCGCGTCGATCTTTCCGCTCAGCTCCTCCGGCGGGGTTTCGTTCAGTTCGAGGGGGACGACGGAGATTTCAGTGTATTCGGCATCGTCGGTGCCGTAGAGCCGCTCGCCGGGAACCACGCGCAGGACGCGTGCGGTCTGACCCGAGGAGAGGATCAGCCGGGCGACGTCGGCGACGGCTTCGGTGCGTTCCCGGTCATTCAACAACATCGAGGTCGATCCCTTGTTCGTAGATGACCGGCGTGAGGCCGCTCGGGGTCAGGATGTAGGATTCCTGATCGAGCTGGGTGGCCGGACGCAGCTCGGTGAGCCGCTGCCGGTAGTCGGCGAGCAGATCGGCCTCGAGCTTGGCCCAGTGGCCGGGCTGTCCGGTTTTGTCCACTCTCTTGTCGCCGCTGGAAAAGGAGAAGGCGTTGGCGGTGGCCGAACGCATGACCTGGCAGGCGTGGATCTGCGCCATGATCACCAGGAGCTCGCGGACCTCGCCGGTGGGATCGGGGGTGATCTCTCCGGCCGTGACCGACAGCGATTGGTCGAGGTCGCGCCCGACCCGGAAAACGGCCTTCCGGACGCATCTCTCCAGAGTCTGGTCCTCGAAGAGAGATGCGCCCGGATCGGACAGGTCGAGCCGCAGGTCGGCGATCAGGTCACTCAGCAGCACCTTGCAGGCCCTCCAGACGGCTCTTGAGCGCGTCGATCACCGTGCGGCGTTTCTCGGTTTCCATGTAGCCTTTGAGGGTCTCCGGATTGGCTTCCTCGTTGACCTTGGAAATCGCGTCGGTGGCGGAGAGCTTGCTCAGGTCCACCGGTTCCGCGTCCTGGTCGGGCTCTGGAGGGGCGAGCGGTTCCTGCTTCGGTTTGTCGGCCATGGCCAAGCGGCCATTCTTGAGCGCCGCCTGGATCTGCTTGGTGAGGCGTTCCACCTCGACCACCTGGCCGGGCTTGAGTTTCAGCCCGGCGTCGGGGATCACCAGAACGCCGGGACGGATGTTCTTGATTCGATTCATCTCACGTCACCTCCCGGATTACGGAACCAGTTTGACCTTGGCCATGATGTCAGGGCGGGTAATGCCCTGACCGATCTCGGACCACACCAGCCAGCCGGTCTTGAAGCGGGTCTTCTGATCGATGGACTCTGTCTTCAGGTTTTCGCGCACCGGCATCTTTCCGACCTCTTCATCCGGGACGATGATGATCTCGTCCAGCGGCATGGAGGCGGTCAGCAGAATGCCGCCGGTGCCGTAGTTCTTGATGACACCCTTCTGGCGCAGCTCGAGCTTGGTCTGGGGATCGAGGTTCCAGCCGCGCATGTCGTTGAACCGGCGGCCGCGCAGGACGATGTACTTCACCGACAGCTCCAGGTCCTCGATGATCGAGATGGCCTCGTTCAGTGCATCCTCGGTGAGCAGGTCGCCAGTGACCTCGATGGTGTTGGTCGCCGGGATGGCCGAGGAGAGCACCGAGATGGTGCGGCGGTCCATCTCCTTGCGAATAGCGTCGGCGGCGCTGGTCTGGATGTCCATCAGCGTGCCGATGTTGCCGTTCTTGAGGACGGAAACGTCCACCATCGGATTGGAGTGGATGCGGTTGGTGGGGAACTCGACCTCGTCCTTGCCCACCTCCTGCTCCTGGGCGTCGCCGTCCTTGCTGATCCAGTGAGCCTTGACGGTCGGTTTCTTCTGGTAGACCGGACGTTCGCCCTTGGGCAGCGTGTGCTTGGTGAGCAGCAGCGAGGAAATCTCCTTGCGCTTGATCTCCTGTTCGATGGGCGCGGCAATGGCGGCGGCAAGCGCCCGCATGCCTTCGGGCGACTCGAGAGCCTCGCTCATGAGCCGCGCCATGGTTTCCATGTACTCCTGGGAGTGGATCTTCAACTGATTGGTTTTCATGTGCGTTGGCTCCTTGGGTTAGACGAGCAGGCGGAATTTGAGGACGCCGCTCTGTACGGAAATGGCGTGGGCGACGACGTGCTCTCCGGCCGCGATGCCGTTGGTCAGCCGACCGCTCGCCGAAACTTTCAGGTCGTCTCCTGCGACGACGGTCCCTTCGAAGGCGTCGGTCTCGTAGACGCCGCCGTCACAGTAGATGCCGGGCATTTCGCCACCGACGTAATCCTTGATCAGGATGCCGAAGGAGCGCTTGGTGGGATCGGTGTTGACGGCGAACAGGTCGTCTCCGACCACGCGGACCGCCTGGCCGAGCTGGCCGTCGCCCTGGATGTGGCCGTCGCCATAGGCGAGGCTGCGGTGACACGGATTGATGAATGACATGGTGTTTCCTCCTTATGCGTTGATTTGCGAGTGTTCGGGAGAGTCCTCGCCGACACGGTTGCGGTAAGCGGCCATGAACCCGTCGCGCAGACGGTCCTCGAGCGACACCTTGCGGTCGTCCACATCGTGGGGCCGGACACCGGCGTCGCTGCGCAGCGGGGTTTCCGTCGATGCCTTGGCGGCGGGCTTGCCGCCCTGGTCGCTGTCGGCGGGTTTCTCTTCCTTGTCCTTGTCCGCCTTTGCCGATTTGGGCAGGCGCTCGTAAGCGGCCTCGGTGGCGGCAAAGGCTTCGTCGGACAGTTCGGCCAGGCGTTTCAGCTCGGCTTCCCGGTCCTCATCGGAAGCGAAGGAGAGTCCCTGCTTCTCCAGCCGGGTGAGCAGCTTCTTGGCCCGGGAGCGGCAGGCGGCCGCCTTTTGTTCGGCTTCCAGTTCCTGGACTCGTTTCTGCAGCTCGGCGACCTGGGCCTTGAGCTGCCGGTTTTCCTTTTCCAGGTCGGTAACGCGGGCAGGATCGCCTTCCTGCTGGGCGGGTTTCTTCTTGGCCGCTTCGACGGCCGGGTCATCGGTGGGTTTGGTTTTGTCTTCCATCGTGGAATCTCCTTCGGGTTGGGATTGGTCGGGCTGGCTCTGAAGGGACGCCACCTGCAGAATCCTGGCGTTCTCGTCCGCGCCTTTGCGGTCGAGCAGTCCCAGTCCGGTGAAAGTGACGCCGTGCAGAATCTCGAAAACGGGTTGGCCGTTGAAATCACGGCCCTTGAATTTGCGCAGGTGGGTGCAGTAGTCGGCCTTGTTCTGGAAGCGCTTGTGGCAGACCGAGCATTCGCCTTCCTGGTAGTCGCACTCCATGGAGACCTGGGAGATGATCCCGCGCTTCATCAGCTTGTAGGCCAGCCGGGCGGCCGGGGTGTCGTGGACGTACAGCTCGCCGACGCATTCCACGCGGCCGCCGTTGTCGTCCTCCAGGTAGTCGGCGGCGACGATGCCGCCGACGATGTCGTTGAACTCCTGCGAATGCTGCAGATCGACCTTCTTGTTCACGGCCGTCATATGCCGACCGGACAACTCCTCGGCGGTGAAGTGATCGCCGTTCTTGTTGGTCCCGGTGCGGCAGAGCACGAAACTGAACTGGGGGTCGCCCGCCGAGCCGACATCCATGGCCTCGGTCGCGAGGCGTTCGCCGTCGCCCAGCCGGATGTCCACGGGGATGCTGGTGTGAAAGTTCGCGGCGGCGGCCATCGGAACGGGTTTCTCCTCCCGCTCGGCGCTGGCCTTGGCCCCGGGACCGCAGACGAACAGGCGCTCCTTGGCGTTGGAAGCCTCGCCGTGCTTGGAGGTGATGGCGTAGTGGTGATCCTTGGACTTCATCCGGCTCTGTTTGCCGAATGAGCCGATGATCCGCTTCATCTCCTGCTCGTTGGGATAGGCGTGATCGCGGTAGGAGATCAGCCAGTGCGGAATGTGCTTGGCGTTGCCGAGAAAGGTCTGGAAGAACTCGCTGGCGTTGGCCTTGGTGACGGTCTTGTGGTCGGTCTCGTAATACTTGACCTTGGTGTCGGCCTTGATTTCGAGCCCTTCCCAATAGGTCATGAGCCCCTCCACAAAGTGGTAGGCCCGCTCGTAGTTGGTGGTCGAAAACTCGGTGGCGTAGGGCGGATCGAAGTAGGCCAGATCCGCCTTGGCTTTCGGCAGCAGGTCGTTGATGTCCTGCCGGTGTGCCTTGTTCTCCTTGTCGTTGTCGAAGACCAGGGCGTTGATACGCTGCAGATTCTTGCGCAGACGATCCTTGAACTCGTCGGGGGTGTCCTGGCGGCGGCCATAATCGGTGGACGACGAGAAGTGGCCGAAGCCACCCTTGCCGCTCATGCAGGTTTTGCCGAGGCCAAACAGGGCGATGTCTTTCTTGAAGCCGGAGAGCTTGTCGCAGTTGGCGCGGATGGTGTCGATCAGCGTATGGACACCCTTGGCGAAGAAGATGCCCTTGAAGTTGTCCTGAACGAAGCTGCCCGCCTTGGCGTTGTCGGCCAGAAGCGCTTCGATCTCGTCCTCGCTCAGGCGAACCGAGTTGTTCTCGATGATCGCCTTGGCGGCATGGTGGCAGTAGCGGAGCCGGTCGTTGGCGATGACCTGGAGGCCCTTGGTCTTGTACATGTAGGCCACGACCGCAGACCCCGAAAAGGCATCCAGCACCGTGCCAGTGCCTTCCGGGGTATGCTTCCAGATCCAGTCGACGAGCTTCTGCTTACTGCCAATGTAGTTGGTGATGTACTTGGGGCGCTTCTCGGGAGGGAGCTCTTCAGGAGCGGACTGTTCGGCGGCCTCGCTCCCGAGCGTGTCGGGATCGAGAGTCAGCGCCGCATCGGCCTCCAGTAGAAACGCCAGCCTTTCCAGGTCTGTGGCGAACAGTTCCATCAACGTCTCCGGTCAGTTTGCTGTGCTCTCCGCGATTTGCGGGGAGCGTTCAGCGGTTACTTACCGGAAGCGTTGGCGATGTGTCGGAGGGTGACGGCGAATTTCAGCGGGCGGAGTTCAGCCGCGTCAGAACGGCCTTGCCGCAGGCGTCGAGGGAGGGGTATTCGTCGCTCTCGGTGATCTCGGAAAAGACCCCGTCATAGGGTGAGCGGGACAGCCGGTGGTATTCGAGAAAATCCGCCGGAAGCGAGGTGGCCCCGGCCTCGACCAGACGGTTGACCACCCAGGCGGCCTCGTCCCTGCGGTCGGAAAGCCCGTTCGGCCCCCGCTCGAAGTAGTACATCTCCGCATCCAGACCGGGACCCGGCCCCTGAACCCAGACGCCCACGGGCACGTATTCCGGGACGGTGGCTTGCCGGTCGGCCATTATCGAGTCGATCATATAGCGCAGTTTCATGACCAGTCCTCCGCGATCCGGAGATGCTCTGCCAGAAGCTGGGCGTCGATCCGGTGGAATCTTTCGGCGTTTTTTTGTCGGTAGGCGATCCAGCGTTGCCAGTCCGCCGCGAGCTCGGGCTCCGAGACCGGCTCCATCATTTCGACATGGTGAATCCGGCCCAGATCGTCGGTTAGCTCGACAATCAGCCAGCCTTCGGCCTCCTTGCCGTCATGTTCGGCCATCAGGGTGTCTTCGACCCGGACATCGACCACTTTGATGGTGTGGGCGTGCTGAAAACCCTCGTCGTAACCGAGTGCCTTCCACAACAGCCAGAAATCGGTGCGCAGATGGTTGCCAGCGGTGTCGAAATGGGGTGCGATCCGGGTGACGGTGAAGCTATCCACCAGGGTATCCAGGAAGAGATCCCCGGTTTCCCTGACGGTCATGCGACTGCCCCGGTTGTTGAACCAGTGCAGCGCTTCCTGCAGCCGCTGTTTCTCTTGTTCGATAAAGTCCTTCATGGTCATTGTTTGCGTTTGCTCCAGCTTTGAGGAGTATGGACGATGTCCTCCACCTTGCGCCCGTCGGGTAGTTTCTTGATGCCGCGCCGGGTGAAACTCTGGATGATCTCCCGGCGTTCGTTGTCGCTTCTGGCGACGATGAATTCGATGTTGTCCAGCAGCGTCACCGAGTATTTGAAGATGGTCTCGTTGCCGTGGCGCTGCGAGAACCGCTTCCAGTCGTCGATGCTGGCCCCCCGGTTGCGCTGCACGTAGTCGTCAATCACTTTGCCGTAGGCGTCATGGTCGTAGCTGATGGCGTCCATGCGCCGCAGCATCTGTTTCTTGAAGTAGAGGGCCGGTGAGGCGTCGCTGGCCGGTTGCTTCTTGATGCGGGTGAAGAAATAGCTTGCGCCGCCGGTCTGCATGTCAGCCACCGGGGACATGCCGCCCGGAGCCACGCCCATGCGCATCTTCTCGACCGTGCTGACCATGGCTCCGTTGTTCTCCATGATCAAGTCGATGAAGCCAGACATGCTCTCACCGTTGGTCAGATCGTGGACCAGCGAATACCCCTTCATCTGTTTTTCCAGGTCATCCTCGGTGATGTCGAACCGGAACTGGTGCCGGTATCCGCCCTTGGCGTTGCGGTCCAGAAAGCCCGCCTGGTATTCGCCCAGCGGGTTGTATCCCGAAAGCTGGGTGATGTCCTGGACGCCCAGTTCCTTTTGCCAATAGCCGCGCAGGGCCTGGACCCGCTCGGTGGTGGTGGCGTTGCGGTCGTCGAGGGATTTCTGCAGCCGTTTGTAATCGGCGCTCTTGTCGGTCTTGCGGATGTAGGCGAGCTTTTCGAGGTACATCTGCTCGGCGTTTTCCGCCGTGGCCACCCGGGTGTCGATGCCGAGCTGTTCGAGCTTTTCCAGCATCGCCTCGACCCGTCCGGGGGTAGCGTCGCCGTCCAGGATCATTTCCAGCTCGCCGCGCTGGGCATAGAGGTTGGTGTCGGACCAGGGGCGATAGCGGACCCGGGTGCCGTCCTCGAAGGTGACGGTGTACTGGTGTCCGTCCTGCATGCGGGAGTTGTGATTGAACAGCGTCCGGTTGTCGATGTCGTCGGCCTCGACGGTAATGGTGCCGGAACCGATCCTGCGCTTGGTGTGGGTCACCTTGCCGCGTTCCACCTTGAACGGCGGATTCTCCTTGGGTTTCTGCGCGTCGAGCTTGGGTAGATACTGCTCGAAAACGCCGTTGGTGGCCCGGTCCCAGTCGACGGATTCTTCGATCTCCTTGACCCATTTCAGATAATGGTCCGCCATCTCCTTGACCTTGGGGTCGGCGCTCTTTTGCAGGGTCTCCAGTTTCTTGCGCAGGCGCAGGGCTTTGTCGATCTTGGTCCGGTTGTACTTGCCGTCGCCCACGTGGAAATTGACGTTTTTGACGGCGTCCAGAACGGTCTCGAAGAAGCTGTCTTCGACCAGCGGTTGTCCCTTTTCCCCGGCCGCCGTCTGCACATACCTGCGCAGCACCTCGTCGATGCGGCGGTCCGTGTCCGGCCGGATCTTCATCTTGACCACGGTGCGCTTCTTCCCCTTGAAACTCTCGGTGAAGATCAGCGCGTTCTGGTCCTCCACGTCGCCGCTGTCGAAGGGCAATGTCTTGCCTTGCCAGCCGAGTTTGCGGGCCTCCTCGACCAGGGTCTCTTCGGCGGCGGAGAGCAGCTTTTTCTTGCCGGTGGCGGCACTCAGCTTGTCGAAGCGGAAGCCCCGATCCCCCAGCACATCGGCGTAATAGCCCTCGAAGTCCCGCCGGAGATTGTGTTTCCGCTCCAGGGCAAGGTCGTAGAAATGCCGCAGCCCGGCCGGGTCCTTGGCGAACCGTCCCTCGGCGTAGGGTCGCAACAGATCGAGGTAATCCTCGTCGGCGATCTTTTCGACTTCCTGGATGTAGCGAAAGGTCGCGTTCGGATCGACCCGTACCTTCCCTTCCTTGGCCGCCCGGAAGACCTTGTTGTAAAACGGCTCTTCCTCGCCGCAGACACCGTTGGGGTGATAGTCGAGCGAGAGCTTGTCCTGCCCCAGAAACTTGAATGCCTGGCCTTTGTCGATGCCGTAGACGCGACCGTCCCGGGCGCGGATGAACTGCTTGGAATGTCCGTCGTGGTTGGCGATCAGCCAGTCGACCACATGCTCGCGCTGGATCTGCTCCAGTTCGATGGTGGTCAGATCCTGTGGCAGGATGTTGCGAAAATCGAAGTCGTCCCGCAGATCGGTACGCCATTTCTGGATGGAGCCGGTGCGGCCGTTCAATTGGATGGTGCGCACCTCGATGGAATGGGGGTCGATCAGGCGGCCAATCTTGTAGGCGGCTTCCTCTCCGAAGGCGATGAACTCATCATCCTTGCGGCCAATGGGCTTGAACAGCCATTTGTCGCCGTTTTCGTCGGTCCAGAACTCCTTTTCGTGTGCGCCGCCGACAGCGGCCTTGCCGGTTTTCTTGAATTTTGACGGCAGACCTTTCTGCTGCCACGCTGAATCGACTGTGGCGAACTCCGCGCCTTTCTTGACGATCTTGGGCTCGGGCGGCTTGACCGGGCTCGGCTGTGGAGCTGGTTTCGGCGGCTCTTTCTTCGGCGTGGCGGGCTTGGCAGGAGCGGTTTTCTTCTTGCCTCCATGCTTTTCGGCCCAGGCCGCGTGCTTGGTGTCGATGCTGGCCTGAACCGCCTTGATTTTCGCCGGGTCGGTCTCGGTGAAGAGCGTGGTCAGCTCGTCTTTGTTGGCCCACTGCCAATACTGGACCTTGGTCTCCTTGGCGAGCGTCTTGAGCTCTGCCGATTTCAGTTTTCCGACCTGATCCTGGAAGAGCTGTTTCTTGAGGGCGATTTCCTTGCTGTGGGCCGCGAGCAGCTCCTGGGGCAGATCGGTGCCGCCGGAAACCGCCTGTTCCGCCTTGGCAATCGCGTCGAGGAAATCCTTGTAGCCGGTCGGCGTGTCGGGAACGACCACGGCCTTGGCGGCGTCTTCGAGAGCCGTTTTCTGTTTCAGGATCAGCTTTTGTTTGGCCTCGTCGACCGTCTTTTTCTTGACCGACTGGGCCATGTCGGCACCGGCCTTCTTCTGCAGCGCCTCAACGAGCTGCTGCTTGTTCTTGAGGATGCCGATGCCGTGCTTCTGTTTGGCCGCCGATAGTTCCTTGCCCATCAGGCCGCTGTGATCCACGCCGGGTTCCAGCTTGTCCAGCAGCTCGATGGTCTCCTGTTTGGTCATGTTGAGGGAGATGCCGTTCTCCTTCGCCATCTCCTTGAGCTGCTGGGCGGTCATGCCCTCCAGCCCCTCGGCGGGAGGGATCTTCGCCATCTGGACGGCGAGCAGCTTGGCCTGCTTGAGTTCCGCCTGCTTCTGTCCGAGCAGCTCGACCAGTTCTTCCTTGGTCCGCAGCAGGCCGATCTTGTGTTCCTTGAGCTTGGCGCTGAGCGCCGCTCCGGCCAGGTCGCCGTGATCGATCCCCGGTTCGGCCAGATCGAGCAGCTTGATGAAATCGGCCTTGGTCCGGGCAATGGCCACGCCGTTTTGTTTCGCCAGGGTCTGGAGCTGTTTGACCGTCAGCGAACCGAGGTCGGCGATGTCGCCGTTTTCAAAGGCGCTCTTGAGCTTGGCGTTCTCCTTGGCCTGGGCGTCGGCCATGCCTTCCAGCACATGGGGCGGGAGAATGCAGGCGTCCCCCTGCGATGCCTGGGCGGCCATCTCGCTGCCGCAGACGGTCATCGGCCAGGCCACGATGTTAGTGCAGCGGCAGTGCGGATGCGCGGGTTGCTGAGGGAACTTGTCGATGGGAAAGGTCTTGCCGTCCAGGCCGCCGCAGACCGGGCACATGCGCTCGTCCTCCACGGCCAGCCATTCCAGTTTCTGGATGCCGACCCGCTCGTGGAACTTGAGCCTGCCCATGTTGTGGGCGCGGAGGACCTCGGTGCGGGCGATCATCTCCATGCGGTACTGCGCCTTGCTGAACACCCGGCTTCCGGCCTGGCGAAAGGAGTCCTTGTCGACGATCACCTTGCCCATGTCCCTGACGATGTCGTCGGCCCCCTTGCCCGTGGCGACGCCGTTCAGGATGGTGCGCTTGATGCCGTCTGCGAGTTCTCGGTGGACGTCACCGGCGAGCGTGAGGTTGTACTGCGCCATGAAGTCGAGGGCATTGGTGTCGACGATGGTGAACACCTTGGTGGCCAGCTTGTCGATGCCCTCGGGCTTCAGGTCGGCGTAGAACGGCAGCGCCGCGTCGGCGAGCTCTCCGATTCCCTGCTGGATACCGAGCTTGAAGGAGTCCTTGGTCGTCTTGCGAAAGACCAGGGTCTGCTCCCGCTTGAGCCGCTTCATGGTGTCGTCGAGTTCGAGCTGGAGCTTTTCCAGCCCCTTGAGAGCGGCGAGCTTGTTGTCCGGCAGGGAGCCTAGGGAGCGGTACTGGAGGATGGCGCGGGCGACCTCGTCTTCGGCCTGTTTCAGGGCCTGGGTGAGTTGGGCCGTGACCTGGTCGTTGTAGCGGTTGCGGGCCGTCAGGCTTTTCAGGGTGGCCGCCTGGATGCGCTGCTTGAGGTCCGACGGCATCAGTGGGGCTCCCGGCGGTCGATGAAACGACAGGCCGGGGCGTCGAAGGTGCGCTCGCTGTTGTGAACCCGGCAGTGGTTGGTGTCAGCAATGAAGTGGCTGCACTCGTCGCACACGGCCGCGTCGCCGGTGGACTCCAGATCGCCCGACCAGACCAAAGCCGCCTCCGCCGTGGGTTCATCGTCCTCGGCCGGAATGCCGAGCATCTTCCGGGCGCGAGGCACGCTGAGAATGCCGGAGACGACCATATCCACCACCGGCTTCACCTGCTTCTCGTCCATCAGGTCGATCTGCTTACGTTCGGTCTCGCGGTTGGCGGCCTCGATGTCCGGGTCCAGGTCCATCTTGAGCTGAAGGCTGGAGCGGCTGATGAGCTTGCGGTCGTAGAGTTCGATGAGGAGCTTCTTGAAATCGACCGCGTCGCTGGGGTCGAGGTCGTTGAAGATGAACTGGATGCTTTTGTCGCCGTGGCCGTTCAGCTCCATCCAGTCGTCGAACACCCAGTCGAGGAGCTTGCGTGCGGCCTGTTTGATCTCGCGGATCATGACCATCATCTTCTGCATGCTCACCGAGGCGGTGGCGAAATTAGGGCCATCGCCGGTCACCAGCGAGCGTGACAGCCCCAGGGCCACCACGATGTCTTCCTTCACCTCCTTGACCTTGTCCTCGACGTTGAGGACCTGGCCGTCGGTGCCGTGAGTTTCGACATTGACGTAGAACGGGACCACCAAGCCGCTTTTCATGTCCATCTTGTTGACCATGTCGCGGACCTGTTCGAGCATCCGCTGGTCCGGCATCACCATCTTCTGGCCGAACGCGCCGCCCACCTTGAGCAGGCGAAAGGGCGTAGCCCAGCGCTTGGCGATGGCCTGTTCGGCCCGGCGGTAATCGCGCAGCAGTTCGATGGCTTGAAAGGCTGGAAGCACGAGGGAGTTGCCCCGGGGCGAGAAGGCCGGTGCGTCCCATTTGAGGTGGACCACCTGTTCGACGGGTAGCGGGATGGATTCCCCGCCGCCGGGGGTGTCTTCGGGAAATTGCCGGGCCTCGATCAGCTCGCCCTGGGCGTATTTGACTTTGACCGAAACCGGGTTGACGCAGACCAGTTCCTCGATGTCCTGGCCGGACTTGGTGAAGCGCTTGAAGCCGATGGCGTCGCCTTTCACCAGGAGCTGAAGAACCATGTCCTTGATGAATTGCGTGATGTTCAACCGCCAGGCGGCCTCCAGTGCCTGCTCCTTGAGGGTCTCGTCATCGCTGGTGATCTTGATCTCGTCGCCCACGGCGAAGGTGCGCCAGGAGTTGACGCAGTTCTTCACCAGCGGCTCCTCGACATAGTATTCCCAGGCCTTGCGGGCGCGTTCTTCCCAGGTGGCCGGAATCGCTTCGGCGGCGTTCACCTTGGCAAAGGCGGCCGAGTCGAGCGCGGCCGCTGCTGCCATCGGCGCGATGACAAAGCCGGTGGTGTCCAGGCTTTCGGGTTGTTCGTCCTGATGGGCGGTGCTTTCCACGTGATCCTCTCGGTAGTTTCGGCCATGACAGCCGCACATCCGGCCCGTGTGGGCCGAACCCGGCTCGATGCCGGTTACTTACCGGAGCGGGGTGGAAAACGTCGGAGGATGCGATCAGATGAAGATCGGATTGGTGAGCACCGGCTTGAGCGAGACCACCTCTTCGCCGACCGGGTCGAGGTTGCCTTCCTCCCGGATCAGCATGGCGCAGCGCACCGCGTCGATGATGTGGTCGTTGCCCTTGGAATAGATGATCTTGCCGTCCCGCAGGGTGTAGGTGTGGGTGGTGAACTGGTCTTCCACCTCAAGGTCGTCCGAGGGGAAAATGAGCTGCTTGCGCTGCAGCGCCCCGTTGATGAGGCTGGTCATCAGCTCCTTGGTCCGCTTCTTGACTTCCTTGCCGTCGCGGACCGCCAGCCGGGTCATGCCGCCGAAGTCGTATCCCTTGAGCCTGCCTTCCAGCTCCAGCCCTTTGTACTTGTCCAGGGTGAGCAGCTCCTGGACCACGGCCAGGCCGTTGCCGCCGTTGTCCACGCCGATGCCCGCCGGGGTGTAGTAACGCTCCAACAGCGCGATGATCTGGGCGATGTGCGGATAGGAAACGTGTTCGAGATGAACGCGCAGGATCATTTTCAGCAGCGTTCGCTCGCCGATCTCCATCTCCTGGAATACGACAATCTCGGTGGGGTCGTTGGTGTAGCCCAGGTCGCCGCCAACCCAGAACTGCCCGCTACGGGGCGTGAGGTTGAGCAGCATCTCCAGCCGGTCGTGGGCCGCTTCCTCGGTGTCGCAATCGCGCAGCTCGGAATCGGTGATGACGATCTTCTGATACTCCAGCAGATCCTGCCGACAGAGGTTGAACTGTTCGACATTGAAGGCCCCATAGGAGGGCTTGCCGTGCTCACCGGCCACCTCGTGCTGCCAGCCGGAGCTGTCGCGGCCGCCGTAGAACTCCAGCAGTTCGGCCTCGCGATCCTCGGTCCACAGAGGGTTGAGCCAGGACGGCCAGCGGAACACATGGAACTGATCCGACGAGGTGAGCCGGTAATAGGTGGTGTCGCGCAGGCCGTTGGGCGTGGAGTAGATGCGTAGCGTCCCTCCGGCTTTGAGGCACTGGCGCAGCGCCTTCCAGGCCCGTTCGGTCAGCCAGGCTCCTTCATCGACCCAGACGCGGCCGACATGCAGGGACCGGAAGGCGTCGCCATAAGCCCCGGCCGGGCGAAAATAGAGCACCGAACCGTTGGTGAACTCCAGCCGGAAGTAGGGTTTGCGGTGGATCTTGGGCTTGCCGTACTTGGTCAGGGCGATGCTGTTCATCAGATCCGGGTTGGTGTCGAGCTGGAACTCGATCTCCTCGATGATGGTGTCGAGGTGTCCCTGGTGCGGAGCGGCGATGAGGCCCTGACCGCCTCGGGTGGTGAAGGCGTAATGGAGCGCGTCGGTCGAGAGCACGATGGACTTGCCCACGTCCCGGCCGTCGAGGTGGATGATGTTCTTGGCCGGGCAGCGCAGGTCCTCCACCTGGTGCGGCCAGTAGTCGCGGCCTGAGCCATCCCGGTTGTAGAGGTAGGCTTGCCCCCACAACACGGGATCGCTCAGGGTCGCCGCGAGTCTGCGCTCCTTGTCGGTTACCGCCATCAGTGCATTCCCGTCCTCAAGGCGCTGCCGAGGATGGTGCCCACCAGTTCCGTCAGGATCTGCTGCACGGCCAGGGTGTTCTTCCGGTCATGGACAGCCTCCTGAATGTCGATGATGGCCTGGTCCAACTCCGCCCAGGCCCGGTATTGCTGCTGGGCCGCTTCCAGACGGCCGAGGGCGTTCTCGATCCGTCCCGCCGCCAGTTCGGTGCCGATTTCAACCAGGGCCTCACCGGCCTGGCGGACGGCATCGCTGTTTTCCTGAAGGATCTCTTTCATTGACCTGCCTCCTGGTTCGAGCCGTTGGCCCACTGGTCAAGGGCGTCCACGGCGGTCTGCAGGCGCAGGCCGACACCGGTCAGGCGCTCGGCGTCCGGGTGGCCGACCTCGCGCAGCGCCTTGTTGGCCTCGGTCACGTACTCGGGCGTGTGGCGGTTGACGGTGGCTACCGCCGACTGGATCTGGGCCGGAGGCCGGTAGGTGGCGCAGCCGGTCATGATCCCGGCCAGGACCAGCGGGATGGTCCATTCGAGGGTCTTCTTCAACATGTTGATCTCCTTTGGTTTGTGGGTTTTGGGCACATGCAGAAAGATCTCTGCAAACACTTGATTTCCAACGAAATAGAAGCGTCATTGGATGTGGCGCGGGATGGTCCCGCATCCACGAAAACCGGAACCGGAGGCAGGCCATGACCTACGACAGAAACCGCCAGCAGGCACTCAAGGCATACCGAGAAAAGCAGGAGAACATCGCCCGGCTGATCGAGGGCATTCGCGGCAAGCTCGAAGCGGACGCGAAGCAGACGGACATCACCTGGGCGAGCGTCGGCTCCCTCGGCCACGTCGAGGAACTGCTGCGGGAGCTGGACGAGTTCCTGTCCTGAACACACCGGGCCACTGACAAAGGAGACATCGACATGACCGAATGCACCGTGCATCAAGCCGCCGAGGCTTTCATCGGCCACCTGCGGGAATCCGGAAAGAAAGAGCGGACCCTCTACACCTACCGGAAGGACCTCGACGTGGTTGAGTCCTTCTTCGGAGCGGATCGCCAGCTCGCCGAGATCCGGCTTCCCCAGGTCGGCAAGTTCTACAAGTCCGACCTGCTGCTCAAACTCCCCGACGGCAAGGAGCGGGCTGAACGCACCGTCGCCAAGACCGTCCGGGTGTTCCGCATGATGATGGTCTGGGCCAGGGAGTCGGGGCGCATCGAGGAGTTGCCTCTGCCCAAGAGCACGCCCATGGGCCACAGCCGGGTAAAGGAGTCCAGCGATGAGCAACCGAACGGCTGACCTCGATCTGACGGGCGCGACAGAGGCGTTCTGTGCCCGCCTGTCGGCCGAAGGACGCTCCCCAGCGACCATAGCCGCATACCGCCGGGACCTCGCCCTGGTGGCCCGCGTGGCCGGGGAGCTGGCCCCGGGTATCGTCTGCCGGGCGGTCACGGCCGGGCTTCTCGACAAGGTGTTCTCCGCCGGGCCGGTTACCGAGAGTGAGCGAGGCCCACGCTCGGCGGCGTCGCTCCATCGGATGAAGGCGGCAGTGCGGGCTTTTTTCGCCTGGGCCGTCGAAGTTGGAGTGGTCGATGACAATCCGGCCCGGTCCATCCGCATGCAGCGACTGCCGAGAAAGCTGCCGGTGTTCCTGACCGCCGCTGAAAAGAAACGGCTCCTCAAAGAGCTCAAGGGACGGACCGATTTCTCCACGCTGCGCGACCGCGCCATGATCGAGGTGCTGCTGGGCACCGGGATCAGGCTTGGCGAGCTGGCCGCGCTCGACATGGATGACATTGACCTCGACGCCAAGCATCTGCGGGTGCGGGCCAAGGGGAATGTGCCGCAGGTCAAGTTCATCAAGACCGACCTCCGCACATTGCTGCGCCGTTACCTGGCCGAGCGCCGTCGACATGGCCGTCCCGAAATGGAAGCTCTGTTCCTGTCGAACCGGGACGGCAGACTCTGCCAGCGGCAGATTGCCAACCGGCTCGCTCACTGGCTGCGGAAAGCCGGGATCGAAAAGGATCTGACGCCGCACGGGCTGCGGCACACCTTCGCCACCCACCTCTACGGCGCGACCAATGACTTGCTCGTGGTGCAGCGGGCCTTGGGGCATCGCGACGTGTCCACCACCCAGATCTATACCCACCTCGTGGACGGTCAGCTCGAGGAAGCCCTCGAACGCCTCTGATCCTTCCGGACCCGACGATGGGAGCGGCCTCGGCTGCTCCTGTTTTCGTTGGCCGAGACAGTGTCGAAGACAGTGAATGACAGTGCCCGCAGAAGAACACATCCGCCGATGATGAATGATCATGACGGAGGGTCTCTTCCTCCCGGGCGGAGCGGGAAATATCGATTGACCGTAATTTCTCCTTCGCTGTCTGTCGGCCGCACATGGCTATAACTGCTTGGCTTGTGCGCTCCAGGCGCGGAACACACATGGCAATATCTGCTTGGCATGTGCGAGGGCCGTTGCCGAAGGAATGGCTATTTGCGGGGCTTGGCCGGTTCTGCCTGGGGTTCGACATGCCAATATCTACTTGGGTTATGTGAGAGAGCTCCGGCGTGAACGTGCCAATATCTACTTGGGTTATGCGGTTCGGCTTATGCACACACATGCCAAGCGGATATCGAGAGCTGCAGGAAGAAATCGAGGAGTGGAAATGATGATCGGCAGCCGGAGAATGCCGATTCCGAAAGTGCAAGGAACACGTCTTATCCGCAATTCCTGGTGAAGCTGTCTGCCGCAAGTCGCCGTGTGCCGGGGTCATCGGAAAAGCCCTCCATGGTGTTATCCGCAATTCTTTCCGTGTTTCTTGCGGCCGGAGGGTTTCGCGCCCGGGGTGTTGGCAGCCTCGGCCACCTTCTCAAGCAGTGCCGCCGCCCATTCCGCCGGAGAGGTCTGCGGGCCTTTCGGCTCCTCACCCTCGCGAGCAATCTTGGTGGTCTTGAGATCCTTCATGTGGCAGCGGATCATCCGGTCGAGCTTTTCGGCGGCGTCGGTGTTCCCCTCGATCTGGGCGCGGACCAGCTTGACCGAGTAGACGCCCACCAGCTCCACTTGCAGGAAGTCGCTGGATTTGTTGAACTCGAAGTCCTGGTTGAGGCGGTCGATGATCGCGTCGAACATGACCTTTTCTTCCGGCGTCAGGCAGCGGTCGGCGAAGATGCCGTGACGCAGCCGGTTCTGGTTGCCCTCGGGCGCACCAGGCCCGCGCCGGGGCGGTTCGGTCTTGCCCTCGTTGCGGTGCCAGCGGTCCAGCGTCTCTTTGTCCGGTTTGTTCAGTGCCACGTGGAAATCCTGCCGAATATTGTTTTCCCAAGCCGGGATGCGGGGCGGGAGGCCGATTTAGCCTCCAAACGCGCTCCCGCCGGTTCAGGGGTTACTTACCGGAAGCGGCGGCCAACTGTCGGTCCCGGTCCTGTTTTCGTTCGGCGGCGATGATCTGGTTGACCCGGCGGGTGGTCACTCCAGCGAGGTTGGAGATCTCCTGGCTGCTGATCCCCTGCAGATGAAGAGCCAATACCAGAGCGCGGCGCTCCTGGTAAAAGCGGCTCGGTGCCGGGACCCAGAGAATCCCGGTGTAGTGCTTCTGGATCTGCTCGAAGAGTTCCTCGGGCAGGACATCCTTGGCGTTGGCGTAGCGTTTCTTTTTCTTCACAGCTCAATCCTCCATTTTCTTCATCCACGGCTGGGGCACGTCCGGGTTGAAAAACCTCAGCGTGCTGGGGCGTCCGGACTTCGGCCCGTGGATAATTTCGATAGAACGCTCGGTGACCTCGCCAATCTCCTGATCGCCATCGACGAAGCAGACCAGGCCGTAGTCCTCGCCGCAGGGAAACCGGAAGCGGCCCTGGTTCTGATAGAGGCGTGCCTCGGACCAGCCATTGGCCATGGCCTCCTCACGGATGGCGTCGACCTTGGCGACAGCCTGGGAAGTCACCGGCTGCTTACATTTCCAAGCTTGGTTCCCGGGATAAATCCAGTCCTTTCTGGGAACTTCGACGGGTTTCTCCTGGGGCTCGGGACGAAGCGCGGGTGGCCGGTAGTTCTTCGGGGAAAAGGAGTGCAGTACCTCCTGCAAGTTTTCCTTGCCAAACTCCCGGATGGCCAGCTCCTGCAGGGCGTTGAATCGCTGCCGCAGCGTGTTCCAGGCATCGTCGGGGAGCTTTCCGGCCTTGTGCGCGGCTTGGGCGGTGACCATGCGGAAACGTAGCCAGGCAAAGAATTCAGGCGACAGACGGCGACACAGCGTGCCGTCGATCTCCCGGTCTTCAGGCCAGTCGCGAGCGTCCTCGATCTCGTGAACGTCGAGCCCGGTGGAGACATAGATGGCGGGCTGCGGTGGTTGCGGTGGTAATGATGGGGTTTCACATCCGGCCGAGGCGTCCTGCCCTCCGGCGGTGTGCTTGATCATGGTTTTCAGAAGGCTCATGGCTTCACGCTCCAGAAATACGGGTTAATTGCTTTTCCCGTTACTTACCGGAGCCCAAAGCCAGGTGACGGCGGACCGATGCTTTCGCTTGTAATCGTTTTTTTAGCGAGCGGCCGTTTTGTAACTGTTTTTTGAGATCTCTAAACGTTTTTCGAGAAACCGGCAGGTTCTGCGGTGGATATGTGCGGTGGCTGCGGTGGTCGTGCGGTGGAAGATTTTCTCGTCCCACCGCAGGGGGTGGTCCGTTGTTTGTTTATTGTTTTTCGTTAGTTATGAAGAAAGAAAAGAGAGAGTGCGGTGGTTGCGGTGGTATTTGGGGAATGTCTCTCACGCTGGGCCGGAATTTCTCTGGTGGGGGACGCCGGGTTGGTGAGTCGAAAAAATATTTCAGCCCATAGGGGGTGAGACCTCTGGATTTACCACCGCAACCACCGCAAAGGCCATGAAAGCCTTGTCTGGCAAGGGTTTGGCGTGCGGTGGTTATCCACCGCAAGGGACAGCGGTGTTCACCGCACCACCGCAAAAGAAAAGGACGCCCGAGAGCGTCCTGAATTATTGGGAGGGCGAACCGATTGGGGTTCAGACCTGGAGAATGTTTTCGACCAGCTTGTAAACCGTGGTGCCGCCAAGTGTGCGTGGCCAGTCGGCGCAGGGAGGATTGTCGCGCAGCCTGGCGCGGCGGATGGCTTCATCGATCCGGTCGCGGGTGATCTTGCGTGCGTCGATCCCCTTGTCGTAACCGGGAAGGTGCCGCTTCAGCCGGTCGCTGCAATCCCGTGACGATGCGATGCCGGTGCCGTCCTCGAAATGAAGCAGCAGCCAGTATTCGAACTTGGGGTTGCTGAGGGCGAAGCCGTAATTGTCGCGTGCCTGAGCCCAGGCATGAAGCTGGTCCAACTGTTCGTCGGTCCACTGATCCTTGTCCACCACGAGCCAGGCTTCGTCGGAGGATCTCAGCTCCTCCTGCCGGAGATGGTCCTCCATCCGCTTCAGCACCTGGGGAGGTGAGCTATCATGACTGCCTTTGAGGCAGTTCACCCGGATCACCGATTGCTGGTCATTGAAGATGGCGAAATACTGCGGCTCGGTCTTCACGCCTTCCACCGCGATCACGAACAGTTTGCGGTAGCGACGCTCGCCAAGGGGTCTCTGGAATTTGCGTCTCTTCGGCGGCATCAGTCATCCCCCTCACTTTCCTCGGTGAGGCAGGGATTGGTCAAAGCGCCTCCCAAAAGAATCCGGGGAATTCCACCCAGTCGCCCCTGCAGGTAGCTCTTGCGGATATCCTTGTCGTATCGGACATCCTTGTACTCGCTGAAGGAGAGCAGGTTCGAAGCTCCGGTGGCGTCTCTTTCGGCCACCCACATCTCGTCACGGCGCAGGAGTTGCTGATCCATGAGCAGCACGTCATGGGTGGTCAGCAGCAACTGCGTTCTGGTTTCCGTGGAGCAGTTGGCGAGGTACGCTTCGAGCAATCTGCGTGTCAGCAGCGTGTGCAGGCTGCGGTCGACCTCGTCGATCACGTAGACCTTCTTCGAGACCTGGGCCGAGAGCTCAAGAAACGCGGGCAGCAGATCGATCACCCGCTGCGAGCCGTCCGACTCCTGACGGATCTCGAACTTGGCTTCCGTGCCGTCCGCCTTCGGATGATAGGTCACCAGCTTCTTGGCGATCAGCTCGCCACCTTTGCGGGTCACCACGAACCGTTCGTTGATCGGCTCGGTCAGCAGACGAACGGTCATGCCTTCCTTCACGTCTTCCTGCAGCTTGGTTTTCAGCGGCTCGGGCAGCGGAATGTTTTCGAAGGGGGTCTCCTCGCCACCCAGGTGCGCGATGCCGGTGTCGAGCTGCGGCAACATCTCGTTCATGGTCGAGTAGAGCGGATGCCCCTCGTCGAGGAACTGCTCGAACGGTTCGAAGCGGGAATCGGGCGCGACCAGCTCGAGCGTGTCCTTGAACCAGTCGTAGACCGGCCGGAAATTGTCGACCTTCTGGGAGACCGAGTTGGTCAGAAAGAGTTGATTGTCCCGGGTCCCTTTGAAGGCGAACTGGAGGAACTGGTCCTTGGCCAAGGAATCATCGAAGTTGGGCTTTCCGTCTCGACGGTGGTAGAGCACCTTTTCACTGGTGCTGGTGATGACCACCAGCTTCTCTTCCAGAACCGCCTTGCGGGTCACCGCGAAGCTGAACTCGTAAATGATCTCGTCGATCAGCAGCTCGAAGCCAAACCGTGACGGCTGATCGGCCACCTTGGCGTCCAGCCGGAACGGCTCGACAGGAATCAGGCTGTCGGGCTGGGTCCCCTTGACGACCAGCGCCTTGGCGAAACTCAGTGCCTTGAAAAAGTTGGTCTTGCCCGACGCGTTACCGCCATAAATTGCCGCAACCGGAAGAACTCTCGTCTGGTACTTGCCGAGTTTGGGAACCCTGTCTCCATGCTGGCGCTCCCTGCTGGCGACCATCGAAAATGTGACCTGGTTGCGGAAGGACATCCAGTTTTCGAGTGAGAAACTGACTATCATCTTACCGCCTCCTAAAGTGAAATATTCGCTTTATCATTCCTTTAATATAGGCATGGGCGGCCTGAAAGTCAATCTAAAAGAGAAAATATCTCGTTAAACACCTTTGCTACTGATCCGGTACTCGAAGTTCTTGGTGTGGGCGTTGCGCTGCCGGTCGATGTCAAACCCGGCGTCCCGGATGATGTCCAGGTCGTTGCTGATGCGCCGACCGAGCTGGGCGGGCTTCTTGTATTCGAACTCGAGGTTGAATTCCCGGCCAACCCTGCGCAGCGCCGCGAGCAGCCGTCCCGCCGACACCGGTTCCATGGTGTTCTCGTTCTCGAACCTCACCTGATAGCGTTCGATGAACCCCACCACGTGGTTTGCCCGGTCGTCCTCGCCATAGCGGGCCTTCTCGTCCAGTTCCACCGCGTTCCGGTAGGCATGGAAGAGCGACGTCAGCGCCGTGGCAATGGGGTTCGACTCCCGCGCCATCTCCTGGCTGGTGTCATTGATGGAATGAATCTGCTCGATGAACAGCGGGCTTAGATCCTCGAGTCCGGTGGTCACCTCGTGTTCCTCGGACCCGGCCAGCATCATCAGGTACATCAGGCTCAGATAATCGTTGCAACGGCGCTTGCCATGGGTCGGCATGGTTCGGTGCAGCAGACGCATGACCTGTTTCTGGGCTCCGTCCCGGATCATCGCCAGAACATGACTGGTTCGCTTCATAATGGCCGAGATGATCAGGTCCCGGTTCTGCTGGATGGCGGAAATGACCTCCGATTCCAGGAAGCAGTCGCTGGCCTGGTTGGCGAGGTCGAAGTTGATAACGAAGGACCTCGACAGTATCTCCGAAAGCTCCCCGCACAGCGGCTCAATGCCGGTGGTGTTCAGCAGGCATTTGGTCCGCTCGGTGATGGTCTCGCTGTCGGTGCCGCTCTTGCGTTTCTCCTTGGCGATGCCGGTGATGCTGGTCAGCATGAAGGTGGTCAGATCCTCGGTCATCTGCTTGACCTCGATGTTGTCGAGGACGATGAGCGGGTTCTGCGAGCCGTCGGTGTAGTTCGCGGCGTCGGTGGCCTTCTTGTGCTGGGGCTCGCCGTAAAGCAGCGTCGAAGTGATTTTGCTGGCGGTGGTCTTGCCCGATCCGGCGGAGCCCTCGAAGCGGGTCATGGGCCGCGTCCCGGCAAAGTCGATCAGCAGGAAGCAGGAGAGCCAGGAAAGGATGAGAAAGCGATCTCCTTGCGGGCAGGTCATGTTACCCACCAGCAGATCGACCAGGAGCCGGTCCGCCTCTTCGAGGTCGGCGTCGGGCAGGAATTTCAGCGGCTTCATCTTCCGCGAGCCGTCCAGGATGATGCCGTCCTCGTTGCCGCCGTTCTTCATGATCTGAATTTCGTCCGGGGTAATCTTGGCGATCTCGTGCTCCGGATTGTTCAGGTTGAAATAGACGGTGTAGGAAGCCACATCCGTGTGCAGCCAGGAAAAATGGTCGCGCACCTGGCCACGGATCATCGCCAGGCTTGGCAACACCTCGAAAAATGTCCGTCCGCCGCCCGTGGTCGGCACCATGCCCGTGTGCTTGTAAAGCATGGCCGCGTAATGGCGCTTGCGGCCCCGGTCCGGTGAATCCATCCAATAGATGGCGTTGTCGAAATACATGAACGGCTCGCCCTGCAGGGTGTGAAAGAACTGGGCACCGTTGGAGGTGAACCAGTCGTAGGCGGCCTCGGCGGCCAGGGTGTAGTCGGGAGCGCCGTTCTCCAGTTCCGTGTCGATCAGCACCTCGTCAACCCGGGCGCGGCATGATCCGGGCATCGCGCCGGACATCCGCTTGGCCTTTTTCTTTTCGTTGCGGAACTCGACCTTTCGGTCCTTCTGGATGGCGCGGATTTGTTCCTTCAGGGTGGCCATGGAGACGCCACCGCCGATGCGCTCCTGCACCAGCTTCAGCAGGCGGGCCTGTTCCAGCGGCGACTGCTCGGAAATCTCCCCCAGGATCGGTTCGAGCAGGCGGTTGCGTTCCTCTTCCTCAGCGCCCTCGGGCAGCGAGCGCACGCCGAACTCGATGGGCGTGCTGGCCTCGGCGAGCAGGCGTTCGAAATCCTCCCGGGTATGCCCGGCGGCAATGTAATCGTTGACGTCGATCTTTGCGGTGGCGAGAAGCGCCTCGGCCGCCTGGATTTCCTCGGCGGGCCGTCCAGCCAGCAGCTTGGCCAGCTCCTTCGGCCCCACGCTCGCCGTCAGGCCGAAGCGTTCGGTCAGCTCCTGCCGGGCTGAGATCTGTGTCTCCGACAAGGGCAGCGTCACCAGGCGTGTGTCGATCTTGTGTTCGGCCAGGGTGCGGGCGGTTTGCAGTGCCCCCTTGAGACCGGCTTGGGAGAGTTCGTTGTCCTGACAGATGTAGACGGTTTCGACGCCGCGCAACTTGGGGATCAGGCGCTCCCAATCGGCGGCCCGGATGCGGACGGTGACCGGCGATACGGTGGGCAGGCCCAGTTGCATCAGCGCCAGGCAATCGGTCACCCCCTCGGTGATGATCACCTTGCCGGGCCGGGCCAGCAGACAGTCCTCGTTGAACAGCAGCGCGTTGTTGATGAAGTCGGCGACGTAGGGCCGCTGGTGTTCGTCATGAACCGGCAGTTTCTTGTATTTCCCTTGCTCCCAGCCC
The DNA here is from genome assembly GCF_027925305.1 of Desulforhabdus amnigena. Lineage (NCBI taxonomy): Bacteria > Pseudomonadati > Thermodesulfobacteriota > Syntrophobacteria > Syntrophobacterales > Syntrophobacteraceae > Desulforhabdus > Desulforhabdus amnigena. Next base: position 152,087 of record NZ_BSDR01000001.1, on the reverse strand, counting down.
ACGTCCGGGGTCCACGGCGTCTTGCGGCCGATCATGAACACTACCCGGCCACGGCTCCAGTAGGGAAAGACGATGCGGCGCTCGAAAAATGGCGTCAGGCCGTCCTGGCTGGTGGGACGGAAAGCGCCGGTCGCGGCGAGCTCCCGCTTGGAAAAACCGTCCTCACCCCCGGTCAGTTGGGCGACCGCGCCGGACGCGTTGTCCGCGTAGCCGATCAGGAGATCGTCGATGGTCTCCTCGCTCAGGGCGTATTTGGATTTCAGCCAGTCGAGGACCTCCGGCGACTCTTTGAGTCTGGCGTGGTAAAGCCTGGCCAGCGAGGTCAGCGCGTCCTTGACCCGCAGTTCGAAGGCGCGGTCGGCCTCCGTCTGGGCCAGACGCTCCTGGCTGAGGCCATAGCGCGACAGCGGAGGCAAGCCCGCCTTCTTGGCGAGATAGTCCCGGGCCTGACGGTGGCTGTCCGGCATCGGACCAGATTGCCCGGCGGTGACCGAGCCCGTCTGAATGAACTCAACGAGCTGCAGCACATCACCGCCGATTCCGCAGCCGAAGCAGTACCAGCCCTGCTTGTCGAGCATCACGTGCAGCGACAGACGCGACTGGCTCTGATGGTTGGGGCAGTCGCACATCAAGCGCTGGCCGGTCTCTTGGGTGATCCGTCCCGGCAGGAGTTCCCGGGCCACGTCACCGATGTCCATCTCGGTGACGAGCCGGTAATACTCCCTGACGTTATCCGTTCCGCCCATACTCATTCGGCCTCCGCGACACGGGCGAAATCGGCCTCCGCGTGCTGGGCGGCGTCCAGAAACAGGGGCAGAAAGGTCCGACGGTCATCCACCTGGCAACGCTTGGCGCAATTCTGGATGCCCCAATGGTCACCCAGGACAATGGCGGTGCGCCGGGCGCGGGTCACCCCGGTGTAGAGCAGATTGCGGTGGTGCATGAAGGAATGCGCCTTGTGGACCACCACCACGGCGCAGGGGAACTCGGAACCCTGGGTTTTGTGGATGGTGAGCGCATAGGCGAGCTGCAGGTCCTGAAGGTCGGGCGAACCCTTTTCCATCTCCACGGGCATGCCGTCGAAGTCGATGACCAGGGTGCCGTTCGCGAGGACATCGACCACATAGCCGATGGCACCGTTCATCACGTTCAGGTCGTAGTTGTTCCGGGTCTGGATGATCTTGTCGTGCTTGAGAAACGGGGCGCGGCGGCCCATAGCGACCGGCGGTACCTCGGCGTTCCAGAGCTTGCGCTGGATGAGCCGCTGCAGTTCCTCGTTCAATTCCTTGGTGCCGAGCGGCCCCTTGTGGGTCGGCGTCAGCACCTGCACGTCCTTGATGATGTCGAAACCCAGGGCGTCGAGCCGCTCCTGAAACAGCTCCAGCAGGAACGAGCGTGCCGCCATCGGGTCGGTGAACTGATCCACCAGATACCAATCCCGGCATCCAGCCACCGATGCCTCGCTGGTCTTGCGCACCTCGCCCTTGAGAACGGCGGTGCAGTTCTCCTTGAGGACACCAGCCTGGCGCACGACCTTATCGAGGATGACCGTGGGGATGGCGCGTGTCTGGATCAGATCGCGCAGGATGTTTCCGGGTCCCACCGGCGGAAGCTGGTTGTGGTCACCGACCAGCAGCACCGTGGTCCGCGACAGGTCGACCGCCTCGAACAAGTGCCAGGCCAGGGGCACGTCCACCATCGAAAACTCGTCGACCACCAAGACGTCGGCATCGATGGGATTCTCCTTGCTGCGGGAGAATCCCTTGCCGTCATAGCCGAGCAGACGGTGGATGGTGGTGCCGCTACGGCCGCTGACTTCCTCCAGGCGCTTGGCCGCCTTGCCGGTCGGCGCGGCGAGCACGACCTCCAGATCGCTCTCCTCGCAGATGGTGTTGATGATCGAAATGGTGTAGCTCTTGCCCGAACCGGCTCCACCCGAAATCAGGCTGATGCTGTGCTGGAGGGCCGAGCGCACCGCTTCGAGCTGCTTATCGTTCAGCGTTGATGCGCAGCGCCGAATCAGGGCATCGAGTTTCTTGACGGACTGGAAATGCGGGTTGGGTGTTTCGGCCTGGCCGAACAACGAGGCCAGCTCCCGCTCCATGCGGACGATCTCCGGCAGAGCGACCACGAAACGCCCGCCGTGGGAATCGCAGGAAAGCGCCTGTTCTTCGATGAGCGCGTCGAGGGCGCTCTCGATACGGACCCGGCTGTCCAGGGCATCCATGACCAGCAGCAAATTGGCCTGGTCCACCAGATCCTCGTATTCGATCCAACAGTGGCCATTGTCCAGGGCTTCACGGACGCAGAAATTCAATCCGGCCCGGATACGAGGGGTATGGTCCTTGGGGGTTCCCAGCTTGCGGGCGATCTTGTCGACCTTCTTGAAGCCGAATCCCCGGATCTCCCGAATGAGGATGTACGGGTCTTCCTTCAGGATATCGAGGCAGTTGCCGCCGAGTCTTTCGACCAGGGTGGTGACCTGATGATGGGTCAGGCCGAATGCCGACAGCCAGGCCATGACGGTGTTAACGCTACGGTTCTTCAACCATTCGTCACGCAACCGCCGGGCCGCTTCCAGGGGCAGTCGAGCCTTGAGCGCAATGCGCTCGGGGTCGTTCAGAAGGGTTTCTTCAAAGGCGTCGCCGAAGCTCTCGACGATCAATCTGGCCTTGGCCGGTCCAATGCCCTTGATCTCCGGATGGTTGGCCAGATAGTGGATCAGCCCCTCCGGATCGAGTTCGAGGTCGTGCTCCATCCCGTCGACCTTGAACTGACGGCCGTATTTTGGATGGGTGGACCACGACCCGAGCAGGACCACAGGCTGATTTTCCCGAGCGAACAAATTGCCCGCGAACTGGACTTCCTCACCGGTCGGGGTGAGCAGTCGGCCTGCGGAGAACTTGGGTCCGGCATAGTAAACGCGCTCTATTCTTCCCCGGAGTCGCGCCGGGTTACTCTCATTTCTTTTTGGCATCTCGCGATCCTCCGGTGAAAACGTGTCAGGTACTCCTCGACAAAACGGCAGGCTGCCTGCCGGTCCGAGCAGAAGTAGACGGGGACACCGAAGTCGACGACGATGGAGGCGACCGTTCCGATCAGCGCGTGCGGGTGGGCATCGCTTCGGTAGCGGCCATCGACCAGATCGCGAAAGTTGCATTCGACAACCACACAGGCGGATTCGTAGGCGGATAGCTTTTCCAGCTCGCGGTGGAACCGCTTGCGCCCCCGGATGACGGTGGAGACGAAATCCGTCAGGGATTTACGCTCCACCGCCACCCGTTCTTCGAGGCCGACCAGTGAGTAATCACCGGCGGGCAGCGCCTTGCGAACCGCCGAAACCTTGTCACTATCGAAGCTGTAGGGCTCCTGTTCGCGGGTGTCGACGACAACGGTGATCCGGTCCATCATCAGAACGGGATCATGTCGTCCATCGCCGCGCCGGGAGCCCCGGCATCGTCGGCCATGACAATGCGACGGTTGAAGTAGATGTTCTCGTTTTCACCGCGAGTGCGCTTGGTCACCTCCAGCTTGATGTTGAGAAGCTGCTCGAGGTGGCCCGGCAGGTCGGAGAGCTTCTGGAGCTGCAGCCCGCAGGTGTAGAGGTCCTGCTTGAGCCACTTGATGTTCTCGTTGCTGGCCATGACGTTGTTGCGCCAGAGCAGACGACCCTTGTGGGTCGGCGCGAGAATGCGCAGGGTCCACTTGAGCATGGGGTTGCCCGAGGTCTGGGCGCGGGTCAGTTCGACCCGGTCGACGTTGACCTGGTACTTGCCGTCGGGGACGGCATCGAACTCGCGTTCCTCGACTTCGGCGGTTTCAAAGGCGTCGTCGAACTGCGCCAGGTCGAGGTTGCTGCTGGATTGGTTTTCGTAGTGTTCCATGGTCGGATCTCCTTACTGTTGGGGTTTCGCCGCCGCACTCGCGGTCGGCTCCGGCTTTGGCCGGGCGGCACTCGCCGCAGCTCCGGCTGCCGTGTTGTTGAACGCTTTCATGAAGCTCGAAAAATCGAGGGGGATGACTTCGGGGAGTCGGCCGGTGCGGTCACCGGCGTCGTAGTTGGGACTGGGCTTGGTGCGCATCACGCGCTGCCAGACCGGCTTGCCGTCCTCGCCGGTTTTCATGTCCAGATCGCAGAACAGGATCAGGTCCACCAGGCCGGTGACCAGCTTCCGCGCCTTTTCCGGCAGCGTCGGCACGATGCGGGTGTGTTTGCCGGTCCGGGTCTCGATGTCCCGTTCCTGGGAGTGGGAGATCAGGATCAACCCATAGGGCAGGAAGGCGAGCTTGTTGATGACGCGCTGGAACTCGTTGTTGATCAGCGCGTAGCCCTTGCCGTAGCCCAGGTCGGATTCGTGCTCGATCTTGAATTTCTTGCAGACGTAGTCCGAGCACATCTTGTAGGCGTTATCCACCGTGTCGACGACGATGGTCTTGAACTCGTGCTTGCCCTCGGCGATTTCGGCGCAGGCCTGCAGAAGGTCGTCCCAGCAGGTGATCGGGGTCTGGAACACCTCCAGGGCGTTCAGACCCGGCTCGGTCGCCAGGAACAGTGCGTCATTGGCCTTGGAGCACCAGGTGCTCTTGCCGATCTTGCTCGGGCCGTACACCAGGGCGGTGAGGTCCGAGAGCGTGTGTTTGGGTTTGCTTTTGGTCTTGGGAAGCATGGCTTCGTCTCCTTATGGTTGGGATTTCAAAACACCGGAGCGGCGTCTTCACCGGCTCCGTCCCGCAGCTCTTCGTGCGGGGCGATCCGTTGGAAATGGTTTTCGATGACGTTGGGGTTGCCGCCCGAGCGGCAGAGCTGGAAGTAGGCGCAGGGTCTTCCGTACTGGAAGCAGTAGCTGGTGTTGCGGTAGAAGGTGTCGCGCCGACGGGCGTCGAGCATGGCCTTGGAGAGTTCCCACAGCTCCGCCCGCAGTTCCTCGAACTGGTCTCGGGAGATGTAGAGCACCTCGCGATGAAACATGCCCGGCTCGAGGTACTTCTCCTGGAGTCGTTGCTGGAAGGTTTCGTCGTCCTCCGGCAGCTTGCGCTTGGCGCTGCTCTTGCCGGTTTTCGACTTGGCGATCAGTTCGTCTCGGCGGGCTTCGTATTCAGCTTCGGTTTCACCCTTGCCCTGGCGCAGCCGGGCTTTGACCAGGACGTTATAGATGATGCCGCTGACCGTGATGCCGAGGGTCTGCTCCAGGTACCAGGCGTAGAGGATGATCTGGAAATCAGTCCACAGCCGCTCCAGATAGCTGGCGTCGATCTGCGCGGCGGTTTTGTGTTCCAGCAGAAAATACTGGCCATCCTGACGGACGATGCCGTCCACCTTCCCGGCGAGAATGAAACTGCGCGAGGTCGCCCCGGTCGCCGGGTTGACGATGGGACCTTCGAAGGTCTTCTCGAGCGCGACGACCTCGAACTCTTCGGCCGGGTAGTGTTTCGCATAGGCGCTCATCATGGCCCGGGCGAGATGCCAGTCGGCCTGTTGATGGTCGTCCTGCGCCCTGTTCGGATAGGTCCGGTCGATGTGGTCGAGGACCTTGGCCAGATCCCGCTCGCCGTGCCAGCACTCCAGGCAGTCGTGAATGACCGAGCCGAAGGCCAGATTGGGGTCGCGCTCGAGTGGCACCAGCTCGTCGATATAGCGCCACTTGCAGGCCATGCGGCAGTTGCGGAACAGCCGCCACATGGAATAGGTGGTGGTCATCAGCTCGCTCATACCGCCACCCCCGCTGTCGCGGCGGCGGGCGCTGCCCGATGCTTGGAGGCACAGGCGCAACCCGACGGCTGGGATCGTTCGATCAGGACCGAGCGTTCGCCGTATTCCTTGGTGGCGAAGCCGGTGAAGATGCGGGCGAGGTCGCTGCCGACATCGGTGGAGGCGTCGATCACGCAGGTGCGTCGGGCCTTGTCCAGATTGAACCGGCTCTCCATCCGCACACGGGAACGGCCATGCAGGCTTTCGACGGCCAGCATCGCCAGCATGAAAGTGTCTTCCAGTTCCTGGGCCGGGACCGACTCGTCAAAACGGTACTTGTAGGTGTCGTGAGTCATGGTTGAACTCCTCTTTTGTTCAGGTTCTGATTTCCGAGGCCCCGGATAGCCGCACCATGCGGCACGGTGCTTACTTACCGGAGGCGGAGCCGATGCGTCGGAGATCACAGGTAGTCCGTCAGGCCAGCCTCGATGAACGCCTCCCGCAGCTTGCTCAGCCGGTCGTAGAGGGTGGTTCTGGGAATGCCCATCTCCCGGGCGATTTCGGCCATGGTGCTGTCGTGCAGGCGCACGCACAGATCCCGGAGTTCTTCCGGCAGCGAGGCGATGGCCTGGCCGAGATCCATGTGGATCTCATGGGCGAGGCGCTCTCTTGTTTCGCGGGTGCCGCCCCCCAGAGAACCTTCGCTGTCCAGGAACTCGATCCGCTCGGTGGTGTCGCCTTCGCCGTTGTCGAGGGGTTCGTTGAGTGAGGTTTGGCAGAGCCGCCAGTCCCGGCATTGGGCGAACCGGGCCTCCAGAATGGTGGAGATGTGACGTTCGACGATCCGGGCCATGAAGGTGGTCTTCTTGGCCTTGGCGGGATTGAAATGCCGCATCCGCTGCAGCAGATCGATCATCAGTTCCTGTTCGAGGTCGGGTCTGTCGTCCTCGGTGAATCCGGCCTTGCCTACGAGTTGACGTGCTTTGTGCCGAATGAGGTCGGCGGCATACTTGTCGATGCCGTCGTAAGAATTTTGTGAAACCATCGGGGCCTCCTCGGAGCGAGGAGGAGGTCCGCGTGGGTGTCGGCACGGGCCAGATCACAGGACAAAGCTGTCGCGTGGGCGAAGGGGTCGCAGGTACGCCGCCAATTGCCGTATTCGGCTCGGCGACACCCACAACAGCCTCCGCCATGCGTCCAGCTTGTTGTCCAGTGTCTAAGGGTTAAGGTCGTTACGTGTTCAGGCTGCCCGTTCCTCGATGCGCATCAGGAAAGGCAGGCCATGCTTGATCTCGATTAGGCAGACTTTTCCGCTGCCCATCTGTGAGAGCTGCTCCAGCAGCGTCACAACCTCTTGCTTGAGAGTGAAGTCATCCTGGTCGCGCTCAGGCCTTGGACCGATCTGTCCGCCCAGCTTGATTTCACGCTCGATGACCGTGTCAGGGGTGAGTTCCGGTTCACCGTCGTGAACCGGAATGTTGGTGATGCGGCCGAAGTTGATGTCTTGCATCAATTCGATGAGTCGCCGCTTTGGTGGGGTGAGGGTTGCTTTGTTGACTTGTGCCATTGCCAGTCTCCTTGTTCGGAAGTTCTGGCACGCCCGGTGGCCAACACTCTGTTGACCAATAAAAAACGCCGGATCGCGCCTTCATTGAGGAAGGCGCTACATCCGGCGTCGCAATGGCTACATTTGGCGTAGCGGAAATTTTTTTTAGTTTTTTCTTCCTGGGTGGTCCCGGGTCACTCGTTGACTATCGGGCGGACCTCCCAAACGATCTCCTCTTCGGTCCGGTAGACAGGCTCGTTGCCGCACTTGATGGATTCCTTCAGGTGGGCGGCCAGCGGCTTGTCATACTTCTCCAGATACTTGATGGCCCGGTTTACGGCGTTCCGGAAGGCGTCACGGACGTTCTTTCGCTTGTCGTTGGATTTCCGGAGTTTGCCACCCAAGCCAACAGCCTCGTTGATCGCTGTGGTCACCTTTGCCATTTCTTCTTCAAGCCGCTGAATCTCGGCATCGTTGTTTTCTGCTCGTGCGTCTTCAATTTCTCGAAGAAGATCGTGAGCCGCCTCCCGGTACTGCTCGATAGCCTTGCGGTCGGCGACGAAGCCGGTATCGCCCAACGGAACCCCCTGGGTGAACTGAAAACCGTCTTCGGTTTCATCAGAGTTCAGAAACGTGTTGCAGGTATTGATGGCGAACCCGCAGACGATCTCGTAGACCGAGGTTTCCTTGTTGGGCCTCGCCAGAAGGAAGTTGATGTACTCGGCTCCTTTGTCGACACCCGTCACGAGCACCTCGGCATTGCCGTTAAAGCGTGCGGCCCAGACTCCCCCGCGCTTCCTGAAGTAGTTGTCCGGCTGCTTCTGCTCGACCGGAATAGCTGGGACAGAGATCACCGATCCCGATTCATAGACCGTCCGAAGCAAGCAGTCTCCCGGCAAGGTGCGCTGACGGATGGCCGTGATGTTGCGGGCGACCATGGTGTCCATCGCTTCGCAGACTTCCTTGGCGTGGCGTTTGTAAAGGTCATAGACCTTCTGGGCCACGCTTCCGGGGTTCCCATTCAAGTAGCGGAAGACCCGACTTACCTCGCTGAATCGAGCGATAAACTGGGTGATGTCATCCTGATCACGGACCTGGTTGGCTCGCTCCAGGTACGCGGCAGCCATGATCTTGTCCTCGTCCTTGCTTCGACTTTGGGTGAAGATATCGGCCTTATAGGCTTCCACGGGGTCATGCTGATCCGCTTTTGCCGCAATCATGGCAAAACGCCTGTCGATGCACTGCGAACACGTTCCGCAATGCGTATGGTGATTGGTCATCTCCCAGGTATGGGTGCAGGTGGTCGATGCCGCGATCATGTCCTGGCATCCGGCCTTGGTGATCACCTCGATAACACCGGCCTTGGTTTTCCAGATGTAGGGATTCTCAATCGTGAACGGTTCGCCAGCCACCAGGCTGATGATTTCCTGAAAGCCTCGGATCACCCTGGGGTGGGTGGTGCGTGTTGCCCGGCCTCCGACTACCTGAGCGCAGACCGGCAGATTCAAACTGATGACCCCGTTTTCGTAAAAACGGACGCTTTTCAGATTGAGCATTTTTGCGATGGTCGCCCCGATAGACACATAAAGGAAGGATCGGCTGCGCTGGGTGTACTCGTAGTTCAGGCCCTTGTTCTTGTTGACCCGGACGCCGATGTGTAGCGGGGCGTTTTCCCCAGCCTTGTCGGCAATCATCTTTTCCAGTCGCCGGTGGCGCGTGTTGAGCTTCGGTGTCGACTTGTGGGTAACAAGGACGACCTTGTGTTTTTCATTCAGAACTTCATCGATGGCTCCCGCCAGCGAGTCCAGTCCACCTGAAAACATCACTACCTGTTCCGGATAGCCGAACAGCCGTCCGTCATCATCAAATTTCAGATATCCCTGGAATGCCTGAGCCTCTTTCAGTTTGACGAACTCGAAGTGATAGTTGTCGTCAGACAAGAAACCAAGCGTGGAGCGCAGCGCCTGGTGGATATCGTCTCCGTTCCAAAAATCTGGCTTCCGCACCGGGATGATGAAGTGCAGATCCCTGCGCCAGCCATGGCCAAAAGAATCGACGTCGTCGGCCCCTCGTGGGATGGCCTGATCGGCACTGTAAACGTAGGTGGCGATTTCGAGCAGGTCCTGGAAAGAATCAGGCACGTCCTTGCTCATCTTTTTGTGGATGTCTTCAATGCGTAGGGTGATCTTGTCCGGCCCATCCTTGCCCCAAAGGCGCAGGCGCAGATCACGGTCAGGATTTTCTTCAATCCCATCGGTCGGTGCGTTCCCACAGATGATATATCGTTTATCTTGCATCGGCTCGCGCTCCTTCTTTTAGCTCGTCCTTCATCTTTTTCAGCGCGTAAGAGGCGAAGCCATTGGAAGACTCCCTGGAGATGTCACCACCTTCTTCGTACCTGTGCTTCGAAAACCAATCTGCTGAAAACTGCTCGACGATCAGGGACGCCTCTTTACAGTGCGTGTTCAGAGCCTTCTCGAATTGTCCCATTTCATTCATGGTGGCAAAGCGCTGGCCCTCGCCCAGATGGGTAGCCAGCGTTTTTGAGAGGAAGTAGTTCATGCTCTCGTTGGTCAGCTTGGCGAAGAAAGTCCGCGACAGCTCTCCGAACTCCCGCTTTTTCCCGAGCGCTGCCAGTGCGGCCCGAACATCATCTGGCCCGGGGGCGAAGAGAGACGGCAGTTTTGGTGAGATGTGCTCTACCAGGGCTCCGACCAATGCACGCTGAGACATTTCACCGAGGTCGGATCGGCCACCGTTGGACTCCAATTTGTTATCCAGGGCCTCGGAGACTGCGGCTGCAAGATCGGGAAGGGATGTATCCTGCGGCAGGTTGACGCCGAGGGATTGGAGATGCTCGCCGAGGTTCTCCTTTTTTGCGGCAATGGCGAGTTGCGTCATCAACCAGACCGCCTCGGTGAACCCCTCATCGTTGAGCACGAAGGTGAATGCTTTATCGGCTGCCCGGATTGTTGCGTTTGCGATTTGGGACACGTCGGCACCGGCCGTGATCAGGCCGACCACCTCTTTCCATGCCCTCGACCTCGGAAGGCTTCCAAGTCTGACGTGCCCCATGTCGATCTCCTTATTTTTCGCGACCCAGCATCGTTATTCGGGCCTCCTGATGACGACGATGCTTCGGGCCTTACGAGCTTCTTTCTTCAGATAGCCTTTCCGTACCAGTTGAGCGATCTGCTCGTGGGCGCTCGCGTGGCTGATACCAAGGACTTCCGACAATTCTTTCACCGTTGGCGGCAACCCCTTTTCATCGATGATTTGGCAAATGACCCTCAGCGTGTGTGCTTGTGGGTCGGTTATTTCCGATACCTTTTTCTTTCCCATGGCGATTGCTCCGTGTCGTAGCCACTGAGCGGATTAAGCCCAATTTATGACCACAAAATATACGACCTGATGAACATCAGGTCAATCAAAAAAACAGGACTTCTCGTCTGATTCCGTCATCTTGCACGTCCCTCCGGTAGGTAACGAACGCAAGTCCGGTTCAAGCCGGATGTAACCAGATAACCGACCAGAGGCGGAGCTGAGGCGGTTGTGGGTGCCATAGAACGCGCATCCCGACCGCCACCGTTTTCTGGCATCCACACCATCCAGTCCCCCGGTCCCACCGGAGGTGTTCGATGTTGGATGTCCAGGAAATGAATGATGGGCCGGGGATGGATGACCTTGGCGAAAACGGCAAACCCGGCCGCTTGTCGGGTGAGGCGAGGCTCCAGTCAGCCGCTTCCATTCTGGCCACGGCGATCCTGCGCCGAAAGGCAAAAAACGCATGTGTGGGCAATGAGTTAGATGCTTTCGAAGATTCTTCCCCTGTGCTCGGAGAAGGACTTGATTCATTGCCGGAACAGAGCATTCATTCATGACAACTCGTCCGGAAACCAAAATAAGGAGTTGAAAATGAATGAGTTACAGAACGCCGCCACCGGCGGCAAGAATCAGGACCGAACCCGAAACTCGGTCCTTCGGCAGATGGCCCTGCTGCAATCCATGTCCCTGGAGCAGCTCCGGGAAAAATGGCTCGACCTCTACGGAGAAGAGCCGCCCCAGTACAAAAAGCAATTCCTCATCAAGCGGCTGGCTTATCGCATCCAGGAGCTTTTCTACGGCGGGCTGTCCGAGCAGGCCAAGGTCCATCTTCAGCAGGCCGCTAAGGAGGACCCGGTCGCCACTGTCAATCGACGCATCCCAGAGGAGCGGAAATCGAACGAGGCGATCCTGCCCGGGACCAGACTAGTGCGGATCTGGAACGACCGGCGCTATGAGGTGATCGTCCTTGCCGATGGCTACGAGTTCGAAGGTCGCACATTCCGGTCGCTCAGCGCGGTGGCCAGGGAGATCACCGGGACGCGCTGGAACGGCAAAGTCTTTTTCGGGCTGAAGAAGGTTTACGGCAGAAAAGCCGAGGGAGGTTCGGATGCTTGATAACAGCAATGTCGCGCCGGGCAAGAACAAGACCCTGCGCTGCGCCATTTACACACGCAAGAGTCATGAGGAAGGACTCGAACAGGAGTTCAACTCGTTGGATGCGCAACGGGAATCGGCGGAACACTATATCGAAGCCCAGAGGATGCGGGGCTGGACGGCTCTGCCGGATCGCTATGACGATGGTGGTTTCTCGGGCGGGAACATGGAGCGTCCGGGGCTACGCCGCCTGCTGGCGGATATCGACGCCGGGAAGATCGATGTGATCGTCGTCTACAAGGTCGACCGCCTGTCCCGCTCGCTGCTGGACTTCATGAAGATGATCGACCTCTTCAACGAAAAGGGCGTCAGCTTCGTCTCGGTCACCCAGCACTTCAGCACCACCGATCCCACCGGCCGGATGTTTCTCGGCATCCTGATTACCTTCGCCCAGTACGAGCGGGAGGTCATCGCCGAACGTATCCGGGACAAGGTGGCGGCAGCCAAGCGCCGGGGAAAATACTGCGGCGGCGTGCCCATCCTCGGATACGACGTCGACCGGGATAACAAGAAGCTGCTGGTCAACCCGGATGAAGCCAGGACGGTGCAGTACATCTTCCGCCGCTTCATCCAGATCGGCTCGGCCAAGAAGCTGGGCCAGGAATTGAACGAACAGGGGTACCGCACCAAGGCCTGGACCACCAAGAAAGGCAAGGTGCGCGAGGGCTCCGAATGGAACACCGCCCACATCTACCGGCTGCTCAACAACCGGATCTATATCGGCGAGATCGCCCACAAGGACCGCAGCTACCCCGGCGAGCACGAAGGGATCATCGACCGGGCGACCTGGGACAAGGTTCAGGCCATCCTGGAGGACAACAAACCGGTCAAGGTATCCATGGCCAGAACCAAAATGGTCGCCCCGCTGAAGGGTGTCATCCGCTGCGGCCACTGCGGCTGCTCGATGGGACCGACCTACGCCCGCAAGAACGGCCGCCACTACACCTATTACATCTGCCAGAAGGACAGCAAGCGGACCGTGAGCCGGTGCCCGCTCAAACGGATTCCCGCCGGGGACATCGAGCAGGCCGTGATTGAGCAGTTGAGCGCGGTGTTTCGCACGCCGACGCTGGTGGCCAAAACCTTCTTCGCGGCCCGGGACATCGAGCAGGCGGAGCGGGAGCGGCTGTTCAAGCAGAAAGCCCAACTCGAGATGGAGCTGTCGCAGGCGAGGGAGCAGGCACTCGAACTGATGAAACCCGGCAGCGATCAGCCGGGCAAGGCTGAGATGCTCACGACCGTCAACCGCCAGGCGGTCGAGCTCTCGAAACAACTGACGCATGTGAGCGAGCGATGCAAAGCCTACCAGGGGAACAGCATCACTGAGCTGGATGTCTCGGAGGCCTTCCAGAATGTCGAGGGTTTCTGGGAGGACCTTTTTCCGATAGAGCGGAACCGGCTCATCCGCCTCCTTGTAGACAGAGTCGAGATTCGCGAGACCGGAATCGACATGGAACTGCGCACCAACGGGCTGACGACACTCATCGCCGAGCTGGCCGGTCTGGCATGCGAAGTCACTGAGCGGAGGGCAAGCCGATGAAAATCAAACCGACCATTACCGTGGCTGACAACGGCAACCTGCAGATCCACATCCCGATGCTCATCCGGCGCATGCGCGGCCGCAAGACGGTTATTGCTCCCCAGGCGCTGGATGGAGAAATCCCCGGGGCGCAGGAGCCGGTGCAGTCCGCCATCCTCCAGGCGCTGGCAAGAGCCTTTTCCTGGGCCGACATCCTCGAATCCGGCCAGATCAAGTCCATCAGCGAGCTTGCCCGTACCCTCGACGTGGATGGCTCGTATGTGACCCGCATTCTCAAGCTAACGACCCTTGCCCCGGACATCGTCGAAGCCCTGATCAACGGCGAGGAGCCCAACGGACTTTCGCTGGCTAAACTGACCCAAACCTTCCCCGAGGAATGGACCGCGCAGCGCCGCCAGTTCGGTTTCGCCACCGACTGACGACCGTACCGGAGACCACCCTCAGAGCCGACCATCAGCGTCGGCTTTTCTTTTGGCAGAGGCAGGAAACCGGAATTGACCACACTTCTTTTCATCACCGAGGAAGGCGATTTCGAAAAATACGTCCGGTTACGGCACCTCCCGAGGACCTAAGGCAACCGCCAAAAACGGCAACCAGCCGGAAACCTATATCAATCAAGGATGTAGCTTTCCGGACGAGCTTCGGACTTGGTCCGAAGAAAACAGAGAATCAGGGGTCAAACAGAGAAAGAATGGCTGGAGGATGGAGAGAATTGGCAGTGCGGAGAAGCTGTTTGAAAAGATGTGAAACGGGCGCAAACCCTTTAGAAACAAGGGAAAAAAGAAAACCCGTCACCCCGGAGAATGACTCCAGAGAGACGGGTTTGTCTTTTGTTAATGGTGGAGGCGGCGGGAGTTGAACCCGCGTCCGAAAGTAATCCACTGAAGTTTCTACATGTTTATCTCGCGTTTTGAGTTTCGCCTTTGAAAACTCCCACGAGCAGGATTTCGCACAGGCTAGCCTACTGGAATCTCATCTCTGTCACTGCAGGCGGCATGACAGGGACCATCTCGCTGAGTCGACGCTCCTGCTAATTCCGCAAGAAAAAACTAGAGGAACGGTAGCCGCCTAAGCGGCTACGGCATACGAATAATCGTCTGCGTTTGTGTTTAAATCCCGACAGTTTTACGAGGAACCAGGACCTCGACATGCAACTTGAGCTTCTTTACCTCCGTCGAACCCGTTTCGCCCCCTCTATAAGAATGCACATCCACCAACAATCTCATCAGAGTCGTTTTTCCTCGCCACCCCCTTCACATCTCCACATCTTGAAGATAGTATAGGTAGTTCTCCCAACCTCATGGCGGGAAGAATCGAAATGACGCTGACACCGTTCGGTTTGAATGCTTTGAGTGTTAACGATGCTTAATTGTAATATTCGTATTCAGAAAGTCAAGCATCTCAAAAAATGAACTTATGATAATTACTCTATGCGGCCCTCAAAAACAAGCATTTTTATGCAATGCTGGAGGAGACGACCGTTTTCTTTTATTCTGCCGGTCTTCTTTAACTCACTGTCTCTTTCATGAAATCTTGTCGTGTTCTCATTGAATTGCTATCATAAAAAAATATGAATATAGCCTCTACTCAGCTCAGGACAATCAGTGGAGTTTATTCGCACTCTTGCAAGAGCACTTTTTTATTTTGCACCGAAACGGAATATATTTAGAATTCCCGGAGAAAATCATTAAATGGTGAAATTGAGTAAAACAGCCCTTTGGTTGACAGGGATCTCGGGAATTCTGTTAATGGTTGCGGTTTCCTGCGTACTCCTCTTTCCCAGCCAGGGCCTCCTGGAGAAGATCAACAGGAAAATCACGGAAGAATTCCGCCTCAAAACCGGGTATGAGCTGCAATACAAGAGTCTCGACCTGTCCCTCTTCCCGTCACCTCATGTCGTTTTCAGGAAGATCCATATTTCTTCCCCCGGTTTATTCGACACCGAGATGCCTTCACTGACCGTCGTCCCACGACTTCTGGCGTTCATTCGAGGAAACGCAGAAATCGCTTCCATACGGTGTGAAGCACCACAGACGAATCTCCAACTGGTCTCCATGCCTCAGTCCGAAACCCAGTCGGAAACGATAGCTTCTCACCTCCAGGCTCAGGAAGATGTGGTTGCCTTCCTGGCCGGGCTCGCCTCAAAACTTCCCGACCTTCAGATTTTTATAGCCGACGGACGCCTCAATCTCATGGAGAAAGACAAGCCGAGATTCCAGTTCCATGACATTCATGGGAGCATCCATCTCTCCCCGGAACGCCCAAAGGTAGAAGTTCAGTGCAAGTCAGACCTCTTCGAGGCCATTTCCCTAAATGCCTGGCTCGATACCAAGACATTAAAAAGCCAGGGAAAGTTCAGCTTGACGCGCCTGACTCCCCAGAAGCTGACCCATTATTTTTTCCCCTATGCCAACTGCCAGGTCAAAGGAGGGCAGGCAGATTTCGAGGCCACCTTCGAAAGCAGCGGGCCCCAAATGATTCAGTCGCACTTCAGGGGAAAGATCCCGTATCTTGACCTTCTGCAAAACGGCGAAGACATTTTTTTAAAAGGGGGAACATTTGAAGGAACCGTTCAGCGCAACGGCGACCAGCTGGATGTGGCTTTCTCCAGGCTGCAATTCGACACCCCCAGAGGCAGTTTGACAGGAAAGTATTTCAGAGACGCGCGCATTCCCCTGGCGCGACTCGATCTCGACGGCAAAGACATCGATGCAGCCGCCCTTCGCAAGGTGGCGTTGGCCCTTGGAGGCAACAACGAGGCCATCTCCAAGGTTTTCACCATCATCAGGGCAGGAGATGTTCCTCTCATCACCTGCGTGGCTCAGGGAAAGACTCTATCCGACTTGAAAAAACTGGACCACATGGTCATCAACGGCAGGATGATCGACGGAACGATTCTTGTGCCCAAAATCGATCTCGAGGTTCAAAAGGCAAACGGTGAAGTTCTCATCTCTGAAGAGATCCTGGAAGGGAAAAATCTCGAAGGTGTCGCAGGAAAATCTTTTGGCCGGGAGGGCAAATTGATCATCGGTCTCATGAAAGGAGACAATACTCCTTTCCACTTGGATATCCTTCTGGACGCCGACCTCGTCCAATTGCCCCCCATCTTGGAGCGCGTCGTGAAATCTGATGCCTTCCTGCGGGAAATGCGACTCATGAAGGAGATCCAGGGGAGAGCTGTGGGGCACCTGGTCCTGGGAGAGAGTCTCGACGCCGTCAAGACGGATCTGGATATCCAGTCCTTCAATCTGAGCTCCAATTATCAACGGCTTCCCTCCCCTCTGCATATCCAGGGAGGCACCTTCGGTTACCACGGCAACGAAGTCACAGTGCAATCCGCCAGCGGCACTCTTGGCAAATCCGCGCTCTCCCAGGTATCCGTGGCGGTGCGTTGGGGGAATGAGACCCGTTTGGAAGTGACTTCATCTTCCCGGTCCAGGATCGACCTCGACGCAATCTACCCCTGGCTTCTCACTCACCCCGTCGTCAAAAGATTCCTCAAACATTTCGAATCCATGAAAGGCGTTCTCCTCGTGGATTCCCTCAACATGAAAGGCCCGGTGCTCCGACCCGGAGATTGGGTCTTCCAGGCCGAAGGGGGAGTAGAGAATTTTTCCATGAACTCATCGTTTCTGCCGGGACTGCTTACGGTAAAAAAGGGAAGGTTCGAGGCCGATGCTGAAAAGCTCTCTTTTTTCGACTGCTCCGCTCGCATTTTGGACTCTTCCTTTGTGGTCACAGGGTCTCTGGATGGCTACACAAAAGGGCTTCGCGCCGCAGATTTGTCTGTCAGCGGGGAATTGGGCACGGAAGGCAATCGGTACATTTCCGACCTCATTCATTTACCGGACACGTTCAGGCTCCGCTCGCCCCTGCAGTTTTCGCAGGCCCGCTTTGCCTGGAATCTCAATGGAGACACCTCTTTTTCAGCACAGATGAGTCCCAAGGACGGTCCGAAAATGGGCATTGAAGTGCTTCACAATCGCCTGAAGTTGAACATAAAAAAACTCGTGGTCAAAGATGATGCATCGGACGCCTCTGCATCCCTGCTCCTGAGTGAAGGGGAATTCGATATCTCTTTTGCCGGAGGACTGAAAAAAAGCAGTGTAGACCGTTTGTTGCTCCGCAATCCTTTCTTCACAGGTGCTGTCGAGGGAAGCTTTGAGACTCAGTTTTCCTTGGATGCCCCCCTCAATTCCAAGGCCGGCGGACAGCTTCACATCGAAGGGTTTCAATATAAGGATGGACTGAAAAAACCCGCCGTCATAGAGCGGGCAGATCTTTCAGCCGTTGGAAATCAAATCCACGTGAAATCGTCCCAGGTTTCATGGGGAGGAAGCCTGTTGAATTTTCAAGGCAATGTGGATTTTTCAGCCCAGGGTCTTCTGCTGAACATGGATGTATCCGCCGATTCACTGGACTGGGATCAAATTCGCTATATGAAAGAGGAAAGCCTTCCTACCGCCAGGCCTATCCTCACTAAAAGCCTATCTGAACCCCCCTCACCTCGGAGGGGAGACGAAAGTTTCCAGGCAGACACTAAAAAGAAACCGAACTTGACTTTGCAAGGGCTGCTCAACGTCAAAGCGGGAAAATTCACTTATGGTAAACTGACCTGGCAGGATGTCGCAACCAGGGTTTTTCTTCAAGGAGACGAAGCCAGAGTCGAATTCACCAAGGGAAGCCTTTGTGGTATCCCCACTCAGGGAACCATCGGCGTCACTTCCGGAAGCTACCACCTGGAAGCAAAGCCCAATGCAAAAGACGTCGATATCGTTCCGACTCTCGCCTGCCTTTGGAACAGAAGCAACCTCATGACAGGAAGGTTTGACCTTACGGGTGATTTGAAAGCGACCGGGAATCATCACGATCTGACTCAATCCCTGGAGGGCAACCTGAAGCTGACGGTCAGGGACGGCCGGATTTATCGTATGGGGCTTTTAGCCAGGATTTTCAGCGTGATCAACATTACTGAGATCTACCGGGGCAAATTTCCAGACCTCATGGAAGAAGGGTTCGCATACGATACCATCGAAGCGGAAGGCTCTCTGGCCAAGGGGAAAATGACCCTCAAGAAAGGGATCATCGATGGTCCATACCTGAAAATGGTTTGGCGCGGCACGGTAGATCTACAAAACGAGAATTTGGACATGACGGTTCTGGTTTCCCCTTTGAGGACTGTGGACAGGATCATTTCATCCATCCCTTTGCTCGGCAATGTTCTGGGAGGTTCACTCATCGCCATCCCCGTCCGGGTGACCGGCAACATCAAGGACCCCAACGTCGTGCCTCTTGCCCCGTCAGCCATAGGAGCGGAACTTTTCGGCTACGTGGAAAGAACTTTCAAGCTGCCCGTTACCCTGCTGCAACCCTTTCTCTAGCAGGGTGGACTTCACCGCCTTTTTACGCCTCGGTTTGTAGGTCGGTTTAGGGATATCCTGTACGCCGCAACCCAATGAAAGTCCGTCTTGGGTTTCACTACCGTTCAACCCAACCTAAATTTTTGTTCACTGCCTCTAAAAATAGCGGATGTCCGGCACATTAAATTCTCGATGGCGTTATAATTAAAAAAACTTCGGAGACTGTGACGATATGGAACGAATGATCTTTCGCATAAAGGGCATGTGCTGCGGGGAAGAGATAGCGGTTCTCAAAAGGCAGGTCGGCCCGTTGGTCGGCGGAGAATTGAACCTCGCCTTCGATTTGCTGGAAAGCAAGATGACGGTCCTATCGCCAGATGAAGCCGTAACTTCGGAAAAAATCAGGGAAGCTGTGGCTCAAACGGGTATGGAGGCTGTTCCCTGGGACGAGTTCTGTGTACCTGGAACTTGTGGTGTGGAAGAAGGCGCGTGGCAACGTCACGGCCGTCTTTTCATGTGCGGAGCGAGCGGCGCCTTCATACTCGCCGGGTTCCTTTTGGAAGCCTATCGCCTGGGCAGTTTCTGGGATGCGTTGAGCGAAGGCCATGCGGAAGCGTTACGGTACGGCAACGCTGCGATTCTCCTATATACAGCGGCCGTCGTCACGGGCATATGGTACGTTTTACCCAAAGCGCTTTTTGCCGTTCGGCGTCTCCGGCCCGACATGAACCTTCTCATGACCGTCGCCGTGCTGGGCGCCATGGGCATCGGTCAATGGCTCGAAGCCGCTTCCGTGAGTTTCCTCTTTTCCCTGGCCCTGGTTTTAGAATCCTGGAGCGTGGGAAGGGCCCGTCGGGCCATCAAGGCGCTTGTGGATATTTCTCCAACGAAAGCCCGGTTCATCTGTCCCACGGACGGAAATATCGAGGAAAAACCAGTGGAGGATATCCCCGTGGGAGTAACCGTTCTGGTGCGGCCGGGCGAAAAAATCCCGCTGGACGGAGTGGTCACCAAAGGCATTACCTCGGTCAATCAGTCTCCCATTACCGGAGAATCGGCCCCTGTATTCAAAGAACCCGGCGATGAAGTCTTTGCCGGAACCATCAACGCAGAAGGCGCCATTGAATTCCGTTCCACCCGGCCGGCTTCGAATACCACCCTTTCACGCATCATTCACATGGTGGAAGACGCTCAGGCCCGCCGCGCACCAGTGGAACAATGGGTGGAAAAATTTGCCCTCGTTTATACTCCCGCCATGATGGTCCTCGCCCTTCTGATCGCTGTCATCCCTCCCGTTTTTCTTGGAGGAATCTGGACAGACTGGTTCTACCAGGCCCTGGTGATTCTGGTGATTGCATGTCCCTGTTCACTGGTCATTTCCACGCCCGTGAGCATCGTGGCAGGCCTCACCTCTGCGGCCCGCAATGGAGTGCTCATAAAAGGAGGTGCGTTTCTCGAAGCCCCGGCCAGGCTCAAAGGGATCGCCCTGGACAAAACGGGGACTCTCACCTATGGACAGCCCACCGTGCAGCAAATCATTCCCACAGACAATCACACGGAGGAAGAACTTCTGGCCAACGCAGCGGCCCTGGAATCTCACTGCACCCATCCCTTCGCCAGGGCGATTCTGGAACACGCACAAGCCAGAGGAGTCACATTCCCCGAAGCCGAAGATTTCTCTATTCTACCCGGACAGGGAGCTCAGGGAACCATCCACAACAAGTCCTACTGGATCGGAAGCCACCGACTGCTCGAGCAGTGGCGGCATGAGACTCCGGAATTTCACGAAATGGCCACCCGCCTAGAAGATGAGGGGCATTCCCTGGTGATCATGTGGTGCAACGACCACGTCTGCGGGCTCATGAGCGTTGCCGACCAGGTGCGGACAGAGGCAAGGCAGGCCATCAGCGAATTGAAAGAGCTTGGGATCCAAAAGATTGTGATGATCACGGGGGACAATCAACGCACAGCCGAACAGATGGCTCACACAACCGGCGTGGATGCCTATCGGGCGGAATTGCTGCCGGAAGACAAGGTGCGGTTTGTTGCCGAACTCGAGGAAGACTTGGGAAATGTTGCCATGGTGGGAGACGGCGTGAACGATGCCCCCGCTATGGCGATGGCGTCGGTGGGCATTGCCATGGGCGCCATGGGAACAGACGCGGCCGTCGAAACGGCGGACATCGCTCTTATGTCGGACGATTTGTCCAAACTGCCCTGGCTCATCCGCCATTCCCGAAGGACCCTCAAGGTCATCAAACAGAACATCTTGTTTTCCCTAGGGATAAAGCTTCTCTTCATCTCCATGACGCTTTTTGGAACGGCGACCCTGTGGATGGCCATTGCCGCCGACATGGGAGCATCCCTCCTGGTGATTTTTAACGGCCTGAGACTGCTGCGCAGCAAACAGCAGGGGCAGGAGCGGATCAATTCCGATTCTACCGATCCGCCTTTTCCGCAACCGCTTCGGTCTCCAGGCCGGCAATTTCCTGCCTGATGAGTTTGGCTTTCAGGGGAATGGCTTTCTTATCTTCATTCAACAAGCGTTTCAGCCCTTCCTGATACCATCTTATGCCGGACTTCGTCTGCAGCATCTGCTGGTCGAGGTCTTTGGGAAGACGGTTCTGGCTCCATCTCGAAAGGATGTGAAGTTTTATTTCAGATTCCAGGGCCGAATGGTTTGTCACATAATCGACGAGGATGGACCATTCTTGTGCCGACGGCCCCCCCCACTGCAGCGTGAACCCATAGAGGCGGTAGCAAACGAGAGCGGCATCGCGGTCCTCTTCCGTCTGGAAATGCCGTCCGCTGTAGAGCCGCATGGCCTCCCTGCCCACCTGGCTGATGAAAGAGAGGTAAAACCACCGGAGCATGAAGAAATACCCTTCCCGGCTGAGCTCCTTCCCCGCCCAATAAAGGGGGTTTCCGAGATTTTTCACGTTCATGGCCCATCTGGCGATTTTATAAAGCTGTGGATTGCGCTTGACGAGCTGCAGGATGGGGTTTTCATTGATCTTGCGGTAGACTTCATAGTAACGCTGATAATCCCGCAGCCTTCGATTGCCCAAATATTTGAAAGGCGCAGTCGTGGAAAGGCGGGCCAGTTTTGTGCTGATGCGGCGCACCATCTGGAGCAGTTCCGAGAGGGAAGCTTCGTATTGGGGAAAGTCGGCAAAGGGATAGTAAACCCCTGCAACGGCCTTCACGATCCCAACGGCTCGAAGATTCAAGGCATCGACACTGAGGATAAGCTCCGATTCTGGAAGCCCCCACACATCGCTGCGGAACTTCTTGATAAGGGCCATGGCCTCCTGATCTTTGGGGCCGGTGGATGGCAGTATGTCCAGCTCATTTTCTTCCTCGAACTTTTCTTCCAGGAAGCATCTTAGACGCCTTCTCAGCCACCAGCGGAACCCAAGGAGCAGAAAAATGGTCAAAAGAGTCAGGAGTATAAAAAGAGCGCTTACCCAGTGCAGGCGCAGCAACTCCAGAAACATGTCATATCCTGGATAGATATCCATGGCCCCCTACTGAAGCGAAGACTTAAAATGGGGCTGGATCGTCCGCACTTTCATGGTCTAAAATCTCTTTGCCCTGCTGCGGGGGTTCTCCGCCATTGCCCTGCATCCAATCCTTGAGTTGCGGCAGACTGTCGGACTCCCAGGCGGGACTCAGCCGTTCCAGGAGGAATTTCGCATAAAGCGCATTGAGAGCTGACGTGGCATCTTCGAGAAAGTACATTTTTTCCAGAAAAAGCGAGTCCTGGTCCTCTTCGTCGTAATCCTTCAACTGCTTTGGCGTCTTGAGCCCTTTAACCGCCCAGAGTGCGCTGTCCAGGGTGAGGAGATATTCATCTTCTCCAATCATCATGAAGATCTGGATTTCCTGAACCAGTTTTCCCTGCCGCAAGGCGGTCCGTGCTTCGTGAAGCGAATTGGCCTGTGTGGTGCACACCACTTTTTCCTTGCCTTCCCCGGGAAGGGTCAGCACCACCCGCTCTCCCAGGTGGATTTCAGCCTCCTTTTCGCCACTCACGCTGGAGATACGAATGCGACCTTCCGAATTTTCGATAAAATACCAAAGCCAGGTCAGGAATTCATATCCGAGGAAACGGCCGTCCTCCATAGCCTGCGGAGACTGGAGAGGCACCAGGGCACTCAAAATATCCTTCTGCCGCTCATTGAGGGGAATAAGATTCAAAGCCCAATGGACGTGGTAGAGAGGCACGGGATAGATATTGAAATGCTTTTCGAAGTGTTCCAGAAAAGCATCCATCATTTTGGTGCTCGTAGTCCCCAAAAACATCCATTTACCCGCCGGATTCCAGACCACTTCGCACGTCGAGGGCTGAGGAAGGGAACGGTTCAGGAGCCAATTCTGCACCTCCTCCTGAATCTCCTGCCTTTCCTGGCGAGAGGGCCATTTATCGTTATTTTCCTTGCGAAATTTTTGGACGGCGTCTCGAATATACTTCTTCACGATGATGGCGGGGACTTTCCGCTGATCGCAACGGAACTGAAAAGCCACATATTCACCCTTGTGATACGATCCATAAGGAAAAGAGGACTCAAAAAAATCCTCCCACGAGGCGAATCCCACCGTCTGTTCCTGAATGTCATCAGGTTCCCTGAAACACCCGGCCTCTAATTTTTCCTCTACAAAACTCCAAAAATCTTCAGTGGTGGGATCTGGAACAAAAAATCGGGTGAAAGTGGCCGAAGCCGTTTGAATGCCCATCTGCACATATCCTAATTCATTATATTCATTTTATCGGTGAACCAGCTGGGAAAAGACCTTTGCGAGCATCTTTTCCTCGGCGCCAAAAGAGAAAGCCGGAAAACACCGGCTGTTCATCTCGTTCACTTTGCCGTTCTTTCAAGCGCCATTGAACGAAGAAACTCTCTCTAGCCAAAAGCACAGAGGCAGTCAACGGCAAAATAATCACTGCAAGGAGCTGAAAAATTAAAACTTAACCGTTCTAACGATCATTTCGAATTCCTGGATTTCCGCCGCCGACAACTCTCGCCGCATCAGGTGCCTGGCGACCCAGATGGGACATTTCACGTGGAGAGCCAGAGCAACCGCATCGCTGGGACGACTGTCAAAAACCGCTTCCTCCCCATGAATTTTTGTGTAAACCTTCGCAAAATATGTGTTTTCCTGCATAGCAGAAATCTCGATGTGGTCGAATTCAACGCCCGCCTTATCCAGGATGGAAAGATACAAGTCATGCGTAAGAGGACGTTTGGGGTCTACAAGCCCCTTTTCTTTGGCTATGGCAGTGATTTCAGCATCTCCTACAAACATCAGGAAATAGTTGGGGTCGTCTTCCGATTCCTTCAAAACGACTGTATTGCCCTGAATCCGGTCCGTCTTGATGAACACCTCTTTAGCTATGACAAATTCCTTTGAATCCATGGCTTCCTCCTGAACATTGAGTGATTTTATAATCTACATATATAGTCTCTTGGAGAATTTTTTCAAGCAGGCAGTCCAACCCTTGTTTTGGATATAAAGAGAGGCAGTAGCAATTTGAAAAAACTACACCCCCCTGCCCCCCATCGAGGGGGGAATTTTTAGGATAAAATCCCCCTTTGAAGGGGGATTGAGGAGGGTGTCGGAAGTACCAATATCATGAGAGGCGTCCAAAATGAGAATTGCTGGTGAGGCAGGAGGGCGGGTTGACAAGCATCAAATTAGAATCTATATATCTGCCTAAATTTTGTGTCTTATGGGATTGACAGAAGAAACCGGAAGGAAATTCAGATGCCTATATTTGAATATCTTTGTAAAGACTGTGGCGTCGTGTCGGAACATCTCGTCTTTTCGGATGCCGAAAAAGTTCAATGTCCTCAGTGCGGAAGCGTCAAAGTTCAGAAAATCCTATCGGCCACTTCCAGTGCATCGGGGCTCAAGGGTGAAGGCAAAATCCCGGGAGCCGGCGATACGGGCTGCTGTGGATCACGGCCAGGAGCTCAGGGATGCATCCCTGGAAGCTGCTGCGGAAAGGCCTGATTCGAACAGCAGAAGATCTCCACTACAAAGCGGCAAATTCTGGTTCCCACGCCCTCTCATACGGGAACTCATGTATACAGGCGTTCCCACACCGTGAAAGGGACGTTGGAGCGCGAGGCACGTGTGCCCCCCAGTCGGGTGCATGGGAATCAGGAACACATACGGCATTTTCGCAAACCGCCTACTCACTCAACGTCTTCAGCACCCCCGCCATTCTATCGAATGCTCACTCGCCACCGTGTTCCCCTGGGGGAATCTTCGAGCTGAATGCCTTTCATCTCCAATTCCTGCCGAATTCGGTCCGCTTCCTCAAAGTCCTTTGCCTGCCGTGCCTGATGGCGCATTTCGATAAACCTCTGCACATCTTCTTCCGTCAATCCCGTCGCCTTGAGCTTCAGCCGCTTTTCTTCTTCCATGAAGACCTCGGGTTCCAGGCTCAGAAGCCCTATAATCTGCGCATAATGCTGCAAAGCCTCAGACGCTTTCCGGGCCAATGACGCGGCAGGCCCCTTCAGCTTTTTCTGTCCGAAACGGTCGAGAAATCTCTGCAAGTGGCGTTGAAGTCCGAAAAGACACCCGATGACCTGGGCCGTATTGAAGTCGTTATCCATGGCATCCGTAAAGGCTTGAGGCAATGCCGTCAGTTCCTGGAACAGCTCAGCGTCCTGAGACTGGAGTGTTTTGTCTGCAACCTGAGCATCCACTGACTCGGGAGTTCGTTCCTTCACTGCGGCCAGGGTATTGTAGAGCTTTTCCAATCCGCGTTCGGCCTCGGCCACTGTTTCGTCGGAAAAATCCACCGGGCTGCGATAATGTTTGCTCAAAACGAAAAGACGCAACGCCTCCGGGTGAACCTGCTGAAGAACGTCCCGAATGGTAAAAAAATTTCCAAGAGATTTGGACATCTTTTCATTGTTGATATTCACAAACCCATTATGGATCCAATATTTCACAAATGGAGCTTCGAAGGCCGCCTCGCTCTGAGCGATTTCATTTTCATGGTGCGGGAAAATCAAATCTTTTCCCCCGCCATGAATATCGAAGGTCTTCCCCAGGAAGCGCGAACCCATGGCGGAGCATTCGATGTGCCATCCCGGCCGCCCAGGTCCCCAGGGGCTATCCCATGCCGGTTCGCCCGGTTTGCTGCCCTTCCAGAGGACGAAGTCAAAAGGATTTCGCTTATTTTCGTCCACTTCAACACGCGCTCCGGCCATCATGTCTTCCAGCGACCGTCCTGAAAGCTTTCCATACTGAGGAAAGCTTTCCACATGAAAATAGACATCTGCACCCGACTGATAGGCGATCCCCTTTTCCACCAGTTTCTGGATGATTTCGATCATACCGGGGATATTATCCGTCGCAAGGGGCTCCAGAGTGGGCCGCATCACTCCCAGTGCATCCATGTCTTCATAGAAGGCGGCAATGTAGCGCTGTGCAATGGTGCGATAGTCCGTTCCCTCTTCGTTGGCGCGGCGAATGATTTTGTCATCGATATCCGTAAAGTTGCGCACATACGTCACATCGTAGCCGAGGTGCATGAGATATCGATAGACGACATCGAAAACGATGGCGGAACGCGCATGCCCTATATGGCAATAGTCGTAGACCGTTACTCCGCAGACATAAAATCTGACTTTCCCGGGTTCCAGAGGAACAAATTCTTCCTTGCTTTTTGTGAGCGTATTATAAAGTTGCAATCCCATGTGTATGATCTCCATAGACGGCAGGAAGCAAGCATCGAAGTTTCAGTGCAGCCTGCAATCTTTTCACTATAACATCAACATAACATCAGGATTTAGGGAGTGAGTCGCTCTTGAAATCCCCATTCACCGCAGAGGCCCAAAGATCACAGAGGAATCCCATAAGAATTCCAAAATCTTCTCCGTGCCTTCCGCGTCTTTGTGGTGAATAACGGGATATTAGAATCCGCCAACTCCCTTAAAAGAATGTTGAGTGGCTCGAACCGAAGGCGACAAGAGCCCGAAACGAAACCGCACATTCTCAACATCAAAATCATTGAACTCTCTCTTCAAGGAGAGCTACTGCATATGCCGCCACCCCTTCTTCCCGACCCGTAAAGCCGAGCTTTTCAGTCGTGGTGGCCTTGACATTGACCGACGAAAGGGGAAGTCCCGCGACCCTGGCAATTTGTTCAACCATTCTGGAAATATAAGGGGCAAGACGAGGTTTTTGAAGGACCAAGGTGCTGTCGATGTTTTGCACTTTGAAGCCGCGCTCCTCGATCAATTCCACCGTGCGCTCCAGGAGCAGCAGGCTGGAGATTCCCTTGTAGGCCGGATCGGAATCCGGAAAATGGCGCCCGATATCCCCGAGGGCTGCCGCACCCAGAAGGGCATCCGCGATGGCGTGCAACAGCACATCGGCATCCGAATGGCCGAGCAGTCCGTATTCGTAGGGGACTTCGACCCCCCCCAGAAAAAGAGGACGTCCTTCCACAAACGCATGAACGTCGTATCCAAATCCCACCCTCATGCTTCCCCCCCCGCAGATTGAAGGTTTTCCCTCTCGGGATTTCGACCAAGATACCACGCAGCCCAGTCGAGATCCTCGGGAGTGGTCACCTTTATGTTCGAACGCTCCCCATGGACCACGGAAACCGGGATTTGAAGGCGTTCCACAAAGGAGGCATCGTCCGTCCCCACCCATCCGTATTTCCGGGCTTCTTCGTAAGCTCTAAGCAGAATTTCCTTGCGGAACACCTGAGGCGTCTGAACCAGCCAGATTTCCTCGCGCGGCAGCGTTTCCCGGACGACTGCGTCCAGAACGCGCTTGACCGTATCCGTGGCAGAAAGAGCCGCAACGGCCGCCCCCGAGATTTGAGCCGCTTTCCAGGTTTTCTCTAGGAGTTTCAGGGATGCAAAAGGACGCACGCCATCGTGCACCATCACCCAATCGCAGTCTGAAGGCAACCGGCACAAGCCGTTGTAAACGCTGTCCTGCCTTTCCGCTCCCCCCACAACCACTGAAAAACGGGACCCGTCCCGAATCGAATCGGAGAAGCCCTGAATCAGCTCTCGAGCTTCAGATATAAAATCCTGAGGAACCACCAGAAAAATCTCCGACAGGAAGGAAGCCTTCGAAAAAATATCCAATGTATGAGAAAGAAGGGACTTTCCTGATACTTCAAGAAACTGTTTGGGTTTGTTTCTACCCATCCGCAGACCGCGTCCGGCAGCGGGAATGATTGCACAGGTTTTTGACATCATTTAAAAATCCAAAACAATAGAGAAGATGGAGCCGGTTCAAAAGGAGATCCACAAGAAGAAAAGTATAAACTCTCTTTTTTTCGCCGCCATGGAAGACGGCGCTACCGTTGATTTTTGGCACATTTGAAAAAAAAGGGATTTGGAGCAGGTCATAAGCCGGGTTCTGTTCCCCATCCTCCCCGAAGGAAGAACGAGGCAATGATCATTCCTCTAGCCCCACTGTTACCAGTGGGATCAAGCAACCAACCCGAGAGCTCGGACGGGCCGCCCTCAAACGCTCTCCTATTCGGTCTTGCTCCGGGTGGGGCTTGCCTAGCTCCCGATGTCGCCACCGAGACTGGTGAGCTCTTACCTCACCGTTTCACCCTTACCCCGCCATTGGCGAGGCGGTCTGCTTTCTGTTGCGCTTTCCTCCTCGTCGCCGAGACTGGGCGTTACCCAGCACCATGCCCTGTGGAGCCCGGACTTTCCTCCCGTCTTTCCCCGCAAGGGGATAAACCAGCGATCATTTGCCCTACTCCAAATCCCCAACTGCCGGCAGATCAAAATTTCCAGGTTGGACATCGCAGATATCATATATTCGTAATAATAGCAAATTTCGTTGTCTGTTCAAGCCGGCAAATAGCAAAACCTCGCAAACTTTGCAAGGGCTCAGCCGGCTGCAATGCCGCCCATTCTTTGACGACCCTGCGGATATGCAAAGGGTGGTCAACAGTTACAAAGCTTCTTCGGCTTTGCGCGTGAGATCGTTGAGTGTATTTTCCAGTTCCAGACGTTTACGATCCATTTGCTCCGCAGACATATTCCGCGGCACCCAAAGGGGAGGCCCGAAAGCGAGTACGACTCGGGAGAAGGGTTTGGCAAGAAGAGTGCGATCCCAACTGTGGAAACGCCAGCAGGGATCGGCCGCCACGCTCACAGGCACCAGAGGAGCCTCCGTGTAGCGAGCCAGGAGCAGAATCCCTTTCTGGGCCACCAGCGGCGGCCCTTTGGAACCGTCCGCCACGAAACCTCCGCCGGGACCACGCTTGATCTCCGCAATGATCCGGCGCAGTGCCGTCGCGCCGCCCTTTCCGGGCGAACCACGGAAACTCTTGTAACCCAAATGTTTCAGAACTCGAGCGGCCCACTCTCCATCACGGCTGCGGCTGACCATAACCATTCCGTTGCGATCCCTGAAATGGTAAATGACTGCTGGAAAGGCAAAATGCCAGGATACAAACAAGGCCGGCCCGTCGTGCGCCAAAGCCGCATCTTCATGTTCTTTTCCCAAGATGCTAAAATGACAGCTCCCATGGAGGAATCGCATCATCCCTGCCACTAGTCGGGGCAAGAAGGGCACCTGCTCCACATGGAACCGGCGCGAAGCTTTTTTGCCGGGGGACTCCACCGTCACAGATTTTTCGCTCATGATCTACCTTGCATATCAAGTGAAAGGAAACATATCGACATGAAAAAAGGTAAGATAGCACTTATTGGTTTTCGTGCAACCGGCAAAAGCCTTGTGGGTAAAATTTTGGCCATGAAAACCCATTGGCCCTTGGTGGATATGGATAAGGAACTGATCGCATCCCTGGGGCAGGATATTGATTCCTATGTCCGGACTTACGGCTGGGAATCGTTTAGAGAAGCGGAGTCCAAACTGCTACATGCCCTTGCGGAAAGGGAGAGGCTGGTGGTCTCTACCGGCGGGGGAGTCATCGAAAGAACAGTCAACAGGGAAAAACTGAAGGAACAATTTTTTGTTGTCTGGCTTAGAGCGTCACCCGAAACCATTCATGCCCGACTCCTTCAGGACCCCGAAACAGGGGCGAACCGCCCTCCCTTGACGCATCTTCCCATGGAAAATGAGATCGAAGAGGTGCTCCGGCGGCGCGCTCCTCTCTACGAAGAAATTGCCGATCTCATTCTGGATACCGACGATGCATCTCCCGAAGAACTTGTCTCGAGGATCATATTGAGTGCTGCATCCTCCTGAGGTAGGAGTTCCAATGCGTAGAGGCCTTTTCAAATGTTCCCTTCTCATTTTTGGTGCGGCGATCTTCTGCCATATTCCCGAAGGAGTTTCAAAAATGGAAAATTGGACACTGAATATTCCCGATACCATGAACCGCCTGCAGAAACATCTGGAAGCACTCACGGTTACGATTGGGGAAAGGAGCGTGGTTTTGCCGGAAAATCTTCATCGAACCCAGGAATACATTGAAAATTTTTACCGCAGCCTGGGGCTTCATGTGAAGACGGAAACCTATGCCTATGAAAACTTCACGGTGGCCAATGTCTTTGCGGAGATCTCTTTCGGAACGCAACCGTCCCAAACGTATCTTATCGGAGCCCATTACGATTCCGTCGCAGGAACTGTAGGAGCCGATGACAATGCCAGCGCCGTTGCCGTTCAACTGGAGACGGCTCGAATTCTGAAAGCCTTAGAAGGACATGCAGATCTTCATGTCACGGTCAAATTTGTTTCCTTCGCTCTTGAAGAACCTCCCGTTTTCACTACTCGGTACATGGGAAGCAGAGTACATGCCGCAAACATCGTAAAGCACAAGGAAAGAATCGACGGGATGATCTGCCTGGAAATGGTGGGCTACACCTGTCGGCAACCCGGCTGCCAGGATTACCCCTTTCCCCTCATGTTCATGGGATATCCCAAGGAGGGGAATTTCATCGGGATTGTGGGTAATTTCCCCTCGAGAAGCTTCACCAGCTCTCTCAAGAAATCCTTTGAAAAGAATACCGACCTGCCGGTGGTGACACTGTCCGTTCCTTTCAACGGTTGGCTGATGCCAGCGGTCCGTCTGAGTGACCACTCCTCCTTCTGGGACAAGGGGATCAAAGCGGTCATGGTCACGGACACGGCCTTCTACCGGAATCCCCACTACCACTTCAGATCCGACACCATGGAAAAACTGGATTACCGGTTCATGGCGGAACTCGTGGAAAGCCTGCTCATTTTTCTGCGCTCCCACACGGGTGAATCTCCTTAAGGAGTTGGCGGATTCTAATATCCCGTTATTTACCACGGAGAGCAGAGAGAAGATTTTGGAATTCTTATGGGATTCCTCCGTGATCTCTGTGCCTCCGCGGTGAATGGGGATTTCAAGAACAACTCACTCCCTTACATCCAAAGAAAAAAAAGAAACCGAAACACCATCGGGCCGGGTTCCATACAGTTTTCAGGAAAAAATGCTTGGAGACAGGTATTATAATATAATAAAAAAATGTTCGTCTGATTGCAGTGGCATTCGGGAGCAGGATCTACCGATCCATGGAGAATGTCCTCGCGGGGGAGATAGGCATCGACAGGATGGAAAGGAACGAGCAGTGGTGGGATCTTCATGGAGTCATTGGATAAAATTGTTGGTTATCACGACTTTGTTGTGGGGATGTACCCCTAGGAAGATCATACAACCCTATCCAGCGGAATACATTCCACCGCCGCCACCGCCCGTTCCCATGGAAGGGCAATTGTATCATCCGAAAACCGTGCCCAGTAAAAAGTTCCGGGATCTGTCCTGGACAAAACGCATCATAACGGAGCAGGAGCTCATACAGGTCACCCAAAAAAACCCCGAACTGACATCTGTTGAAGTCTACGATATTCTGGCCAATCTGAATGCAAGGGCCCGTTATTACATCCGCGAAGACGTGAAAAACCATCGTCCATTGAAAGTGCCAAACAGCTTCAGTTCTTACAAGAACTGGTCGCCACTGCCTCAATATATTCCCGACCTCATCCATGTTCCCAAATTCATCCTGATCACCATGGATAAGCCCTACCTGGGGTGGTACCAGTACGGTCATCTCAAAAACGACAGTTTCGTATGCATCGGTAAGGAGGAGGGAATGACCGAGGCTGGGTTTTACAGAGTCCTCAATAAGGATGCAAATCATGTTTCCAGAAGCTACCCAAACGCTTTTGGCGATCCGGCGCCGATGCCGTGGGCGTTGAGGATTTATGACCACGTCTGGATTCACCTGGGAGACATCACGAGCGGCAATTGCTCCCATGGCTGCATCAATCTTCCACTCGGAAAGGCCGAGGAACTCTATAAGTGGGCAGACCTGGGCACCATTGTGGTCGTGGCGGATTCGCTGCCCCACTTGAACCAGATTTTGAAGGCGCGTCGCAATGAACTCCTCCCCGGCGTTCGGAATAACAGGATGCAGGGCGGCGTCCCAACAAGCGATCGCTAACTTTTTTGCAAAGGATATCAGACCGTGAAAAGACTGCTTTTGTTTTCCATGACATTTTTTCTGACCGTTTCCCTTTCTTCCCTCAACTCTGTCGCCCGAGCGGGTGGAGAAGAGGTGATGAAAGTCGAGTCGGCCATTCACGTGCTGGATGAAATCATGTCCATTCCCGAAACATGCATTCCTCCATCCCTTTTGAATGACGCATACGGCATCGCCATTTTCCCGGGACTTCTCAAGGCGGGCTTCATTCTCGGTGGACGCTATGGGGTGGGAATTCTCTCCGTTCGAAATGAGAACCGCAACTGGAGCAATCCAGTTTTCTTCAAGCTCATGGGCGGTAGCCTCGGATGGCAGATCGGAGCTCAGTCGAGCGATGTGATATTGGTCTTCAAAACCATCAGGAGCCTGGATTCCATCACAAGCGGCAAATTCACCCTCGGGGCGGACGCATCCGCTGCCGCCGGCCCTGTAGGGCGGCACGCAGAGGCGAGCACAGACCTGCAACTCAAAGCGGAAATCTACTCGTACTCCCGCAGCCGTGGACTCTTCGCCGGAGTCTCGCTGGAAGGGAGTTCCATACAGGTGGATGAAAAATCCAACTCGGCTTTTTACGGAATGGCGGGATTGACTCCTATGCAGATCTTCACGAACAATACCATTCAGGCCCCTGCCGTCGCTGAAGATTTCAAAAGGGCTCTGGCAAAATATGCCAATCCGTAGGACTGACGGACCGGCTTTCCGAAAAGGGATGCATCAGGATACACAGCCACCAGTATATTTCGTCACGAGGTGATCTTCTTCCTGACGGCATCGCAAAGGAGGAAGGAGGCTTCAAGTTCGCCTCCAGTTGCCGTTTGCATACGGACAAGAGCATCGTGTCCCAGGGACCTCTCCAATTGAGGGCACAGGTACTCGATGCAAATCAGGTTGCGGACGCGAAGCCTGCATCCCTTCGGTCCAAGGAAGGCACAACTGTCGGTCCTGGAAGCGCAAGTCTCCAGGTCGACTCCCAATAATAAATTGATCAGCAAAAGCACCACATCATACTTGTTTTCCAGACCCCGGCTGCAGCAACTCCCTTCCGGAGCCGTCGCATCGCAAAGTGCACAGGCCCGATCGATCCCCAGGTCTTTCATGGTTTTTCCGGATACTTTTATTCCCTCTTCCAATTGCCGCAGATAACGACGAACGGTAAGATCTTTTAGAAGCTCTTTTCCCCATTGCAAGAAAAGAAACCGAGCAAATTCGATTTTTTCCTCTATGGGAAGCATGTAATGCCGGGACTCCTGCACACAGGAATCCTCCATGGAACTTTCGCCTTTCGGTTCCCGCCTTTTCCCAAATTTTTCTCTCAACAGGGTTTCTTCCCACGAATCAACCCAGCACCCTCGATTGAATTTGAAGCTCATGAAAACATATCCCGTATGCAATATTGATCTGATGAAAATTGAGCTCCCCGCATAACTCCAGCAAGGTCACAGTGTGTCTCGTTCCTCCAATTGGGAATCGTGACCTCGGCGGCCTTTTCTTGCCGCAAACAGGGTCCTTGTTTATACTGTTACTCAAAATAACACAAAGCATCATGATGAAAACTTGTAAACAGGCATCATTCTCTCCTTTGATATCTCGGCCGCCAATGATACATGAAATGCCGTCGTAGCAATTTTTGTTACCATAAATTATGAGCCTCTTTTCATAAAGCAGGAGGTGCACCATGGCTTTTCCATTTGAGGGGAAATGATATGATTGAAGACATGATATCGGAAATGTTGGAAACCATTCGAAAACGGCATCCGCTGGTTCATAATATCACCAATTACGTGGTCATGAACTACACCGCCAATGTTTTGTTGGCCCTCGGTGCATCACCCGTAATGGCCCATGCTCCCGAGGAGGTCGAAGAGATGGTCGGGCTTGCCGGCGCACTGGTCATCAATATTGGAACCCTTTCGACTCCATGGGTGGATTCCATGTTTCTGGCCGCCCGGGCCGCAGAAAAACACTCCATCCCCATCATTCTGGACCCTGTAGGCGCAGGTGCCACACGCTTCAGAACGGATACAGCGAGGCGTCTTTTGAATGAAATCCATGTCACTGCGGTGCGGGGCAACGCTTCCGAAATCCTTGCGCTGGCTGGAGAATCGGGCAGTACCCGAGGGGTCGACTCGGTCCACGGTGCTGAAGATGCCCGCAATGTCGCTTCGCAACTCGCCCGAAAACATGACACGGTGATCGCTGTGACGGGGGTGGAAGATTTTGTAACGGACGGTGTGCGAAATTCCACCATTTCCAACGGTCACCCTCTCATGGGCCGCGTGACGGGGACCGGATGTTCCGCCAGCGCCATAACGGGAGCTTTTTGCGCAGTCGAACCCGACGCTCTCATCGCCGCCACAGGAGCCCTGACAACCTTTGGATTGGCAGGGGAAATGGCCGCCCGATCCAATCCGGGGCCGGGATCTTTTCAAATCCTCCTCCTGGATGCGTTGGACTCAATAGACCATAACATCATCAAGGAGAGAGCACGCCTCAGTGCTTCTTGATTACAAATGCATATGCAAATCGATTATTCTCTTTATCTGGTTACCGACCGCCGCATGACGGGCAACCGCTCCCTGATTGAAATCATCGAGGAGAGTATAGCGGGTGGTGTCACCATCGTACAATTGCGCGAAAAGCATGCCTCCACCAGGGAGTTCTTCGACCTGGCGGTAGCCGTCAGGGAAATCTTAAAGCCACACCGTATCCCTCTCATCATCAATGACCGTTTAGACGTTGCTCTGGCGTGTGGCGCCGAGGGGGTACATGTCGGCCAAAGCGACATGCAGTGCCGCATTGTGCGCAGAATTGTGGACCGTAAAATGATTGTCGGCGTCTCCGTAAGTACCGTGGAAGAAGCCCTGGCCGCGGAGGCCGACGGAGCAGATTACCTGGGCGTGAGTCCGGTCTTCAATACTCCCACCAAAACCGACACACCTGAAGCCACGGGCCTTCAAGGGCTGCAGAAAATCCGGCAGACGGTCAACATCCCCATTGTGGGAATCGGCGGAATTCATTCTGCCAATGCGGCACAGGTGGTGAGCTGCGGAGCGGATGGAATCGCTGTCGTTTCAGCGATCATGGCTTCATCAGAACCCCGCGGGGCTGCCCGGAGCCTGCGGGCCGCCATCGATTCGGGACGGTTTGCTCCGGAATACCGTTCACAAACGTAGACTTTTTTTGGGCTCATTCATCTCGATAATTTCGAGCCGTGTTTGCATGAAATGCATACGAAAACGTCCCACCATTTTGAGAGGAGTTTCACCCATGGCGCTTTTTCTCGTACAGCACGGTAAGAGCCTGCCCGAAGAGCAGGACCCGGAACGGGGACTTTCCAGTGAAGGCATCGCGGACGTGGAACGCATTGCGGCCGTCGCTCGCGGATACGGCGTAAATGTAGCGATCATCAAACATAGCGGGAAGAAGAGAGCGCGACAGACTGCGGAAATCTTTGCGGCAGCACTGAGGCCGGAAAAGGGGGTCGAGGAAGCGGCAGGATTGAATCCCCTGGACGATGTCACCGCTTTTGCCGCCGCCATCAATAACGAAGACAATGTAATGCTGGTGGGTCACCTCCCTTTCATGGAAAGACTCACCTCTTACCTGATCGTGGGATCTCCCGACAAGACCCTCTTCAAATTCCAGAATGGCGGTATTGTCTGCCTGGACCAGGACCCGAGAAGTTCTTCATGGTTCATCAAGTGGAGTCTCAGCCCGAAGATCGGATGATTTTTATTTGAACTTTTCTCAAACAGGACATCTCACTTCCTGCAGATCTTTTCACGGTTGATTTCAGGCAGTCTTTCAACAAGGCTCACAATCTCTGGTTCATCCCGAAGCCAGTGCCTCAGATTTCCCAGAAGACTTGCCGAATACGGGTTGGCATTCCCATCCGCGAGAAAGTAATTGACCCACTGGCCATCCTTCCGGTAAACCACAAGTCCTGCATCTATGAGCACTTTAAGATGATTGGACACGGTCGGCTGGGCTATTTTCAAAACGGCCTGGAGTTCGCAAACGCACATGCTCTTATGTTGAAGAAGTTTCAGTATCTTGACGCGATTGGGATCTGAAAGCGCTTTCATCACTCGAATAAATTCTTTCATGAAGGCTCCTCAATATATTTTTAAATGGAAATATAAAAATCAGATTGAGGAGTGTCAATCACTTTTTCGGGGCAGCAACGGCAGGTTCCGCCCTGTAAAGCGAACATGAAGGTGACGCCTTGCATGGACACGCCCGTTCTGTTTGAACTGCACATGGAGGATCTTTTACCGAATGGAGTTTTCTTCAAATACGATTGCATCACGAGTTGTCCGCTTCGTGCGACTCCCCCTCTTCCTGCTGGCTCTGGCATCTTTGCCCTTCTTCGTTTTGGAGCTGAAGACTCCGGCTCTAAACGACGCTGAAGGGATGTACGCCCAAATCGCACGCGAAATGCGAACGACGGGAGACTGGACCACCCCTCACCTCAATGGCAACCGTCATTTCGACAAACCCCCTCTCATCTATTGGCTCATCGGAACGGCCCAATCCGTACTGGGTGAAACGGAAACAGCGGCCCGCATCTGGCCCGCCCTGGCCGCATGGGCCACCATTTCCGTCGTAGGGACGATAGGTTCGACCCTTTATGGAGTTCAGACGGGATTTTTGAGTGCCCTCATCTACGCCACGAGTCTGGGGCCTTATATTTTTGGGCGCATGGTGATGCCTGATCCCATCCTGATTTTCTGGATCGCGCTGGCTATCCTGAGTTACAGCAAAAGCTACATGCAGCCGGAAAACAAGGGACAAGGTCCATGGTTCTGGATACTGTACGCCGCCTTCGGGTTCGCTCTTCTTACAAAAGGAATTCTGGGCTTTGGACTCGCCGCGGCGATCATAGGGTTGCACATCATTCTGACCGGTCGCCTGAGAGACTTTTTTTCCCGGCGACTTTTGGGAGGAACCGCCGTGGCGGCAGTCATCGCCCTTCCCTGGCACATGGCGGTAGCACGGGCCAATCCCGATTTTCTGGGATATTATGTCATACGAGAACATTTGCTCCGCTTCACCGGGCATCGCTATCCATCGGATGAGTTTCTTCCCCTCTCCCTTTTCTTGTTTTTGACGCTTGTTTGGACTTTTCCCTGGACCGGCATGGTTCCTCAGGCATTGGTACGAGGAATCAAAAGACTGAAGGCGTCCGGCTTGCGCAATAGCGAAGATCTTCTTCCGCTCCTTTGGCTGACGGTTATCATCGGACTTTTTGCAGCCTCCCATTCCAGGTTGGAATATTACGCCCTGCCCTCTATTCCGGGATTTGCGCTGCTCATTGGAAAACTTTGGGATGAAGCCCTGGAAACCGGCAATAAGTCGTTCCTAAAGATTACTGCCGATGGCTCAAGACCTACGGCCGGAGGCGAGGAAGAAATTCCGGCGGGGCAGGAATCGCCTTCCCGGCGAGGCATTGTTATGGCCCTTGCCGTCATGACAGCTCTCATGGGCACAGCGGCGGCGGCGGCTTTGGTGATGCTGGGTCCCGCCAAGGATATGATCTCCCAGGTCATTGTGGATGCGTGGCCTACGGGCGGATGGACGGGAAGTCCGGAACAGATGGCGACGCTGGAAAGGATTCGCATTCCAACGATGGCATCCTTTGCAGGCGCAGCCGTTTTTAGCGCCGGCGCCCTTCTCGCTGCTCGAAAGGCACAATTCAAAGCGGCCTGTGGCCTTTTGGCCGTCATGATGGCGCCCTTTTTCATGCTGGTCCATTGGGGATTCCAGGTGGTGGAACCCTTTGAGTCCACCCGGCCCGTGGCCGAAATAGTCCTGCAGCACGCAGGACCTTCGGATCTCATCGTCTACCCCGAGCCCCATGAATACATGTGGGTGGGAGGCATCACCTTTTACACCGGGCGTCCCATCTATATTTTGAAAGATCCCCAGTTCGACGGGCTGGCCTCCCGCCGCCGCGAACCACCCGAACGGTTTCTGACCGAAAACGAACTCTTCAGACTCTGGAACTCCGACAAGCGCGTGATCGTCGTCGCCAACGCAGGAGGAAATCTCGGCAAAGAACTCTTGAATGGAAACCATGCAAGGCTATTGGGTCAAACGAGCGATCGAGCGATACTGAGCAACCGATGATGCATCCTCGAATAGAAGGCTCGCCCTCTTGCGCACTCATGATCGTCAGATTGAAACTTTGATGGCAGAATAGAACTGGAGCTGGTCTTTTTTTGCCCTCTATTTGAACTTCAGAGGCTGTCTGAAAATTCCTCTGCTTGGGAACCGAACCTGCTTCGATTCCCCCTTTGAGGGGGGCCAAGGGGGGTGTTTTTCTGTTTCGCGAAATCTTGCCCCCCTACCCCCCTCAAAGGGGGAATTTTCAGACATCCTCTCAGCTATCTCGTGGAGCATACACTTTGGACAGGAACCCAATGGAAGAAGAAAAGAAAAGCAAGTCACAGCTCAAAAGAGAGATGCTGGCATTACAAAAGCTCGGCGAGGAATTGGTCCGATTGAGTGAAGATCAGATCAGCAAACTCGATATCCCGTCTGCACTCATGGATGCATTACTCTTTGCCAAGACCATCAAGAAACATGAAGCGTGGCGCAGGCAAATGCAATATATCGGGACGCTCATGCGGGAGATTGATCCGGAACCTATCCATCGGGCCATTGAAAACGCTCTTCACGGACATAAGGCGGACATGCGGATCTTCAAACAGGCCGAGGAATGGAGAGACAAACTCCTGGCAGGAAACGACGCACTGTTGGAAGAGCTTTTCACGCGATTCCCCCATGTCGACTTCCAGCGAATGCGCCAACTCGTGCTCAACGCAAGAAAAGAGAAGGACGGCAATAAGCCGCCCAAGTCCTCGCGGGCTCTTTTCCGGTACCTCAGGGAACTCTTGAATTCAGAGGAATTTTATACTGCGAACGGTTAAGATCCTGACTCCCGCAGGATCATCAATAAGTCAGGATCTCATCCGTTTGGAGTATAATCAGTGAGCCAGACTCTTCAGGGCATCATCTTCCGTGAAATGAATATCGAAAAGCTCGTTGAGTCTGGCGAGCTTGAGAGTGTTCATCACTTTTTCCTGAACTCCCACGAGTATGAAACGGGCTCTTTCTTTCGTGCTCCATTGCATCCCTTCCACCAGGGTGGCTATCCCGGAAGAGTCCATATACGGCACACCACTCAGATCCACGATGACCCCTTTGGGGGACTTCTTGAAAGCATTCTGCAATGCCGTTCGCACATCAGGCGAGACAGACATATCGATCTCGCCTTCGACGCGGATGCACTGCAATCCGCCCAGATTTTTACTACTGATATTCAACACGGTTCCATGCTCCTTTAACTCACCCCCCTCGACTGCTCAGCCCTCTTCGATCTTTGTGAGCTTTTCATTGATCTTGCTCATCAATCCCTTGAACCCCTCCTTGCGCATCAATTCCCGGAACTGGGAACGGTAATTGGTAACCAGAGAGACTCCCTCGATGTTCACATCATAGACCATCCATTGACCGTTGACATTGTACAGAGAATAATCCAAAGGGATAGACTGCCCCTTGGAAAGGATAGTGGTGCTCACGAGATAGTAGCGTGAACCCTTTGGCTTTTCCTCATTGTAGCTCACTTTTTCGTCGGAATATTTTTCGACTTTTGAAATATACGAATTTTCGAGAAGATGAGAAAAGGCCTCTTGAAATTCCTTTTGCTCTGCAGGTGATAACTGCGGCCAATACTCGCTCATACTGCGCTTGGCCATCTCTCCGAAATCAAACCGTTCCTCCACTGCCTGGAATATCTTATCACGACGCTGCTGCTTCATCTGCGGAGCATTCAGCCGGGAATCCTGAAGGATACCGAGCACCTTGTCTATCGACTGCTTCAGTTGATCTACGGCTTCACCGGCCTCGGCGAAAGAAACAGAACCCAAAAACATAGTGAAACCCAGCAAAAAAAATATAAATTTTCTTAGCATAACCTTTCCCCTGCGAACCCTTTCAAATTTGATGTTCGCGATTTCATTGTTGCATCATTTGACATGCCATACCCGAAATTCCATTATATCACTTGCTTTCGAAGATATACTTGCTGATCAACTCTTCCAGACTGATGGCTGACTCCGTCTCCACCAGAACCCCTCCCGGTTCCAGCATTTCACTCGAACCGCCCGGGCTCAGCTTGATGAACATGTCTCCGATGATTCCCTTGGTGCGCACAGAAGCGATGGTATCATCACTGAGCTTGATATCTTTACGGATTCCCATTGTCACTTTAGCCATATATGAATCGAGAGAAATGTCCAGAACCTTCCCCACTTCAACGCCGGCAATTTCAACGGTGGAACCTTTCTTTAGCCCGGTAATGGAATTGAACTCGGCCGAAACGCGGTAATAAGGATTCCCGAACAAATCCACCTCTCCGAG
Organism: Desulforhabdus amnigena; assembly: GCF_027925305.1. Lineage (NCBI taxonomy): Bacteria > Pseudomonadati > Thermodesulfobacteriota > Syntrophobacteria > Syntrophobacterales > Syntrophobacteraceae > Desulforhabdus > Desulforhabdus amnigena. The sequence goes on along the minus strand of NZ_BSDR01000001.1, from coordinate 111,568 downwards.
ACTCACGGAGAGATAGGCAATACACGCCACCCCCAGCAAGACAAAGATCCCGACGATAATTTCTGTTGACGTTTTATACATTACCTTTCTCCCTGATCCTATTTTTTCTCATGCCTGTCTCTTCCTCATCCCGAACTTCTCTCCAAAAGGCCATGGAGATTTTTCAAAGCAGAAAGGAAGTGAGAATATAGTCCAATATGAGGATTGCAACGGATGTGACTACGACGGCATTGGTCGTGGCCGAAGCAACTCCTTCCGTCGTGGCTTCGGCCGTATACCCTATGAAGGAACATACCCACGATATGACCAGCCCGAATGCGATGGACTTATAAAACCCGCCGGTAATGTCGGCAAGGTCCACGGCCTTGATCATCTCGCCAAAATACGATCCAGAATTGACACCCAGCAGATGCACTCCCACGAGGTATCCCCCGCCTATACCAATAACATCGAAAAAAGCTGTGAGAAGAGGCAGGGAAATCAAACCGGCGAAGAGCTTGGGAGAGACAACGAACTTGAGGGGATTGACCGCCATCATCTCCAGAGCGTTGATCTGCTCGGTGATTTTCATGATGCCGATCTCGGCGGTCATGGACGAACCCGCTCTTCCCGCAACCATGAGGGCAGTCAATACGGGACCAAGTTCGCGGATGATGGAGAGGGCAACAGCGGAACCGAGCAACCCTTCGGAACCGAACTTTCTGAGAGTGTAGTATCCCTGAAGGCCCAGAACCATGCCCGCGAACGCTCCTGTGATGAGAATGATCACCGAAGACCTGGCTCCGATGAAGAGGATCTGTTCAGTGATCCTCCTGATTTTGAAGGGACGCACAAATCCATATAAAAGGCATTCCAGGAGAAAGAGAACGCTCCGGCCCGCCAAGCGAACCGTATCCATCGTCCAACGACCTGCCACAGCAGGAATTTCTAATGCATTCATGAGATCAATATATCTTCGAAATAGTCCTTGTCTGTACGGTTGAAGGGAATCGGCCCTTCCGGTTCCCCACGAATGAACTGCAAAACCCTCGGATCATCACTGGCCTGTATTTCCTCTGGACTTCCTTCAACGATCTTCTTCCCATAAAAGAGAATAATAATATGATCTGCGATTTGAAAAGAAGAGGCGATATCGTGGGAAACTACGACGGAAGTCACGCCCTGGGCCTTGTTGAAGTCGACGATCAGCTTGTTGATGACACCCGCGGAAATGGGATCCAGCCCCGACGTGGGTTCATCGTAGAACACCACCCGCGGATCCATGATGAGGGCCCGCGCCAGCCCGATCCGCTTGGCCATTCCTCCGGAAAGCTGAGACGGCATCAATTCTTCCATGCCTCGCAATCCCACCAGTTCGAGCTTCATCTTGACCATGGTGCGAATCACGGAATCGGCCAAACGGGTGTGTTCTCTCAAAGGAAAGGCCACATTCTCAAAAACATTGAGGGAATTGAAAAGAGCGGCCCCCTGAAAGAGCATCCCCATCTTTTTCCTGATCTGGTACAGTTCTTTCCTGGATGCACCCGTCAGTTCCCTCTCTCCGAAAAAGATCCTTCCGGAATCCGGTCTTTCCAAACCCACCACCTGCTTGAGCAACGTGGATTTGCCCGATCCACTGCCGCCCAGTATGACAGTGATCCTGCCTTCCAAAAAGCGGCAAGAAATATGGTCTGAAGCATGGAGGTTCTTATACGTCTTAACGAGATTTTCTACTCTAATCATGATGAATTTTTACAACCTTCAACAAAAAAGAAAGGATCTTTCTCGCTCAGCGCTTATCCGAAAAATCTCTCATTCCGGCCCTCTTCCCAAAGGGCGAGAGATGTTTTCGCACAGGCTCTTATGGACAGAAAAGATCCCATCATACTCTTACACATTAATCGACAAAGTATACAGCAATTCGGCATCGATAAAAAGCGAGAAACCTTTCCGACTTCAAAATGTATAGCATGGTTCACGAAGAGGAACGACGACGATCGTTCTTTCATTTTTTACCCAAATCTTGTATCGTTCCGGCTCAATCTTTCAATGGAGGAGACCCCCACCATGGCCATAGAATTTGTAAAAACCCGTGTTTTCCCGCAAGGCATGGCTCCGGCCGACGAACGGCAAGCATTGGAACTCATTGAAATCTGTGGTCGAACGGCTTACAAATCGGAAGATAAGATCACTGAAGACTCGGCCCGATCTTTCGTCCTGATGTTGAAAAAGCATGGCCATCTCTCTGTCCTGGAACACAGCAACGCTGTTTTGGGAATAGAGGAAAATGTTTGCAGGAGCCCGGCTTCATCGATTCCCCCCATTGAAACGTTCAGGCGATCCCTTGTGGACCGTCTGGAAGTACGGAACGGCTACCACCGGTTTGCCTCCATCCCCTCTTCCACCGGCTTTGCCATGGGGGGCAACTATCGAAGCTGGATCGATACAGTGGGATACCTCCGGGATAGAGAACCCCGCTATGCGTGTTTTTTTCAAAAGCACTTGAATCGCTTTTATCCCAATCTTTTCGAAGCTCCGGAAACATCCTTCGAGGGTCCGGAATACCGTGTTTCCCTTCTTCGGGAAGAGGAACAGATGGGGATCCTCAAACAGGATCCCGATTCGGACCTCCCCGTCTTTGTATTCAAATTCATCTGCGACCGGGGAATCACTCATGAGGTGGTGAGGCACCGCGTCTTGTCCTTTACCCAGGAAAGCACGCGCTACGTCAACTATGGAAACAAGGGAATGACCGTCATTCTTCCAGAAGAACTGGAGCCTTTTTTTGATGCCCAAAAGGGTTCCTTCACGGCACGCAATCCCCTTGTGCAGATGTGGATCCAGCGGGCGGAAACCATCTTCAAGTGGTATCAGGAAGACCTCAAGCGCGGACTCAAACCGCAGACCGCAAGGGACATTCTTCCGAACCTTCTCAAGAGCGAGATTATGGTCAGCGGCAGATGGAGCGGATGGAAACATTTCATTGCCTTGAGAGATTCGAAACAGGCTCATCCCAGAATTCGGTTCATTGCACAGGAAGTCAGAAAATATTTTGAATCCATTGATTTGTTTTAAAAACCTTCCGGAAACCACCCTCATCCTTCAGGAAAGAAGATTGGAACGGTTTTGGTCCGCATACCCAGGAAATACAGATTTCCACAGGCAAGATGAAAGGTTTAAGGACTCGGAATGCAAGAGATCTTCGATCTTCAATGGCAGCTCGGTGTGCATATTTTGAAAAACATCGGGTTGGATTACGAAAACACCATCAGAGACGCCGAAAAGAAACCCGTCTGGATTGAAAATTACAGAAAAGCGCTCTCTGCGGAACTTGCAGAACTCATCAGGGAGGTCCAGGAATTCGGCATAGGATCCTCAAACGGCAAGATCGAAGTGGTCGATATGCTCCACTTTCTCGTGAGTCTCTCTCATATCGTCCAGGTGGAACCTTCCGAGGTTTCTCTTACCGGCCATGACCTGGACGAATCCGCTTTTCCGTCCTGCGCCATTCAAACTTTTCTGGCTCTGGACGATCTTCAGAACAGCCTGAAATGGAAGTGGTGGGCAAAAGGCGGCGGATTCAAGCCCGAAAAAGCGAGGAAGGCCGTCCTGGATCTCTGGAAATGTTTCGGAGATTTTTGCGCCCTTTTTCATATGGACTTGGAGACGGTCAAAAAGATCTATCTTGAAAAAAACAGAATCAATTTCCAGAGGCAGGAACAAGACTACAACGAAGACACCAAAACGGAAGCGGACAATCGGTCCATTCACGCATGAATTTTCAAAGCCGTTTCGAGATGCATTGCTGGCGGCTCCGTCTCGAAGGAATAGAATCTCAAATGAAAACAAAATCTTGTCCTCCTGCTCAATTTATCAGTTTTGAAGGTGTCGACGGGTGTGGAAAAAGCACTCTCATGGACAAGCTCAGCCAATGGCTTGAAGGCGTAGGAATCCCGCACATTCGAACGCGGGAACCGGGGGGTACCCCTTTAGGCGAAAAGATAAGGGACCTGCTCCTGGATCCGGCTCATGCCGAGATGAATGAAGAGACGGAGGTCCTCCTTTACACCGCCAGCCGGGCCCAGCTGGCCGCTCAGATCATTTCGCCGGCGCTGAAAGAGGGGAAATGGGTTCTTTCCGACCGCTACATCGACGCCACCCTCGCCTACCAGGGATACGGAAGAGGTATGGACTTGCAAGCCCTCCGCCGGATACAGGACTGGGCCACCAAAGGCCTCTGGCCGCATCGAACGGTTTTGCTGGATTGCAGTATACAAGTGGCCTTTCAGAGGATGCAGGGACGGGAAGGAGAACCGGACCGCATGGAACAGGAGAAGGAATCCTTCCATCAAAAGGTCAGGGAAGGTTACCTGGAGCTGGCCAAAGGCGAACCACAACGCTTCATCGTGCTCAATGCCGCAAACCCGTTGGATCAAGTCCTGGAAGAATTTCGAAAAAAATTCTGGGAACCCCTCTCCCGAAAAATGCAATAGTAGCGGCTATACGCCTCCATGAATGTACGATGCCGGAAAGTGCCGAACAAGGCACTCAATTGAAGTCATCAAAAATCTGCCCGAAGTTGATCCCCCCGATTACGGCCCCCTTATAGATTTCATACATATATCTTTTACCTTCGACCAACGGCTGGGATTTTATGCCATGATTGATGGAGAGCGCCGCTTCGATAAAAGCAGCCAGTTTGTCGCACCCCTTGATGATGACACCATCCACCGGGGAGAATCGATCCTCATTGTACTTTGAAGCCAGCTCCTCGCTGGTCAATCCCTTGCAAATGATCCCCTTTTCTATGATTTTGTTTTGAAACTCTTCTTCCAAAAAATACTTGATGTCATGACATATGGAAGACGGGAGCAGGGGGAGAATGCGTTCTTCCAGATGGAGCCGTTCGTAGGTTTTTATGATTTCGTCGAGACCTTCCACAGAACTCTTCACGGGAGAGACGATGTCGCGAGTCAACACTTCCGGCAGATCGTGCAGGAGTCCCACGAAGTAGTTGTTGTAGATCCTCTTGTCGCAAGCGTCGACCTCCACGGAACAGAAGTAAGACATCATGGCCACGATGAGCATATGCCCGAGGACGGATGTCTTGGGGACTCGCGGCGATTGAGCCCACCGTTGCTGGAACCGCAACTGTCCACACAGGTCGATGAATCCAAAGGATTTTTTGCGCAAAGAAATTTTCTGCACACCGATCAAATCGTAATGGTCTTCAATCTGATTTTCTATTTCTTCCTTCGTTCGATCGATTCCGTAGACAAAGGGGGCGGTATTGTAAATGATCTGAAACTCCCAATTGGTCGCAAGATAGTGAGCGGCTCGCAGCAGTCTTTTTTCCAGCCTCGAATAGTTTTGGTCAAACAGGTAGCTTTCGAACTTCCGGCTGAAATCTCCCTTGACGGACAGAACATCATCCTGCAATTTTTTGAGTACCAGCTCGTTCAGTTCGTTTCCCTTCTCGCTCATCAGTTTATGGAAAACAGGAGGCTTGATATCCGTTAAAATGACCCGCTGCAGAAATTCAAAAATCCCTCCCTCGATGAGCTTCCTCCAGTCCACCACCGTCTTCCGCTCATCTTCTTCCATCTTTCCAATCACATAGGCGATGATCATTTTGTGAGCCTGCTTGTCCAGTTCCGTGAATTCAACCGGCCTTACATGATCGTTCCATCTTTGAATGCTCGCTGCTTCAAAAAACCTGTCCAGCAAACCTTTCCTGATCATTGTACACCCCCATGAGAATCAAGCTTTAGATGTACAGAACATCGGGCATATTTTCAGCATGAAAATTCTTGTTACTCGCCTCATTACCGAGAATATTCGAATGCCTTCCGTCAATACTTGAAAGACTAACCGATCGCGGTTAAAGTAATAAAGTTTTCCATTGCCGGATATGCCCGCAACTCTCCGATTTTGTAAGAATGCACGTCTCACTCCGAGTGTATGTCTCTTTCTCTTTTCCTTGTCGCCATTTTCATTCCGAAGTATATGGGCAAAATGCGGTATTGATCCAACATCCAAGAATTTTTGGCATTCGAAAGGAAATACCATGGAATTGATAGAATCCACATCCTTTTTGGAAGAATCTAAAGACGACATGTTTTATGTAGGGTTCATGAAAACGGGAGAAATATGGTTCCCGTTATGTTTTGTGAGCAATCCGCAACAAAACGAAAAATTCGATACCCTTTTCGTCTCCCGTACTTATCCGCTCATGGCCGAGACAGTGGAAGATTATGCTAAAAAAGTACCTCAGATGGAAAAAACTTTTGTGCAGTATTTAATGACGGAAGAGATCCGGAACCTGCTGGATCGTTACGGACTGAGAAACATCATGATCCTCGAACCCGAAAGCGACTCCGACGGTTGCGGTTGTGGTTGTGGTTGCAAGTAGTTACGTTCAGTCTTAGCTTTCCGTAACAAAGGAGGACAACCATGGCACGCATCATATATTGTCACCCGAGTCAGACCAAATACGAATATCACGTCTTCACCGACCTGGATTTTTGGGATGCGCGGTGCCTGGTGAATGATCTCGCCGTGGTGAAGCGCAACTTCGGAAACCAGCCCGATGGAGACGAGTTCCCCACGCAGGTGGTGGGTAACGGTCTCAGTCGCCGCACCATCCACGAAATTGAAAAAAGAATCAAGAAAGCCATTATTTCTCCTCCACGCCACGTCATCGTTCGATCCATGGTCATGGACAGGTTTTATGAATTTGACCCGCTCGAATACTATCCCAGACATTGGTCCAAAGACCAAATGATCCGGTTTACCCATTTGCGCCTCCCGAACCACCAGAGCACTTTGAATAACATGTACCAGCAGGTACGGCTATCCTGGGTCAATGAAAAGATACACGTGGAGAGAATTCAAAGAGAAAGAAAATACAATCCCATCATTCGGTCACAAAGAGAAGCACAGAAACTTTTTCGTGTACCGAGCTGCTTTTAGAAAGTTGACGGATCCTGATATTTCGCCATTCGCCAAAGAGACCCGAAGGGCACAGGGAAGAATTTGGAATTTTTCTAGAATTTCTCTTCGATCCCTGTGCCTCCAGGGTTCCACGGACTCCACATTTACGCGCGATGCAAGCCGGCACGAACCAGGCAAAGAGCCCATCCCCTGAATTCATCCCTTTCCTCCTTGACCCAGCCCGAGAGCTTTGTTAGAAAATCAGCCCATCCGGCGCAACGGCTTAGAGCCTATCTGGAAACTTATCCCTGGCGCTGCCCCCCCTTAGTCCCCCCTCGAGGGGGGACTAAGGGGGGGCAATGACACTGCGAGTTTTTGGATAGGCTCCTTAGAGTCCACAAGAAACAGAATGCGTGTGGAACCCTGCGAGGGGTCCACATATCCAGCCGGGAAAGATGTCGTGCATTACTATCCAAAAACTTCCAATGATTCTGAACAGAGACGATCCATCTGGGTGAGGAGAATAAGTTGACAGCACGAAAGATCCTTCTTGGAAACGAGGCAATTGCAGTGGGTCTTGCGGAATCTGCCTGCACGATGGCAACATCCTATCCGGGCACACCCGCTTCGGAAGTTCTGAGCACCCTGGTTCAGCTGAAAAAAGCAGAAAATTTGCAGCTTCACCTGGAATGGTCCATCAACGAAAAAGTGGCTTTCGAAGTGGCATTGGCCAATAGTTTTGCGGGGCGGCGTTCGGTGGCCATCATGAAACAGGTGGGGCTCAACGTGGCTGCGGACCCTCTCATGAGCGCGGCTTACACGGGAGTCAAAGGCGGCTTCGTGCTCGTAGTGGCCGACGACCCGGGTCCCCACAGTTCCCAGACCGAGCAGGACAGCCGATTCCTGGCCATGATGGCCAAAGTTCCCGTGTTGGATCCCTCCTCGCCCGCGGAAGCCCGGGACATGTTGCCACAGGCGTTTTCCCTGTCGGAGCAATATGAAATTCCTGTGATGTTCCGGCCCACCACCCGAGTGTGCCACGCACGGCAGGACATGGAGTTGCGTCCCTTCCCCACGGGAGACCCCCCCCCCCAGTTCGAGAAGAATCCCACTCGATGGGCGGCCACTCCAAAATTCCGGCTCATTTTGCACGGGCAGTTGAATGAAAAACTGTCCAACATCTCCAGGGAACCTTCCCTGGCTCCAAAGTTTCTCAACGAAATCGCGCTTGCTACCGCTGAGAAGCCCCGCATCTGCATTGTGGCTTCAGGAGTGGTCCTCGCACATGCAAAAGAAATCATGATGGATCTTGGACTTTGGACCAAAATCCCCATCTACCAGGTTCCCATGCCCTACCCCCTCCCGCGGTCATTCAGGGATGAAATCCTTTCACAGTATGACAGAATCCTGGTCCTGGAAGAGACAGACCCCGTGATCGAACTACAGCTCCAAAACCGGGAAAAAGTCTTCGGTCGCATCACGGGCACCGTTCCTTCCGCCGGTGAACTGCTCCCGGAAGCGGTGGAAGAGATCGTGCGCACCTTTGCTCATTTGCCTCCGGCTCCCCGCATCGAACCCCCAAATTTTCCCGGAAGACGCCCCACACTTTGTGCCGGATGTCCTCACCGGGCCACTTTTTTTGCCATCAAAAAGGCATTTCCCAAAGGAATTTACCCTGGAGACATCGGGTGCTACACCTTGGGAGTAAACCTGGGAGCGGTGGACACGGTACTCTGCATGGGAGCATCCATAAGCCAGGCTGCAGGTTTTTATCATGCATACCGGACTCTTCCACCTGAAGGAGCCCCCGCCGTTTGCGCCACCATAGGAGATTCCACCTTTTTTCATGCGGGTATTCCCGCCCTCATCAATGCGGTAGTGCAGGGGGCCCGGTTCACTCTGGTCATTCTGGACAACAGCACGACAGCCATGACGGGACATCAGCCCACTCCGGCGTCGGGACATACCCTCGATGGAACCCCGGTGCCCCAGCTTTCCATTCCTGAAATCGTGAAGGCATGCGGCGTGCGTTTTGTGGAGGTGGAAGACCCGTACCGACTGGATGCACTCATCGATTTGCTGAAAAAGGCAGGGGGGTACACACGGTCAGAAAAGGGAGGAGTCGCCGTTGTGGTAGCTAAGCATCCCTGTCTCATGGACCGTGCGCAGAGCGCAAGTCGGATCCGCCGGGAAGTCACCGTCAATGAGAAATGCAAGGGGTGCGGCCTCTGCATCAAACAGTTCGAATGTCCTGCTCTGGTATCTCAGGGAGAAAAGGAACCTATCCGCATTGACAGTTCCCTTTGTTCAGGATGTGGAGTTTGTGTGCACGTCTGTCCACACGGGGCTCTGACCGTGGTCCCAAAGAACGAGTGAAAAAAGCGCGATACCAAACCAGAAATCAGCAGCGAAAACTGCAGTGGAAATTCAGGCAGTGAGGGGCAATCCATGAACGAGGTAAAAATGCAGCAAATCATCGTAAGCGGTGTCGGAGGTCAGGGCGTCCTTTTTATCACCAAACTCCTTGCAGAGACCGCTCTGCAACTGGGTTATTCCGTACTCATTTCAGAAACCCATGGGATGGCTCAGCGAGGAGGAAACGTCATCAGCCATCTCAAGATTTCAGGCCAGGCCTCCGGAAAAGGAATCACCAGCCCGTTGATCCGGCCCGGAAAAGCGGACATTCTCCTGGCGCTGCACCCAGACGCGGTGCGAGCTCACAGTTTCTACCTCAAGCGTTACGGCACGACCATTTCCAATGTGCCTCAGCCGGAAGAAAAACACTCGTTGAACGCCTCCCGGATCGCCGAAGATCTTGGCTCCCCTATTTCGGCAAATCTGGTGCTCCTCGGCTTCGCCGTGGGGACGGGCACTCTCTTCTGTCAGCCGGAACAGATTGAAAAGACGCTCCAAAAATTGGGTGGTAAACGGCTTGAACAGTCCCTCAAGGCATTCCAGGCCGGAGCGAGGGAAGCTCAAAAGATCTGAATCCACCACAAGCACAGCGTTCCCATGAAAGAAACTTCTTTCATGGGTTTATATCTTTGGGAGCATTCATTCTTCATGTTCTGGTACCTGGTTCCGCAATTCTTCGTTTCGGGCGTCACCACGGGAAGCATTTACGCTTTGATCGCCCTCGGATACTGCCTGATTCAGAATGCGACGGGGCTGGTGAACTTCGCGCAGGGGGATTTCGTCATGCTCGGAGCCATGATGATGGTTTCCCTCTATCATGTGGCACACCTGCCCATGCCTCTGGCTTTTCTTATTTCCGTCGCTGCGGTGGGTGTAATCGGCGTTGCACTGGAACAGGGTCCCATCCGTCATTCCAGGAATCGCGATATCCTGACTCTCGTCATGATCACGGTGGGCGCATCCATTTCCTTTCGGGGAGCCGGTATGATGATCTGGGGAAAAAACGCTCACATTTTTCCCTCACTGGGGGGAGAAAACCCGATTCTTTTCATGAACGCGGCCATCATGCCCCAGACTCTGTGGATTCTTGGAATTTCCCTCGTCGTGCTGAGCCTCCTGTATCTTTTTTTTCATCGCACTCTTCTGGGAAAAGCCGTGCGGGCCGCAGCCGACAACCCCTATGGAGCGCTGCTCCTCGGGATTTCCGTGCGCAGACTGGTTGCTTTCGCATTCGCCCTGGCCGGTTCATTGGGGGCTCTGGCGGGGATTCTGGTCACCCCTATCACCAGCATGAGCTACGATGCCGGTCTGATGCTCGGACTTAAGGGTTTTGCGGCAGCCATTCTCGGAGGATATGGAAGCACCGTCGGCGCTGTCGTGGGGGGGCTTTTGCTGGGCATTCTGGAGTCCTTCGGAGCGGGCCTCATTTCCTCAGCCTACAAGGATGCCATCGCTTTCCTCATCCTTCTGGCGATTCTCTTTGTGAAACCGGCCGGGCTTTTTGGAAGTGCCCGAGTGAAGAGGCTTTGATCCTATGGAGGAGAACAAAAAGGCCGACAAACTTTTCGATAAATTCATGACGCAGTTGTTTGGAAAATAGGGAATGAGCCGTTTGATCTTTATTCCCAAAGACTGGCGGGCACTCCTGCTCATGGCCCTTTCCTTCGGAGCACTCCCCTTCGGGCTCAGCAACGATTATTTTCTGCTCGTCCTGAATGTCATGGCTCTCAACGCCCTGGTGGTCCTCGGCCTCAATCTCCTCATCGGCTCCACTGGACAGGTTTCCCTGGGGCATGCCGCTTTCTACGGCCTGGGAGCCTATCTTTCGGCCATTGCAAGCACAACCTGGCAATGGCCGATGGTGGCGTCTCTCGCCTTTTGCATTCTTTTCGTGGGTCTCACCAGCCTTCTCGTGGCGCTGCCCACGCTCAGGCTGGAGGGACATTATCTGGTCATGGCCACCCTGGGGTTCAACATCATCGTCACCATCCTGTGTAACCAGATGGAACCTTTGACGGGAGGACCTTCGGGATTTCCAGGCATTCCCAAGCTCCATCTGGGATCATTCGTTTTGAGTACAGACCGGCAGTTCTATTTTTTCATCTGGGGAATTCTGATTGCGGCGCTGGCCCTCACGCTCAATCTCAACGACTCACGCATCGGACGCGCACTCAAGGCCATTCATGAAAAGGACCTCACCGCTCAAGCTCTCGGTATTCCGACCTTCAGATACAAGGTGGTCACCTTTGTGCTGAGCGCCGTTTATGCGGGATTTGCAGGCTTCTGTTACGCTCATTACGTCACTTTCATCAGTCCCAAGACCTTCGATATCTTTTATTCCGTCCAACTGGTGACCATGGTTGTAGTGGGCGGCATGGGAAGCCTCTGGGGCGGGCTGGCCGGCGCCGCACTCCTCACTTTTCTGCCGGAACTTCTCCGTCATTTTGAAGACTTCTATATCCTCGCCTATGGCTTGATTCTTATGGGAGTACTGGTCTTCTGTCCCCAAGGCCTCTTGCCCCTTCTCATCAGTTTCGGACGGAGGAAAAAACGGGAGGCATCAATTGACAATACATCCAAAGGGGAAAAGAACAAAAGAGAAGTGTTCCCGGAAGTCCTCTCCGACATAGAATCGGTGGGCAATCCATCAATATCGCTGCAGGAGACAAACTCTACCCTTTCAAATTCACCTGGAAGGCCGCCCGTTCTAAACCTTCGGGACATTTCACTGGGATTTGGAGGATTGCAGGCGCTCCAGTCTGTAGGCATGGAGGTGGACCGTGGAGAAATCGTTGCACTGATCGGCCCCAATGGAGCCGGGAAGACGACCCTCCTCAATGTTATTTCCGGCCTTCTCAAGCCCCAGGAAGGAGAGATCCTCCTGGAAGAGAAAAGCATCCTGGGGCTGGCCCCCTTTCAAATCGCAGCCCGTGGGGTTGGACGCACCTTTCAGGCGGTGCAGGTCTATCATCAATTCAGCGTACTGGAAAATATGCTCGTAGGATATCACGTACAAGGAGCTTCCGGCTTCTTTTCCACCTATTTGCACACTGCCGGGGAGAGGCGTGAGGAAAGTCGCCTGCGCGAGAACGCTCTGAGCCTGCTCGATGATTTTCGAATGGCTGATAAGGCCGATTGGCCGGTACAGCAACTGAGCCTTCTGGAACAAAAGCTGCTCGAAATGGCCCGTGCCCTTGCCCTTCAGCCTCGCATCCTTCTCATGGATGAACCGGTCGGTGGCCTGAATCCCAGGGAAAGCGAATTGCTAGTGCGATACATCACCCTTCTGCGAAAGCAGGGAATGGGGATCATCCTGGTGGAACACGACATGAACGTGGTGATGCGGATTGCCGATCGGGTGGTGGTTCTGCAGCACGGATGCCGTATTGCCACGGGAACTCCCAGGGAAGTACAGCAGAACCCGCAGGTGATCGCCGCTTATCTGGGCGTGAAGAAAAACGATTGATAATTGCACTCCCACATGATGATCAAAAGTTTTCATTTTATTCGTGTGGGGAGCATAAGCGGAGGGGTGAGAAATAGGGTGTTACAAGTAAAGGGGCTATCGACACGGCACGGTTCCTTACAGGTTTTGCGCCGGGTTACATTTCACGTGGCCAGGGGAGAAATCGTATCGCTCATCGGCGCCAATGGGGCGGGCAAGAGCACATTGCTGCGCACCATCAGCGGAGTCCACAAACCTTCTGAAGGTGAAATCCTTTTCATGGACACTCCCATCCAGCAGATGGCGCCGGAGCGCATCGTCCGCCTCGGCCTTGTGCACGTTCCTGAAGCACGGCAACTCTTCCCGAATCTTACCGTATTGGAAAATCTCGAACTCGGCGGATATCTCTACGGTCGAAAACACGTGGAATCGGCCCTCAGTGATATGTTCGAAATGTTTCCCATTCTCTCCAACCGTCAACGGCAAAAAGCGGGAACATTGAGCGGAGGCGAACAGCAGATGCTCTCCATCGCGCGGGCCTTGATGGCCAAACCCAGACTTCTGGTCCTGGACGAACCATCCATGGGACTGGCCCCGCTCATCGTCGAAGAAATCTACAGAACCGTCCAAACCCTTCAACAACAGGGAACAACAATCCTTCTGGTGGAACAGAATGCCATGGGAGCCCTCGCCATTGCGGAACGCGCTTACGTGCTGGAGACAGGACGCATCGTTCTTTCGGGTAAAGCCGCAGAACTGATGGAACACGATGACGTTCAGCGGGCATATCTCGGCAAAGACTACCAACACAAATGGGAAAAATAGGGGATAATGATGGTCCGGAATACCCTCCATTCTTTATCGCGGGACGCCATTCGCCATCTGCAGATGGAAAGGCTGCAAATGACCCTCAACCGGGCATACTTCAATGTGGATTTCTACCGGCAGCGCATGGATTCACTGGGCCTTCTTCCCGAAGATGTGGCTACCTTCAAAGACTTGCAACAATTTCCCTTCACCACGCGTCATGATCTGACGGAGCATTACCCCTACGGTCTTTTCGCAGAACCCATGAGGAGCATTGTCCGGCTGAAGATCACCACGCCGCCCCTGCGTGATGAAGGAAAACCCATCATAATCGGCTTCACCCGACACGATGTCGCCATGTGGCAGTCGCTCATGGTGCGCGTCTATGAACAGCTGGGAATCACGGACCGGGACATCCTGCAGGTGGCCTACAATTTCAGCCTCTTTCCGGGGGCCTTTACCTTCAATCACGCTGCAGAAGCTTTGGGAGCCACACTGGCGCCTTCCGCGACCATATCCGCCACCCTGCAATTGCAAATCATGCAGGACTTCCATTCAACCGTGCTCGCCACAACGGCGGCCTTTGCGCTCCACATTGTGGAGACCATGGAGCGGCAGGGAAAGGATGCCTCGGACCTGCATCTGCGCCTCGTCCTTCTCGGTCCGGAACCCCTCTCGGAGATCACCCGAAAACGTCTCGAATCGGTTTTGAAGGTTCCTGTGTACGGTCTTTACGGAGTGACGGAAATGGTGGAGCCGGGTGTGGCGGGGGAATGTGAGGCCAAGGAAGGATTACACTTGGCAGAAGATCAGTTCTTTGCGGAAGTCATTCATCCGGTCACAGAAGAACGGGTCGCACCGGGCCAGGAAGGGGAGCTCGTTCTCACGACACTCACCGCCGAAGCGTACCCCCTCATCCGGTACCGGACGGGCGACATCACGGTTCTGCGCGAAACCCCATGTTCCTGTGGACGCACCTGGACGCGTATCACCCCTATCCTGCGCAGAACGGACAATCGCATTTCCATTCGGGGCATCACTTTCTATCCCGATGATGTGGAAAAAATCCTGCGCAACGCCGACCCCAATTTGGAGGATTACCGCCTGGTCATTCACACCTGTTACGGCATCGGTCAGCAAATGGATATTCTTGTGGTGCGGCCTGTAGATCAGGATTTGACGGGAAGCAGCCGATCGCAGTACCTCGAACTCCTGAGAAGTCATATCCGCCGGGTTCTCGGCCTCGGAGCTCGAATTCAACTGGTCGAACCGGAACGCCTTCCCAAGGAAGGGCTTTACCACAAGACCGTTTTTCGGAGTGCTACCCCCTTTTGCTCTCTGGATTGACCCTTGGAAAGCCGCCATCACACTCATTCCTCCTCCCAGAGGATGGAACGCCTGGAGAAAATATTTTCAACAAAACACTTTCAGGCTCTTGACATACGAGCTGAAATTCGCGAAACATCCGAGCCGTCCGTAAAATACGGCAGGGCATCATTCCAATCCTGCAAGGAAGCTTCAAAAAGAATATGGTTCTTTCTGTGGGATAAGCAGGGCCTTTTTCCGGCTCACCGCAATGCCGGCGGGCTCCCTTCGGCTCCTCCCGGTGGGCAAGGCTTCGCTTTTGCCTGCTCTAAAGTGGAAGCCTTGTTTTCATACTGACATTTGCCAAGAACCTGGAAATTCGAGGATACAGGAGAATCACTCGGTCCCTGCATCCTTTCCCACAATTTAAACTGAGGAGAAATAAATGGTCAGAAGTGTGATTGCGGGCACGGGAAGTTACGTACCCCCCAAAGTGGTGACAAACCATGATCTTTCGAAGCTGATGGACACGAGCGACGAATGGATCAGGACGCGGAGCGGCATTGAAGAGCGGCATTTCGCCGAAGATGGCGTCAGTTGCTCCGATCTGGCATTGGAAGCTTCCAAAAATGCTCTGGCCGACGCTGGGATGTCCCCTTCGGAAATTGATTTTATCCTGTTTGCCACACTCTCTCCCGATCAGAACTTTCCAGGCGGAGGCTGTTACCTCCAGGCCAAGCTGGGCATCGGCCCCATCGGCGCCATGGACATCAGAAATCAATGCGCGGGTTTCCTCTACGCTCTGGCCACTGCCGATGCCTTCATTCGATCTGGAATCTACCGGAAGATCCTTGTCGTTGGGGCCGAAGTGCACTCCAGCATTCTCGATTTCACGGATCGAGGGCGAAACATGGCGGTCCTTTTCGGGGATGGAGCCGCGGCGGCAGTCGTCACCGCATCTGAAGACTCCAACCGCGGCATTCTCTACTCGGAACTCCACGCAGACGGAAACTACGCTTCATGCCTACAAATGAAAGTGTGGGATATTTCGCGAAAGCCGTATCTTTCGCCGGAAACCCTTACCAGCGCCGAGATTTGGCCCGAAATGGACGGGAAAACGGTTTTCAAGCATGCTGTGGTGCAGCTGACCGAGATCGCAGAGAACAGCATCAAGCGCAGTGGCGTGAAACGCGAGGATATCAAGTATGTTATTCCTCACCAGGCCAATCAGCGCATCAACATGATGGTGGCGGAACGGCTGGGATTTCCCCAGGAAAAATTTTTGAGCAACATTCAGAAATACGGGAACACCAGCGCGGCGTCCATTCCTCTCCTCCTGGACCAAACCCACCGTTCAGGGAAGCTGGAACGGGGGGATCTCCTGTTACTCATGGGTTTCGGCTCGGGGTTTACCTGGGCTTCGATACTCCTGCGCTGGTAGCCGCCTTCCGGCGGCAAGCCCCTTGTCGCCATCGACCCAATCAGCAAAGCGGACCGCAGAGCAGCGAAGGTCAGCCTGCCATCCCTGCGGTCCCAGTGCCGTTCACCTTGAACATGCCGAGCGATCATACTCATCAACTCTCGTTTCACCTGTTGGAAACCGGGATGTAGTGTTTTTTACTGAAATCCATTTTGAGGGTCTTTTCAAGCATCATTAAGAAACGGTGCCTTTTTTCTCTCCAAGTCAACTTGTAATTGGGATTGGTTTTGAAAATCTCTCTTTTCGCATGCTTCGGTAGGAAATGATTCATTACCGATGGATGGCTTCCTTCAAACAGAGAAAGCGACCGAGGATCCACTTCTCCGTAGTCTATGTCCCTGTGGGCATTCCCCCAATATTTCTGGACCTGTTTGCTGCGGGCATTCATCTGTTCCTGGGTTCGGACCCACCCATAGTGGTAAATCTTTGCACCACTGTGTACGGCTCTTGGATACCCTCTTAATGTATTCCTTTTCCCCAGTACGCACCAAAACAGGGAATCAGGACATATGGTGCGGATATCTCCTCGAATGATACGAGCTTCCCGCCGATACCATCTTGGAGAAACGGCAATGGTGTGATGATTTCCATAAAAATGAAAATAGTCAAATGATATGGCTTCAATATGTTTATTGTCGTTTGAACGCTTCATTGTATGGACAATTTTGTCCAAATCATTTTCATGTACTACTTCATCACCTTCCAGGTAAAACAGCCAATCTCCTGTACAGCTGTATTGGGCTATCATCTTTTGCTGTGCATAAGTATATCCTTTAATATTTAATTTATCATTCCATACACTTTCTATTATTCTTATCTTAGATGAATTTATTCCCTTAATTCTATCAATGGTATTATCTGAACTGGAACCAACATTCACAATAAATTCATCACATATATCCAGAATGGATTTTATGGATTCAACAAAAGGATAACCTAGAATGACACCATTTCTAATAAAAGTAAATCCACTGATTTTCATAATAAAATATTCTCCGAAGATATCGAAATTTTCATACAGCCCCTTTCTCTATTAACCCCACGACCGGGACGGTTACAACGAAAAATGAAAGAAGGCAAAGACAACAGGGAAAACGGGAAACGCTCTTGAAAAGCGATGTTATCATGAGCTATGAGCTATGAACCATGAGCCTTTTTTTCATATAAATTCTCATTCCGAGGGCGGCACCCTCGAACGATGAAAAAAGTTCCCGGAGGTCTATTTTCTATGTAAGATCTTGTTTTTTTAATGACAAAAAACCACTTGGAATTTCCTGGAAAATTGCACTAAAATTTCTAAACCAGTGTGTGAACAGTCATAATGAACAGAACGTTTTCAGCCCGGTGGACTGCGGCGGATTCTGTGAAAGACCAGCCAGATCGGATTATGAGGCCGATCTTTTCATTCGGGGTGTGCATTATGAAAGTATTGTTAACTCGTATGCTGTTTTATGGATTACTCATATGCTTTTCATTGTGTATGGAGGGTTGTTATGTGCCGCATCAAAGGCCTCCCGGAACACCAGACCCCGGTGTCCTGGATAGAGAAGCAAATCAGGATGCCAAAGTATATATAGGAAAACCCGATTCTTATGGTCAGGATGAAACGGAACGTTACACCAACAGGAATGGAGGCATTCTGGATAACAAATTCTTGGGGGTCAAAGGAATCTGGAAATTTTGATTTCGTTCGACAATAGATATTCAGAAAAATACTGTACGGCCACTTCGAAGCATAGGGGGCGCTAATAAAGGAAAAGTTTATGAACCGCGTGAAATGGATTGTACTCATGATTTTTTTATTTTTTATCCTCAGCATAAACGGATGCGGCGGTGGGGGAGCGAAAAATGTCAATGAAGTGAGGTCTACGACCTTGGGGCAGGAACTGTTGGATCTGGATGCGGCCTACAACAAAGGTGTTATTTCTGAAAAAGAATACAAGGATTCGAAGAAAAGGATCATGGAGAGATATAAATAAGGAAAGATATATAAATATGAATCCATATTTTGAAAAAATTTTCAGGATAATCCTCTTCTGTATCCTCACGCAGGTTTTTGGGACTGGAAGTCCGATGCATGCTGCCGCTCAGTCGGTATCTGTTTCTTCGGCTCCCCTCCAGGGGCCTGCTTTACAAATTGAAGAATCTACCTACGCCTTCGGAAAAGTCACCGGCAAAAGCGAAATCGAACATGCCTTTCTAATGAGAAATATTGGGACTGAAGACCTGGAGATCATAAAGGTCACTGTCGGCTGAGGCTGCGACGTCCGGTTCGACCGGATCATCCCTCCTGGCGGCGAGGGACAGATAACTCTCATCATCGATCTAAAAAGTTGCAAAGGAAGCACCAGGAAATCAGCCATCGTGTCCACAAACGATCCCATGAATTCATCTTTTTGGCTGAATCTGGCATGGCAGCCTTGAAAACGAAAAAGGCGGGAAAAGAGCTTTTTCTCAGGGAAGGAAAAATTCCACGTCTTTCAGACCGCAATGGTTTGCATACTCGATGATCTTTTTCGAATATCTTCCTACCTGGATGAGAATATCCACTTTGCGGCGGTACTCCGTTTGGGAGAGAATTCCAGATAGGTAGAGAATGCGAGGAAACAGAAGCGCGTTGATATACGGGATGGAATTGTCCCTGCAGTAGGCGGCGGCTCTACCGTCATCCATAATGATAAAATTTCCTATTCCTTGCAGATATTGACCAATTGTATCGCGCTCGCCATTGCCCAGGTGAGGCAGAGGCGGAAATCCGTCAGGCATGAATTTTATCCCTTCTGCTGATCCTTCCCACCGAGTCACCCGGTTACAGCATCTTTTGAATACCTCGGTACCGAGGTAGCCTTCGCGGGTAAGTTCTGTAAAGACCGATGGCGTCATTCTGAGATCATACACATGGATCAGTGTAGAGAAAGCGTCTGCCTTGTAGAGCAGAATAGCTGAGGAGGCATCGATCAGGATTGTCTTCATCATATGCATTCCATCACGTCTCAGTGGATTTCATTAGAAAAAGTCCTCTCTTGATTTCCACTAACCTTACATTTTAATTCACAACGGATATTCTCGGCTCACATCTTCTTGATTTTTATTCTTTTTCTTCTTAATTTAGTCTTACATATTTCATTGATTGCCTTCGACGGAATGGTTTGCGAAGGCAGGGCCATGGTTCTTGCATCTTCAACCTTTTACCAAGGGGGATATCATGACATTCGATGAAGTCAAATCGGCTGTAATGAATTTGAGTTTAGAAGACCAAAAGCGTTTCATCATGGAGGTCATTCCTTCCATCTGGCCCAAAGCTTGTGCAGACGATTCCTGTGTGGCAAAAGTTCGAGGATTAGTCGATGAAACCGTGGTAAAACGCTACAGAGAAGAACATATGGGCAATATTTAAATCTAGACCTCTTTGCATCGAAAAGTATTCGTCAGAGGGATGTCGGAGGTCCAAACGCCCGCATCCCTCTTATAAGAGAACAACATCAGAAGGTACGCCGGTTCTTTTGATCTACCATTTTCAAAAGGGCGTAAAGGCTCTCAAGATGAGGAACAGCAACTTGGGACCGCTCTGCAGCACGCACGGCATTTCCCAGAATGGCTTCCACCTCCATGGGACGCCCGGCTTCAAAATCCAGCAGCATGCTCGTTTTATAAGGTTTCATGACCAAAGTTCCATCGATATTTGTTTGGACGATATCGTGTGGAAGTTCATGTCCTACTGCTTTAGCCACCAGGCAGATTTCCTCCATGACCTTTCTCAATAAGCGGGAAGATTCCTTCCCATTCAACATGGTCTGAGTGTCCACGCCACCTCCCAGAACCGAAACGGGATTAAAAGAAGCGTTCCAGACCAGTTTCTTCCACCTCGCAGTAACCACATCTGGAGTCACGTCACAGGGTATCCCCGCCTTTTCGAAGAGTTTTGAAAGATTTTCCGCTTTTTCCGAAACACCTGAAGGATAACATCCAAGGGTGAGGCGACCATAATCCTGATGACGAATATGCCCCG
This sequence comes from Desulforhabdus amnigena, assembly GCF_027925305.1. NCBI lineage: Bacteria > Pseudomonadati > Thermodesulfobacteriota > Syntrophobacteria > Syntrophobacterales > Syntrophobacteraceae > Desulforhabdus > Desulforhabdus amnigena. Next base: position 91,195 of record NZ_BSDR01000001.1, on the reverse strand, counting down.
GACCTACACGGCTCACGGCAATAAAGGCCAGTCCGCTTATGACTTCATTATTCGGAAAGGCTGAGGCCACCGGTTCTTCGATCTCAATTCCGTTTTGAATGAGCAGGATGGCGGTCTGCTCGCCGATGGCGGCTTTGATGAGCTTGGGTACATCGGCTTCGGGAACAACCTTGGTTGCCACCAAGATGTAATCCGGGACATCACCGTAGGCATCCACGCTGCGAACGACCTTTTCGGGGATGAAGTGAAAATCTCCACGCACACTTTCAACGTATATCCCATGGTTTTTCACCTTTTCGTAATCCGAGCGGCATACGGCGGAGACATGAGCACCCCCTTGCGCCAGCTTGCCGCCATAATAAGAGCCGATGGCACCGGTCCCGACGATCAGGACTTTCGGTTGGAAGGAGGAGATATTATTTGTCGTGTTGGGTATCATGAGGAATATCCTTTCTCTGATTCAAATCCCATTTCTCTGGCTTCATCATGTCCGAGGGGGCATCCAGATGGAATGGTGCGCTCATTGAGCCGAAACACCAGCCGACAACAAGGTAACTATTAGTTTTCAGAACAGCAAATATTCATTTCCCAGCTTGCACCTACGGCTGCGGGCATGGAAAAACAAGTGCCCATTTTTTATCGATCTCCTTTACGGCAAACCTTGCCCCGGAAGGCCTAGATTCCTTCCCCGTATCCCCTGCTTCAGAGGATGCCGACAGGGTACCGGTCGGTGTCTTATTTTCAAGCTTCACGTCCTGCATGAATTCGGGAGGGAAAATCTCCTGAATACGTCCCAATTGATCTCTGGCCATGAGGAGCATTGCTAGCATCCCTTTAGAACAGTCGGCCTGAATCCGGGCAGGCAGCTGGGAAACATGAATGATGGAGGGAGATTCCGGCTCCACATCTTCATGCACAACCCGTGTGAACTGGTCCTTCAAATAAAACTGGAGCCCATACATGGGCTTATCGTCCACAAAATAGAGGTGTGCGCCATGAACCTCCCTGCGAGCTTCCTGGACTGCCCGGGCAAGCTGTCCCATATTTCGAGGGGAGGCTCTGTAGGCCATAACGCCTTTGCCGACCACCACGAGCGCCACCGCCAGAAGAGCCAGATGGTTTATCGTAGCAAGGGAAACCTTCCCTCTTGTCATCAGCCAATGAACTCCTTTGCCCAATGCAACGGCAAGCGGGACGAACAAGGGCAGCACATACAGAGGAAGCCGTGAGCGACTCAGGGAAAAGATGAGGAGGGGGAGAAAAAAACTCAGCAAAAGAAAAAGCCACTCAGGATTCTGCTTCCAATAGCCCACGTCTGTCCAACACCCCTTGGGCCAGGGAATGGCCTTGAGCCTCCAGACAATGAGTCCGATCCACGGCAATCCCCCGAAAATCAACACCGGGCCATAGATAGTAAAAGGCTTATACCATTCGGAGTTCCTGTGAAACTCATTTGAGGCGATCCGCGCTACAACTTCATCCCTAGTCCAATACTGCAATAATCCCTCATGGGTCATGATTTCAAATAAATACCAGCCCAATCCCACCAGGACGAAAAGCAGGATTCCGGCAGCAGGGAAAAGGGAGGGAAAGTCCTCTCGCGTCTTCTTCCTCAGGAGCCAGTAAATGGGTAAAATGCTCAAAAGAGGCATCAGACCGGGGGGACCTTTCGTTAAAAAGGCCCCTCCCAGGCAAAGCCACATGAGATGGAACGCCCAACTGCCGTCCCGTCTTATTCCTATCCAAAAACAGAGGAGTGCGAGGGACTCCCACAAGGTGAGAAGCGTATCCGCATTAACGGAATTGGCGGCACCCAGAGGAAAGGGGGACGTAGCATACACGAGAGCGGCGTAAGGGGCGACGTCTTTTCCCCAGAGGCATCCGGCCAAACCATAGACGCAGAAAACGGTGAGGCAGAAGGCAAGTATCTGGAACGCCCTTGCCCCCCAGGTATTTTGTCCCAAAAGCATCATGCCTCCGGCGATTCCCCAGTATGTCAGCGGAGGTTTGGTCCAGTGGGGTTGGAATTCCAGTGAGGGCTCAAGAAAATTGCCCGTTACAAGCATTTCCCGCGCACATTCTGCGTATCGCCCTTCCGTGCTTTCAAAAAGCCCGCGTGTTCCTTGAAACACCGTAACGGCAACGATCGCAAGAAGAACTACTTTCCACAACGACAAGTTTTGAAGCGACCCGCCAAGCGGGAATCTTTTCATGCCGTATTCTCCATTTTCCCTATTCGTTCGGATAGGAGCGGTATTCCTTTTTCGTCAAAATAGTTCCTGAGATACAGGGTTGTGAGAATTGCCAGATAGGCTCCAAACACCACATCACTGACAAAATGTGAGCAGAGGACCAGCCTGCTCAAAATGACGGAAATCGCTACGATTATGTAGATATTTCTGTATGTTGGATATAAAAAATACAATGCCAAGGTTAAGGCTGTGATTGTATTTGCATGACCGGATGGAAATGAATTGAAAGCATATTTGGCTTTGAAAAAAGTAAAGTCATACAAACCCTTATCAAAAAACATGTTGGGTCGATAGCGCCCAAAAACCAATTTGATTAAATCGGCAAGCAGTCCGGAAACGGCAATGGACAAAAAGACAAATAAAGCCTGATTGGAATAGATCTTGTTATTTATCACATACCTATAAAACAGGAATGCACAGAAGGAAATAACCAGATACCAGGTAGAAACGCCAAACTTCGTAATAAAATCAAAAAGTCCAAACACATTATAGTTAGAGGATTTAAAATAAATCGCTACAGGCTTATCTATGAAATAATATGAAAAAACACAGAACAAAATGACCAAACCTAGTGAAAACAAAATATTTTTTGAATACTTATGATCTTTAAAGAGATCCATGAGATACTGTATCAACCCCTTTCATGAGAAAATAAAAATCGTTGCCCTTCGCATTGCCGTCAAACCCTCTTGCCATTTGGAGCTGTCTTTCATATTCTCCCTGGCTGCGATTGCACAGTAAAATTCTTGCGGGCATTCGCCACGAAAAAATGGAATCCAGAGTCTTTCGGGAGGAGAAGAGTGCAAATTCATTTTGATGGAGTAAGGGCTTATGCATTGCTCATTTTATTGTGCACCGCCCTTTACATTCCCGGCTTGACGACCCTTCCTCCTATAGATCGCGATGAAGCCCGGTTTGTCCAAGCTACGCGGCAAATGATCGCAAGCGGAGACTATGTCCGCATCCGCTTTCAAGAAGAGCCGCGCAACAAGAAGCCCATCGGTATCTACTGGTTTCAGGCGGCGATGGTGAAAGCGCTTGGTGCTTCAGCGAGCGGGCACATCTGGCCGTATCGTATCCCGTCCTTTATAGGGGCGACATTGGCAGTTTTACTCACTTTTGCCTTCGGAAAGAGACTCATCGGTTCCCGTGAAGCTTTTCTGGGTGCAGCTCTGTTGTCGGCTTCCCTTCTCCTCATCTTTGAAGCACATCAGGCCACCACCGATGCGGCTTTGCTCGCTGCCGTCGTTGCCTCCCAAGGTGCTTTGTCGTCGCTTTACCTGCAAAATCCAAAAAGTAAGCACGGGCTGGGCCTTGCCGCTACCTTCTGGGTCGCCCAGGGTATCGGCATCCTGATCAAGGGCCCCATCGTTCCCTTGATCGCTACCCTGACCATCCTCACTCTCGTTCTGATAGACCGAAAAGCGGCATGGCTCAAAGAACTTCGCCCGCTGCCCGGGATTTTACTGGTGGCATTTATGGTCCTCCCCTGGGGCATCGCCATTACAAAGGCCACGGGAGGCACTTTCTTCACCGATGCCATCCAGAACGACTTACTGCCAAAATTGGTTTCCGGCCAAGAATCTCACGGCTTCAAACCCGGTTATTACCTTTTGCTCCTGCCCGTGACTTTCTGGCCGGCTTCCATGTGCATCGGTTTGACCCTGAGGGATGCATGGGAAAGGCGGACCTGTGCTCCGGAACGGTTCTGCATCGCCTGGATCCTCCCGGCCTGGATCCTTTTCGAGCTGGTGCCCACCAAACTCCCGCATTACATCATGCCCACCTACCCCGCCCTGGCGTTATTGACGGCACGAACCGTTTATGCCATTCAGAAAGAAAATTTCCAGTGGCCTCGATTCTGGCCGCGATGGGGCGCCGCTGCAGTGGGTTCTCTCGCAGGAATTGTCGCATTGGCGGGAATCCCCTCCCTCCCCTGGTTCCTGGACGGCAGGTTCGATCCGCTGGCCCTCTGGCCCATGGCCGCAGCCACCCTCACGATCGGAAGCACGGTGTGGTACATTCGACGCCTTAAGCTGAGCAACGCCCTGGCATCCGCAATCGTGGGAGCGGTTCTCATCTTTGCTCCCACTTTTCAGATGATTCTCCCCGGAGTCAACTCTTTCTGGCTGAGCCGAAGCGTCGCTCAGACGATTTCAGAGCACACCGCAAGCCCGGGCGGGTTGAAGCGAACCATCGTCGCCGCAGGCTATCATGAACCCAGCCTGGTTTTTTTGATGGGGACGGAAACGGGTTTGATTTCACCGGAAAAGGCAGCTGAAACCCTTCACCTGCAGCCGGGCGCCATAGCCATCGTATCCAACAAAGAGGAACAGGCATTCCTCCAAAAAGCTCAGGAACTGGGGCTCTCTTTGCATTTGATTCGAACGCTGAAGGGATTTCATTATTCAAAGGGACGTATGATCACCTTAAAGATTTACGACATCCAGCCAGAACCCGTTTCCTGATCCCTTTCAATCGGTTTCACTGCGGTAGGCGACCTCGTAACTGAAAGCCCTCTTGCGCAGCCATAAGACTCCGAAAGTGTCCGCCAGCCCCACCCAAAGGCGATTGCGCAGACCATACTTGCTCTGCCCGTGCAGCCGGGGCCTGTGGTTGACGGGGGCCTCGGCCAGGCGTCCACCCTGCATTGCCACAAGCGTTGGAAGGAAACGGTGCATTCCGGCAAATCTTGGAAGATACTCCACACAATCCCGCTGGAAGGCTCGCGTGGAACACCCCACATCTCTTACGGTCTTGCCGGTCATCAGGTTTCTGAATCCATTGGCTATCCTGGATGACAGCCTTCGCATGAGGGTATCCTGCCTTTTCGCACGATATCCGTTGGCCATATCGGTTTCCCCCGAAGCGACCATTTGGATGAGTATGGGAAGATCGGCGGGATCGTTTTGACCATCTCCGTCAATGGTCGCAAAGATTTCCCCGCGAGCCTCACGGAATCCGGCCCATAACGCCGCGGATTGCCCCGCATTTCTTTGGAAGGATAGATAGCGGTGGCGAGAATCGTTTCGGCAAATTTCCTGCAAAATGGAAAGACTGGCATCTGTAGAGCCATCGTCAACCCAAAGGCATTCCCATGTCCATGGAGTCCGCATGAAGACCGACGTCAACTCTTTGGCCAACGCATCGATATTTTCTGCTTCATTCCGAATGGGGATAATAACTGAAACTTCTATCATAGTGTACATATCAAACAGGCCAGATTTTATTCATTGTTTTAGTTTTGCAGGTTGGATTGAGCACGTTTTTTGCCAAGAAAGCCAACAAAAACTCCTTTTGGATTTCGCTACCCTCAACTCAACCTGCTTTTTGGGCCACCTTATCCAATGGATGTCTATCGAGAAACAAAAGCCATAGCATTCTGCAAAGACTCTGATTCATAATCTTTCGTAAGACCATTTGTCAAAATGAATCTCGAGAAGACGACGATTCTCGTTTTTGATGGCTCTCTCAGGGTATTGTCACTTCCGACACCCCCTCAATTCCATTTTTTTCGCCATTCGATAGACCCTGCCATTTCACCAGGTTTTATTTTGCAGTTTTTGTCAAAATTTGTGTTCTTTTGTGATATGGAGAGGTGGAACATGGCGAAGGCACTTCTCACACATGTGCCATATTGAAATTTCTTCTCAGAATAGTGGCATTTTTCAAGCTCAAGCCGAACAGCGTTCACCACAAAGGCACAGTGTGCGCAGAGAACGATTCCGGGGTTGTGTTCTCAAGAGAGGCTTCGATACAAAAACGTTTCGTTCCTGCCTCCAAGACCTGTTTCTTTGTGCCTTTTGCGCCTCTGCGGTGAACTACTACCAAGCTGAAAGTCATCCGAAGTGCCATGAGTTGTTAGAGACAAGGAGATTTGTTAATGAGTATTTCTTTCATGCCGGCTCGTACCTCCGGAGAGGATTTGGAAGCCCTTCAGCTTCAAGGATTGAAATGGACTGTCGCTCACGCATACAATAACTCGCCCTTCTACCGCAAAAGACTGGACGAAGTAGGCGTTTCGCCTGACCAAATACGCACATTGGATGATCTGCGCCGCCTCCCTTTCGTGACCGCCCATGACCTGCAATCGGACTACCCCTTTCCTCTGAAATCCGTTCCCTTCGAAAAAATTGTCCGTATTCATGCATCTTCAGGAACCACAGGAAAGCGCAAAGTTCTCTGTTACACTCAAAAGGATATCGACGACTGGGCCACAATGTTTGCGCGATGCTACGAAATGGCGCAGATCTCTCAGACGGACAGGGTGCAAATCGCAGTGGGCTATGGACTCTGGACCGCAGGCGTGGGCTTTCAGTTGGGCTGCGAGCGATTCGGCGCCCTGGCAGTGCCAGTTGGACCCGCCAACACGGAAATTCACTGCCAGCTTCTGGAAGACATGCAGAGCAATGTCTTTTGTGCCACCGCATCCATGGCGCTGCTCATCGCGGAAGAAATCGAACGGCGGGGGCTCAAAGACCGTATTGCACTCAAGAAGTTCATTTTCGGGGCTGAACGTCACAGCAGGAAAATGCGCCAGCGAATCCAGGAAATCACAGGTGCCGAGCATTTGTTCGACATCACCGGGTTGACGGAACTCTATGGGCCGGGAATGGGGCTCGAGTGTATCGCGCACGAAGGAGTTCATTACTGGGCGGATTATTATATCCTGGAAATTCTCGACCCTGAAACCCTTGAACCGGTTCGACCGGGAGAAATCGGAGAAATGGTGGTAACGAGCTTGCGCAAGGAAGCCGCGCCCCTCATTCGGTACCGCACACGCGACCTCACACGACTCATCCCGGAACCCTGTTCGTGCGGCAATCCCCTGCCCCGCCACGATCATCTCATGGGCAGATCGGATGACATGTTCATTTTCCGCGCTGTGAACATCTATCCCGGTCAGATCGACCATGTGCTCTCACAGATTCCAGGCCTGGGGAGCGAATATCAGGTTCATCTCAACCGGCGGGAAGACGGCCGGGATGTGATGCTTCTCAAGGTGGAACGATTGTACGATGATTCTCCCGATGTCGACAAACAGCTTGCGGATGCCATCATCTCGGAAATTCGCGAACAGATCCTGGTGCGTACCCGGGTGGAAGTGCTGGACTACGGGACACTGCCCCGCACGGAACGCAAAAGCAAACGCGTTTTCGATCATCGCTCCATGGAGAGTTGATGCATCGTGGCAGAAGTTTTCGCCCGGTAATGGGGTGAAAACTCGCGTCAGGCAAGTATGAGAAGGGATCTCGGAACAGAGGGGGAACCTCGAACACCGGGCAGAAAAGGACACGAAAAGCCGGGTGCCTGAAGAGGTTCGAAGCTTAAACTTTGGGGGAAACGAGGAGAAAATTCATGAAGAACAGGCTTTTTGCCCGTGCCCGGTGCGGCGGTCTCATGGGGTTGGTGATGATCTTTTCCTGGTGTCTGGCCGGTTCATCGTCGGCACAGGAACCCATCAAGATCGGCGCTTTTTTTGCTTTATCCGGTCCCGCTGCCACCATCGGGACTCCGACCAAACTCGTAGCACAAATGGTTGTGGACAAAATCAACAAGGGAGGCGGAATCAACAAGCGCCCTCTGGAACTGGTGGTTGGCGACACGGAAAGTGATCCGACAAAGGCCCTCATGGAGGCCAAGCGTCTGGTTGAAAAAGAAAAGGTCGTTGCTCTCATCGGCCCGACCCGAACTGATGAAGGCATGGCAGTCAAATCCTATATTGAAGATACAGCTCATATCCCCATCATCATGACCATTGGAGGAGATCCCGTCATTGCGGGCGGCAAGTTCGGCCCCTTCCGCTGGACCTTCAAGACCCCACAGCGCACCACGGTCGCCGTCAAGAAAGTTTACGACTACCTCCAGTCTCGGAAATTGACTAAGATTGCACTCCTGACGGCTACGGACGGCTTCGGAAAGGATGGTTTGAATGTTTTGAAGCAGCTGGCGCCGGAATACGGGCTGGAAATCGTGGCTGAAGAAGCCTTTGCCGTAGCGGATACGGACATGACCCCGCAACTTGTCAAAATCAGAGCCAGCGGAGCACAAGGTCTCGTCTGCTGGACCATAGGGCCTGCAGGCGCCCGGGTTGCCAAGAATGTCAAGCAGCTTGCCCTCACTATACCGCTCCTGCAATGTCACGGACAGCCGGATCCCAAATACATAGAACTGGCCGGCGATGCGTCCGAAGGCAGTATCATGCCTTCCACCAAGCTGATGGTCGTGGATCAACTCCCCGACACCGATCCTCAGAAAGCTGTTATCGAAGAATTCATCAGCCTTTACAAGGATACCTATCACTACGATCAGCAGTACCCCATCAATACTCATTCGGGATATGCGTGGGATGCCATCTACCTTCTTGCGAACGCCATGCGCCAGGTGGGAACCGATCCGGAAGCACTCCGGACCGCCATCGAGCAGACTCGTGGATACATCGGCATCAGTGGTATTTATAACTTGACTCCGGAAGACCATAACGGTCTTGGAACGGACTCTATGGTCATCGTCAAGGTTGAAAAGGGCAAATGGGTTCTGGTTCAGCCCTAGACAGGCAACGTATTCGCAAAATTTTGATTCGGTCCACCAATTGGATCGGGGATGCCGTCATGACGACTCCTGCCATGGGAGCCGTCCGGGCGGCTTTTCCCCGATCTGAACTGGTTGTTTTAGCCAACCCCATCGTTTCCGAACTTTTTTCCCCTCATCCCTATTGCGACCGGGTGGTGATCTACGACAAAAAGGGAATCCACCACGGAGCGAAGGGTTTCCTGCAACTTGCCTCGGAACTTAGAAGAGAACATTTCGATCTGGCAATTCTCTTCCAAAATGCCATTGAAGCGGCAATCCTCGCCTTTCTCTCCGGCATACCCCAACGCGCTGGATACCGAACGGACGGGCGTGGTTTTCTACTCACTCACGGCATTCCCGTGAGGCAAACCGGGTGCGCCCGGCACCATACGGCCTATTATGTCTGGATGCTGAACCGGCTGGGCATTTCGGGAGGAGATGGAAAGCTCAAATTGATTTCATCAGAAGGGGAAAAACGGTGGGCACGCGAAAAGCTGGGCGATGGACGATGGATCGCCATCAACCCCGGCGCAGCCTATGGTTCCGCCAAGAGATGGATTCCGGAACGGTTTGCTGCAGTGGGGGACATTGTGGCAAAGGAATTCAATGCGCGCATACTGCTCACAGGGGGACCCGCGGAAAGAGAACTCGGGCAAGACATCGAATCGGCCATGCATACACAGCCCCTCAACCTCATCGGAAAGACCTCGGTGCGTGAGATGATGGCGCTCCTCTCCCGGTGTGCACTCATGGTAACGAACGATTCCGGCCCCATGCACGTGGCCGCAGCGTTTTCCGTACCCATTGTAGCCCTCTTCGGACCGACCGATTCCACAACCACCTCCCCCTTTTCCGTCAATTCCCGCGTGGTTCGAAAGCCCGTGGAATGCGCTCCCTGCTTGAAAAGAGAGTGCCCGACGGATCACCGATGCATGGACTCCATAGAGGTGGGGGACGTGCTGGAGGCGGTTCGAAGCTTGCTGCATACCTCCAAATCTGAAAATGGAACAATATCTTGACATTTATGCAGCACACGGTAAAAACCACTTCGAGCCGATGGATTCGTTATCCGCACATGAAAAGAGCAGTGAGGACTCATGAAAATTTACAAACGCATGTTTCAGTATGTCAAGCCGCACTGGCGCAGACTGTCAATTGCCATGATCTGCATGACGGGAACCGCTGCATCCACAGCCGCTTCCGCCTACCTGATCAAGCCGGTGCTCGACGATATTTTCATGAACAAACGGATGGACATGCTGAAGATCCTCTCTCTTGTCGTATTGCTGATGTTCATCCTCAAGGGGGTTTGCGCGTGGGGCAACTCCTATCTCATGAACCATGTGGGCCAACGCATCATTGCGCGCCTGCGCCAGCAGCTTTACGACCACATCCAGTCACTCTCCCTTTCCTTTTTCGATAAAACTCCCACGGGAGTCCTCATGTCACGCATCACCAATGACGTGACGCAGATTCAGGGAGCCGTATCCGATGCCATTACAGGATTGCTCAAAGATTCCTTCAGCATCGTGGGACTCCTCGCCGTCGTCTTTTACCGGGACTGGAAACTGGCCTCCATGGCCGTCCTTATTTTGCCTCTCGCTTTTTACCCTATTGTGAAATTTGGGAAAATGCTGCGGCGCATCAGCACCAAGAGCCAACAATCCATTGGAGACCTCTCCGTCATTCTTCATGAAACGTTCAGCGGTGCTCGGATCGTGAAGGCCTTCGGCATGGAAGAGTATGAGAAGGCGCGTTTTGCCGGAGAGAACCTAAAATTCATGGATTATACGATGAAGTCTGTCGCCGTAAGGGCACTCTCTTCCCCCGTCATGGAATTCCTGGGGGGACTTGGCATCGTCTTCATCATCTGGTACGGCGGATACAATGTCATCATGGGTGTATCGACGCCGGGCAATTTTTTTTCGTTCATGGCCGCACTTCTCATGCTCTATGAACCCGTAAAACGTTTGAGCAACACGAACAACACGCTGCAGCAGGGAGTGGCTGCGGGATACCGCGTTTTCGATATCCTGGACACGCAGCCCGATATCCAGGACAAGCCGGGGGCGGTTGTCCTGCCTCCCATCAAACGGGGAATCGCATTGAAAGGGGTTCATTTTCGATACGGGGATGAACCCGTTCTGACGGATATCAACCTAGAGGTGCCGGCGGGAAAGATCGTAGCCCTTGTAGGAGTGAGCGGTTCCGGGAAGACCACTCTGGTCAATCTCATTCCCCGCTTCTACGAGGTTACCCGGGGGGCTGTGCTCATCGATGGGATCGACATTCGGGATGTGACGATCGCATCCTTGAGGTCACAGATCGGTATCGTGACCCAGCAGTCGATTCTCTTCAACGACACGGTACGCAACAACATCGCCTATGGGAGCATCGAGAAGAGCGAAACAGAAATCATGGCGGCGGCCAGGGCTGCCAATGCTTACGATTTCATCATGAAGATGCCCAAGGGATTCGATACCCTCATTGGAGAACAGGGAATGTTGCTCTCGGGGGGGGAACGGCAAAGGATCTGCATCGCGCGGGCGCTGCTCAAGAATGCCCCCATACTCATCCTGGACGAGGCTACCTCGTCGTTGGACAGTGAGTCGGAACTGGAAGTGCAAAAGGCCTTGGAAAACCTCATGGAAGGACGGACAACGCTGGTCATTGCCCACCGCCTCTCCACCATCAAGAATGCGGACCTTATCGTAGCTCTTGCAAACGGGCGCATTCTCGAAAAAGGCCGCCATGAGGACCTGCTGAGGGAAAATGGTGAATACCGCAGGCTTTATGAGCTTCAGTTTTCGCAGATGGAGTCTCCCGCCGCTTTGGTTTCTCCGCCTGGAGTGGCGGCAGGGCACGGGAGGTGAGGTTGCGGCGCTATGTCACACGTTCTTCCGGCATCGGACCTCTCAAAAATCAATGAAAAATCATCCTCGTCAAACGGCGAAAAGCTATGGGATGAACGACAGGATAGAGAGTGAAAGAAAAAGTCGTTTTCTTAGAGCATTTCATTGGATTGCTCCTGGACAAAATGGCGAAGATGCCCCGCGAGACCAATCGCAGGATAGCCTCTATGCTTGGCTGGATCTGGTACCGGATCGACAAGCGCCATCGTAAGATCGCCCTGGAGAATCTAAACCTGGCATTCGGCAATGAACTGGATGCATCTCAGCGGCAGAAGATCTGCCGCAATGTATTTGACCATCTGGCCCGCGTTATATTGGAATTGCCTTATGTTCGAAAGCTGAACCACGAAAACCTGGATAGATTCGCCACATTCAGAGGCGCGGAAAACCTGTATGCCGCTTTGCAGAAGGGCAAAGGTCTTCTTGTCATAACTTCTCATTTCGGCAACTGGGAAATGATGTCCCTGGCGTTTTCCCTGCGCTACCTGCCCTTCAATATCATTGTGCGCCCCTTGGACAATCCGTTCATGAACAGATTGATCGACCGGATGCGCTGCCGAACGGGCAACCGCACCATCCACAAAAGGGGGTCCATCCGGCAGGTACTCCAACTGCTTCGACAGGGTGAAATCGTGGCTCTGCTGGGAGACCAGAATACAGACTGGTATGACGGCGTCTTCGTACCTTTTTTCAACCAATCGGCATGCACCAATAAGGCCATGGCCGTATTGGCTCTGAGGACCGGGATACCCGTCATTCCCGTCTACAATGTTCGCCGGCCGGACGGACGTTATGAGATGATCATCGAACCGGAGGTTCCCCTTTTGAGAACGGGAGACACCACCATCGACATCGAAGAAAACACGGCGAAATTCAACCAGGTCATTGAACGTTACGTGAGGCGGAACCCCGAACAGTGGTTCTGGATTCACAGAAGGTGGAAAACCCGTCCCTATCAGCCCTGGCCAAAACAATGACCCACTGGGCCGGGCCGGTTTCGACATTGGAGCCCTGGATCACCTCTGAAAATTTTGAAACAAAAAAAGATTTGGAACAACCCAAGAGGTTGGTCTCCAGGGACCAGATCTTTTTCTCCCCCGAGCGAGGAACTTAACTTGATTCCCGACAAGCCTTTCTGCATGGCTCCTCCTTCTTCCCCCAACCACCGGCATATGCAAAACACCATGCGGCCGTTTCGGAGGGATATGCACACATCTTCCCCAAGTTCTCCGTTCCCATTGGGGATGCCGCAGCAGAGATCCTCGGATTGGGCGGGTGAAACCCGCTCTCTCCATCTGGATGTGTCCCCTGCAAAAATCCTTATCGTCAAACCCAGTGCCTTGGGAGATATCGTGCACAGCCTTCCCTTCTTGAACGCCGTCAGGGAAAGGTTTCCAAAAGCCGAGATTCACTGGGTGGTCGCTCGAGGGCTCCATGGCATACTCGAAGATCATCCCATGATCCACCGTCTCTGGATCATCGACAAGGATCAGTGGAAGAGGCTCTCCCGGATTGGAGAAACTTTCAGCCAGTTGAGACACCTCTTCTCGGCCATCAGACGAGAGCGGTTTGACATGGTGGTCGATTTGCAAGGTCTTTTCAGGAGCGGAATCATTTCCTATGCCACAGGGGCAAAACGGCGCATCGGATTCAAAGAGGCAAGAGAAGGCAGTCCTCTTTTTTACACACATCGCATATGCGGAGGGCGTGACATCCACGCTGTCGAAAGGTACATGAAAATCGCTGCATTTCTGGGCTGCAACACTGCCCGACTGCGATTTCCGCTTCCTCCCTTCCCCACCCGTATCCCTTTGATGGATTCTCTTCCCGAGGATTATATCGTTCTGGCCCCATCGGCGGGTACCCGGGTCAAGAGATGGCCTCCGGAGCGATTTGGGGAGCTTGCAGCGCGCCTTCCCTTCACCTCGGTCATCGTCGCAGGAAAAGCCGATGTCCCCCTGGCTGAACGGGTACTTGCCGCATCTGCGGGCAAAGCGATATCTCTTGCGGGGAAAACATCCATGAAAGAGCTCCTTGCCGTCATCCAAAAAGCCAAATTCGTTGTTTCCAACGATACGGGCCCCATGCACATTGCAGCCGCCCTCGAGGTTCCCGTGTTCGCCATCTTTGGCCCTACCAACCCCCTCAGAACGGGACCCTATGGAGCGATTCACACCATTATCAGGGAAGACCTTTCCTGCTCTCCCTGCTACAGGAGGAAAGAATGTGCAGACGTCCAATGCATGAAAAATCTCACCTTAGAAAGGGTTCTTGGGATCATTGACGAGAGAAGCAACTCAAAAGACTTTTTTCGACAATAGCGCAAGAGCCCTCATTCAACAGAATCTTCTTTGTGTCCGGATCGAAAAACATGCGTTTATCGAACAACCTGGCTAACGCCAACCGGTACCTTTTGATCGTCCTGGGTTTTGCAATGGCTGTTTCCGTTTCCATCGGAACCATCGTGGCGGTAGTCATTGCGATCTTATGGATTTGTAGTGGAAACTTCGCCGCACGTATTGAAGAGATTAAAAATAATAAAGTTGCGTTGGCATTTCTCGCCTTCTACCTGTTACATATCGTGGGGCTCGCATGGACAGAGGATTTGAAATGGGGGCTCCATATGGCGGGCAAAGAATGGAAGATCCTGATGCTTCCAGTGTTAATGACGGCAATGAAAAAGGAAGATTCCAAATACTATCTCACTGCATTCATTGCAGCGATGACTTTCGCTCATGTAGTTTCTTATCTTAATATACTGGGAATCACAAAATTTACCGTCATGGGACATGTCTTTTACAATGTTTTGCTGGCTGTTTGTATTTATTTCATTCTAGACAAATTAGTATTTTACAAGCTATCAAAATCACTATTAATTATATATTCAATTTTATTTATAAGTATGAGCATAAATATGTTTATCACTATTGGAAGAACAGGACAAATAATTTATTTCGTATCATTAATTATTATATTATTCCAATTTTTTGAATCTAAGATAGCTAGATCGGTTAGCTTATCTATCCTGCTTATTCCCATTCTTTTTTTTACAATTTATTATACAAGCAATGTTTTTAAAAATAGAATCGATGCTGTTGTAGATGAAGTAACAACTTTCAAAATGAACAGACCTTCAAAATATGTAAATGACAGAATCACCTTCTATATTAATACACTGAATATCATAAAAAACAATCTCTTACTTGGAGTCGGAACGGGAGATTTTTCAAAAGAATACAACAAGGTTAATCAACTTCAAACTCCGGATGTTGTAACGACAGTCAATCCTCACAACAATTATTTGCTGGTGATGGCTCAATTCGGCATATTGGGGTTACTGATATTTCTCTCCATTTTCTACTTTCAAATAAGGTGCGCGTTTGCTACGTCGGACCTTTCAAGACACAATAAATTGGCATTGCCTATCATTTTTATGACAGCCATGTTCACGGATTCCTATCTGTTAGGACATTTTACTTCCCTCAGCTTTGTCTATTTCAGCGCTTTTCTTTACAAGGATTGTAATACATTCCAAGAGAACAGAAGATGGCACATCGAATCAGTGTAACCATCCTGACCAGGAACAACCAGGACCGTATCGAACGCTGCTTGAGCTCTCTCAAGGGATTTGACGAAATCATCCTTTTGGACAACGGTTCAACGGACAAAACCCTGGAGAGAGCGAGTGCGTTTCCCAATGTAAGAATCTTTGAATCTGAATTTCTGGGGTTCGGGCCGCTCAAAAATTTAGCGGCACATCATGCAACCCATGACTGGATTCTCAACATCGACAGCGATGAAATGCTCACTTCGGAGGCTTTTCAGGAAATCCGGCAATTGGTTCTCCACGACAATCACATTTATTCCCTGCCCCGGGAAAACCACTACGCGGGGAAGGTCATCAAGTGTTGCGGCTGGCATCCGGACAGGGTATTGCGGCTCTATAACAGAAGGCACACCGCATTCAATGACAAATTGGTTCACGAGAGCCTCATTGTCGGAAAATCATCGCGCATAGTGGATTTGCATCAGCCCATCAAGCACTTTTCGTTTGAAAACGCTTCAGACCTTCTCGATAAGATGCAAAACTACGCAAGGCTCTTTGCCCTTGAAAACAGGGGCAAGAAAAAAAGTTCACCATCGAAGGCCATTTCACATGCGGTCATGAGTTTTCTCAAGAATTTTTTTTGGCAGAGGGGATTCCTCTACGGCTACAGGGGATTGCTCATTTCGGTATCCAATGCAAACGGTGTGTTCTATAAATACATGATGCTTTACGAAGAAAACAGAAAGTGAAAGTATCTCTTATCATCACAACATACAATTGGGTCGAGGCTCTGAGGTTGTCCATTTTGAGCGCTTTCCGCCAGACAGAACACCCTTGGGAAATCATCATTGCGGATGACGGATCGGGGGCTGAAACAAGCGAAGCGGTCCGGGACCTGGCCGGTAGAGCTCCCATGCCACTCTTGCACGTCTGGCAGTCAGACCGCGGTTTTCGTGCCGCAAAGATTCGAAACAAGGCCATTAGTGAAGCTAAAGGGGAATATGTCATTCTCATCGATGGGGACATGATCCTTCATGAAGATTTTGTCAAAGACCACATGATCATGGCAAAGCCCGGCCACTTTTCTCAAGGGTCGCGAGTGCTCCTGACACGCGAGAAGACTGCTGAAGTATTGCGGACGGAGCAATTCGATTTTTCTCCATTTGAACCGGGGCTCTTGAACAGAAAAAACGCATTGCGATCCCAGCTTTTCAGCAAATGGTTTTCAAGGGACAAAAGAGAGTTACGGGGAATCCGAACCTGCAATTTTTCCTTTTGGAGGTCGGATGCCCTGGCCGTCAATGGATTCAATGAAGATTTTGAAGGTTGGGGCAGAGAAGACAGTGAATTTGCGGCAAGGCTTCTGAACTACGGCATCCGGAAGCAAAACATTCGCTTTTCCGCTCTTGCATACCATCTTTTTCATGCCCATCGGTCCTTATCCGCACTGTCTGCAAATCAGCGCATCCTCGACGAAACGGTCAGGAAAAAGATCTCCCGGTGCACCAATGGAATGGATAAATATCTGTTCAAAGGTAAATCATGAGACCGAGGGATTGAAATGTATCCGCTGTGGTGAGGCTGGTCAATAGGCCCCCCTCCCGCTTATCATGGTTCTCAAAGTCTTGAAAATGATCTTCAGATCCAGCCAGAAAGAACTGTTGAGCACATACCACCTGTCCAACTGCACCCGTTCACTATAGTCTGCCGTCTCACTGCGCTTCCCCACCTGCCAAGGTCCCGTCATGCCTGGTTTTGTAGAACAGTACAAGCCGGCATTTTCTTTGTAGTAATTGTCCAGTTCCTCGTAGACAATGGGCCGTGCACCGACCACGCTCATTTCCCCTTTCAGAACGTTAATGAACTGAGGCAGTTCATCGAGGCTCGTGCTGCGCAGGAATCTTCCCACCCGTGTGATGCGCGGATCGTTCTTGAGTTTAAAGGTTCGCTCCCATTCAGCTCGGGCGTCTGGATCGTTGCGCAAAATTTCGGTCAGTTTTCGATCCGCATGGATATGCATGGTTCGGAATTTCAAGCACTTAAACACCTTTCCCGTGGAAGTGATCCTTGGATGACCATAGAAGACGGGGCCTCCGTCTTCCAACTTAACGACCAAGGCGATGAGCAAACCGATGGGAAGCGTCAGAAGAAGGGCGGCAAGAGAAAACACGATATCGAAAGAACGCTTCCAGGTATTGTAAGGATTGAAATTGAGAAGCAGCAGGTCTCCCAACGACTGAAGCTGCGCATTGAAAAGACTGAACAGATAAAGATCGGGCACCAGATACACTTCCGCCCCCAGAGTCCGGCAATGGGTGAGAATGGAAAAAATCTTCTCTTCGGCACGCATAGGAAGCGCTATATAGACATAATCAATGAGGTTTTTCCGAAGATAGTCAGGCAGTTCATGGATTTTACCCAATATGGTCCTGCCTTGCAGGGACGGATCGGTGTTCTCTTTGCGATCATCGAAAAAACCGGCAATACGGATGCCCGCCCACGGCGTATTCTCGATGTGCTCTGCCACCCTCATCCCCAGTTCACCTGCACCGATGATGACGGCATTTCTTGCATCTCCCCCCATGCTGCGAAGCACCCGAAGCAGCATCCTCACAAGCATATGCAAACAGAATATGATTACGGGGGTAAGAACAAACCAGTGCAATATGACAAATCGCGAAAAATAATAGGACACCTTCAGAACGAACGAGAAGAAAAGCAAGAGGCCCACGACGGTCCCCCAGGCCTTGAAGATAAGAATGAATTCATTTTGCAGGCCATGCCCACGCCAGGATCGGTACAACTGAAACGAAGGGAAGATGAACAGACTCATGATGCAGGACACCACAGAAAGATAGGTATAGCAATCTTCCCATGCCAATCCATAACATTTCATGAGCAGCCAAAGAAAGGAAACCACAGCGACACAGTCCAATGCATGCAGGACCCTGACCAGATAGGTGCTTTTCTCTCTAAGGTTTATTACCAGGGACATACCGTTGACCTTTGAAATTCTTGCGTTATCGAATCAAATTTGTAGCAGACAAAATATTCTCGTAGATCGTTTCCGTTGCCGCAACCATCCGTTCAACCGTGAATCCGCGTTCCACCGTGGAACGCCCCTTTTCGCCCACGGCCTGTAGGAAATCCGGATCGCGGGAATATGCATTGAGGCGGACCGGCAATTCCATCAAATGGGCTGGATCGATCAAAAAGCCATTGCACCCATCCTCTACAAGTTCAGGAATCCCGCCGACCCGAGTCGCAAGAACCGGTTTTGAAAAGGCCATGGCTTCCAGGAGGACATAAGGAAAGTCTTCAAACCGCGACGGAAGCAGCACAAGATCGCTCCTCTGGTACCAGGCATAAAGATTTGGCTGGAAGCCCAGAAATTGGAAATGCCTCTCTAAACCGAGCTCATAAATTCTGGAGTGAACCTTATCACGCAGAGGCCCTTCTCCAGCAAGCAATATGAGAATTCCCGGAAGCAGCTTTGTCTGACTGCGATCCAGGGCATCCAGCAACTGGAGGTGGCCCTTGGCTTCGAGAAAGGAAGCCGGATAGAGCACCGTAAAGGAATCCGGTCTCCGGTTTTTTTGATGATTTGACGCCGAAAAGCCTCGCTTCCACACATCGATTTGAGCAAGATCAATCCCGTTATGGACCAGGTGAATATGATCAGGCCTGGCCAGGCGGTGCTTCCTGGCCACTTCACACGAACTTTCAGATACCCCGATGATATGATTCGATGCACCGGCAAGGCTCTTTTCTATCATCAAATAGAGCAGCCCGCTGCCGCCTCCAAATTTATGAAATGATCCGCCATGAGGGGTATAGACCGAACCTTTCACACCGTGCATCCGCGCGGCAAAGCGCCCCAGTGCGCCCGCTTTGGCCCCGTGTGCGTGAACCAGGTCCGGACGGATCCTGCGAAAAACGTGTTTGAGCCGCAAAAGGCCATTGAAATCTCCTATGCCTTGAAAACCACGATTCATGGGCACTTCCACCCGCTCGATTCCCACTCGATCCAGCACGGGCAGGAGGGATTCAAAAACGGCATCCGCTCTCTGGGAAGAGTAGATGAAAGTGATGGCATACCTCTCTTTGTTAAGTCCCAGAAGCAAATCGATCACATGCTTGCGTGCCCCACCCGAGGTACCTTCGAGCATGACGATCAGCCTGCACCGACCTTTTTCAGTCGACCCGTTTGACAAGTTTTCTTATCCTCAAAAGACCGGAAATCCACCCGGACAGTGGAAAGACGGAACGAGACTTCAGCGTCAATTGGAATGCCTGGAGAAACTTTCCCACAAGGCGCCATCCATAGCAAAGGTATTCGAACGGTTGAGGCGAGTGGTTTTTCCTGAAAATATAAAATGAATGGATGATGTAGTTTTCAAAGAGATCTCTTAAAGCCGGGCGGGAAACCGGACTGACATGGTGCACAAGCCTTGCGTCCGCCAGTTGCACCAGCCCACCGTATTTACTCACCCGGAAGGAAAAATCATGATCTTCCATGAAGGCATAGCCGGTAAGGACCTCATCAAAGGCCAACCCGTATTGAGTAAACACTTCCCTTCTATAACACATATTGCATCCGGACAAGACAGCCACCGTTTCATCCCGCCGGGGAGAATAAATATGCCCCCCATCACCGGAGGGAAGGATTTTTCCACTTCGATTATCCGTAATCATAAAGAGGTTTCGAACCATGCGGTCAAAAATGCCTCTCGGTTTTTCATTTGCCGCATTGCCACAGACTCCAAGAATCCGCCCTTCCGTATCCGCTTCGAACTTCCTTGCGACATTCCTCAAATAACCGGGTTCGATTTCAACATCATCGTCCAGGAAGCATACGACATCGGGTTCGGACCGAAGCCGGCGTATGCCTGTATTCCTCTGCAAAGTAAGTCCTCTGGGCGACGAGATATACTCTATGGAAGGGCCGTGCGGCATATCGAATCCCTTCACAAGCCTTCGTGTAGCATCGCTTTCACTTGCATCCACTATCACCAATTCACAAAGGGGATAGTCTTGTATGGCAAGTGAAACGAGGCATTGATTCAGATCTGCCGGACGGTCCTTGGTGCAAATGACAACAGCGATTTTCAAAGGGATATGCAACTCTTTTTTATATTATAGCTAACAATTTGATATTCTAAAATAAAAAGCCTTGAGCAAATGGACAAGGCATAGAATTTTTTGGTTGTTCACATCGTTTAAAAAATCTATGATAGTAAAATTTATTATATTTATGAGAATGGTCAAGTTTTTTCTGTATGAAACACGCAAGGCAACAAGGTGGTCGGAATGTATCAAAACTCTTTGAAAATTCTGTATGCGAAGATAAAGATTCTAAACTTTTTTGAGCACAGCAGTGGTTCACAGCGAACTGCGTACCAAAATGACTCAAGGAAATGCTGATTATATGAAAGATAAAGCTCCTTTGGCGGTGACACCCCTTTCCCCAAAACCCAAAGAACCTTCCTGGAAACTCAATCTGGACCACATCCTGTATCTGATGCGTTGGCAGCTCAAGGAAAAGCTCTCCCCTGAAGCCAAAGCCAAGATAAATAGATTTTTGGATCTTTTCTATCGGGCCATCCCTCAACAGCTCCCACTCATCAACCAACCGGCGCAACCCTGGCCGCACAACGATGGAGCTCCTCTCGTTTCAGTAGTGATTCCCTGCTTCAATTATGGACGTTTTCTTGGGGATGCTCTGGAGAGCGTCGCCCGCCAAACACTGCAAGACCTTGAGGTTATCGTTGTAAATGATGGGTCCACAGACCCTTATACTTGTAATCTTCTTGAAAATCTGCAGCAACCGAAAGTTCAAGTCATCCATCAGGCAAATACGGGACCGGAGGGAGCAAGGAATAAAGGGATATCGAAGGCCAGGGGCAAATATATCTGCTGCCTGGATGCAGATGATATTCTGGAGCCCACTTATCTTGAAAAGTGTGTTTCCATGCTTGAGAGTAATCCCGGGATTGGATTTGCCTACTCCTGGCTTCATCTCTTTGGCGATGAGCAGGGAACGTGGGAGACTCAAGATTTCGATATTGACAAAATCCTGCAATACAATCACGTTCTGGCCAGTGCAGTCTTCAAGAAAGAAGACTGGCTGGATGTTGGAGGCTATCGCCCTGAAATGCGGGGAGGCTATGAAGACTGGGAATTCTGGATTCGTCTGGGGGCAAAAGGACTCAGAGGTAAAACGATTCCGGAACTTTTGTTCGGGCATCGACGACATGGAAAAACCTTAACGCACAAAGCTGACGCTATCGCAGAAGAACTGCGGGAACGCATCAAGAAATTAAATCCAAATATTTTTATACAGCACAGACTGCGTCATAAAATCCGTAGAGCTTACCATGACATTCAGCCGGATCGACCCTTCATCAATTTGAACCACCCAAACCAGTACTTACCTGCCGCCAAGGAAAAGGGGTTGCTGGTGCTTGTTCCCTGGCTAGAATTGGGTGGAGCCGATATGGTTCTGAGACAAATCCTCCAGACTTTGGCCAATCGGTGGAACATCCATGTCATGACGACGGTACGCAGCAAGAACCCGCTGGAGGCACAGATCAAATCAGTTACCCCCTGTATCTACCATCTCCCCAATTTCCTGGATGAACGCAATTGGAAACCCTTTGTTTTCAATTTTCTCAAAACACGCTCCATACACGCATTGCTCCTGGATGGCAGCGAAATTGGCTATAAATATCTTCCAGAGATCAAGAAAAACCGTCCTGCTCTCCCCATTGTCAATATTCTTCATAATGACAGCCAATTGGGGCACTTCAGAAACGCTATAGCTTATGAGCCGTATATTGACCGTTTTGTCGGAGTGAATCAGCACATCAAAGAGAGTCTTCTGAAAAATTCGATTCGGGAGGAGAAGATCCAGGTCATTTTCAACGGAGTGGACACAGAGGGACTCTACAACCCGGAAAGGTTTGACCGCAATGAATCAAGACATCGATGGGGCATTTCCCGGGAGGCGTTCTTAGTGCTCTTTGTGGGACGGTTGAGCGAAGAGAAGCGGCCGCATATCTTTGTCAAGATTGCTGAAAACCTCCTCTCAGAAAATGCGGTCCAGTTCATGATGGTCGGAGATGGAATACTTCGCAAGCAAACAGAGGCGTTGCTTCAAGGATCGCCCATTTCTTCCCGGCTTACATGGCTCCCTTTTGTCTCTCCCGAAGAGATGGGTTCCATTTATGCAGCTGCAGATGTCCTGGTCCTCGTTTCCGTCGTCGAAGGACTTCCAATGGTCATGCTTGAAGCCCTCTCCATGAAAATCCCTGTGTTTGCCACCAAGGCTGGAGAAATCGAGCGGGTGATCCAACCGGGGATCAACGGCTATTTGGCGCCGGTAAATCGACCAATGGAACTGCTACCGGCCCTGAGGCAACTCATCAGAGAGAGGGGAAACCGCTTTGAGGAACTGCGCACAAACGCTCGGCGCTCTGTTGTTGAAGGAGGGTATTCCCTCGAACGCGTAAGCAAGCAGTACGAAGCGCTTTTTGAAAATCTGGCTTCATTTAAACAACTGACGATTGAACGACACTGAAAATACGTTGGAAAAGGCTGTCCTGGTGGAGGGTATTTCAACTGTCAATAAACACAGCCTCTCTATAACTGAACAGTACATCCATCTCATGAATTTTGTTGATAAGACGCCACGATTTCTTCCGGTAGACCCAGAGCACGTACTCGACCACCTTCCAGCCATGCAACACGGTTACACATGCTGCGCGCAACTTCCATACTGTGGGTCACCAGAAGTATCGTCGCCTTATTATTTCGAAATTCATTGATCCTCTCACGGCACTTTCGCTGAAAATGTTCGTCGCCTACGGACAATACCTCATCAATGATCAAGATATCAGGTTGAGTGGTTGTAGCTACGGCAAAACCGAGCCGCGCCACCATCCCAGTGGAATAAGTACGAAGGGGGGCATCAATAAAATCAGATATTTCCGCAAAATCCACAATCTCGTCGAGGCGTTCGGCCGTTTGAGCGCGGGAATAGCCCAGCAATGACGCATTGAGAAACACGTTTTCCCGCCCTGTGAGTTCAAAATGAAATCCGGCTCCAAGTTCCAGCAACGGCGCAACCCGACCGCGCAGTTGAAGGCGTCCGGACGTAGGACGAAGAACTCTCGATATCACTTTGAGAAGAGTGCTCTTGCCCGCACCATTACGGCCAATCAAGCCGAACAGTTCCCCCCTCTCGATATCTAAACTTACATCATCTAGAGCCAAAAACTCATCATGAATCAAACGCCGTTGTAGAATCCTTTTAATGGTATATTCTTTCACACTTTTTATGGTCTCTCGTGGCAAACGATACCGAACAGAAACATTTTCAAGCCTTATAACAGGTTCATTGATACTTCCTGGAAAAGCTTTTTGGGATCTATCATCAGATTCTGTAAGCGAAATCATCAGCTTTCCTCGCGAAACTCCACCAACCGAACAGCAATGCTCCCAAAGAGATCAACATGGCGAAAAGCAATGAATGAAAATCCGGAAGGCATCCATAATAAATCGGAGATCTAAAAACCTCCAAAAGGTAGTAAATCGGATTCATTTTAAACACCCAAACATATCCTTCCGGTATGATTTGGATAGGATAAATAACAGGGCTAAGATACA
The DNA here is from genome assembly GCF_027925305.1 of Desulforhabdus amnigena. Lineage (NCBI taxonomy): Bacteria > Pseudomonadati > Thermodesulfobacteriota > Syntrophobacteria > Syntrophobacterales > Syntrophobacteraceae > Desulforhabdus > Desulforhabdus amnigena. Next base: position 67,244 of record NZ_BSDR01000001.1, on the reverse strand, counting down.
TCAAGGCAAGCAGAACGACCTGATATATTTCAAGGATATCAACAAAATAGACTGCCAACATTGAAAGAAAAAGGCCGACTCCCAGTGTAAACATAGCCAAAAGGAGGATGGAAACGGGCAAGAAAAAGAGTGCAGGTCTTAGGGGGGCACCGGTTACCAGCATGATCAACAGAAGCGGCACCAATGCCAGAAAAATATTGACTAAGCCTGTCCCAAGAGCTGTGACGCCGAAAATGGCGCGTGGCATATATATGCGAGTCAACAGGTTCCCCCCCCAGACCAGCTCGTTCATAGCCAGAGTGGTTGTCTGGGAAAAGAAGTTCCAAAAAATGAACCCCGTAAGTACATACACCGGGTAGTAATCCAGGGTGAAGCGAAAGAGCTTTGAAAAAACCAGGGTCATGATCACCATCATGAACAGTGGATTGAGCATCGTCCAGGCAACCCCCAATACAGAACGTTTATAACGGATTTTTATATTGCGGGCCACAAATTGTGCCAGAAGTTCACGGTACCGGAAAAGCTCCAGAAACTCTTCCAACATGGGGATCTGCCGCTTAGCCGAGTCGTAATAATAGGGTTCGTTTTTCCTGGATATAACCTTCATTTCCCGCTTTCCATACATGCCACAACAACAAGAGAAGACAAGAAACAGCCGCCTGGCGATTCTTTGTATGATTCTATGTTATCTCCTGAAACCGACCATCTTCCCGTATCCCATTAAGCATAATCCATAATAAAATCATATTATTGAAAGAAGAAATCCATTGAATGCTATTCTTAAATTCCTGATCAGTCAAACCCAAAGTCAAAATTCCCACTATAAGTTCCGGTAAACCTTTAAAGAAGTTAAACGCACCGGATTTTTTCGACATCCTCCGCGCTTCCCTGTTAGCAAGTGTTTTCAGCAAACTGGAACGAAATAATAAGCGAGGTGAGCAAGAAATGTGGTCTCAGTCCGTCGAAATGAAAATCTGTTCAGAAATACCAGCATCATGATTTGTACCGGCGGACGCTCCCCTCCCTGGAAAACCGGCAGTTCATTTCATAAAGAGAGGGGCTTTCGCCCCTCACCTTTAGCTTCAACCCTCTACTTTTAAACCGGTCTTCCACTCCAATAAAAACTTTAGCCCGAATTCCATTCGGGTTCATTTCACCTGAAAGCGGTATTTAAATTCATAACCTCAAAACGGCCCCCCAAACTCACCTCCTCCCGACAGCCTTCAACACATGTCGGCTAAGCTGATCCTCAGAGTTGAACGGGGAAGATCTGTTCAAGGCAAGCTTTCAGCATCTCTTAAGATTTCAGCGCTTCAAGGTCTTTATAGTAGTCGAGGGCTTCAGGATTTGCAAGGGCGTCCTTGTTCTTGACCTCCTGATTGTGGATGACCTTGCGCACGGCAAGCTCCACCTTCTTGCCGCTGATGGTATAAGGGATATCGGGTACTGCGATGATCTTTCCTGGAACATGGCGGGGAGTCGTGTTTTCACGAATCATGGTCTTGATCCGCTTCTGCAGCTCTTCGGTCAGTTCAAAACCTTCACGCAGTTTCAGGAACAGGATCACCCGCACATCGTTATCCCACTCCTGACCGATCACCAGGCTGTCCAGGACTTCAGGAATGTTTTCCACCTGGCGATAGATCTCGGCGGTTCCTATGCGTACGCCTCCGGGATTGAGAGTGGCATCGGATCTTCCGTATATGATGACGCCCTCGTTTTCGGTGATTTCGATGTAATCGCCGTGACTCCAGATTCCCGGGTAGAGTTCAAAGTAAGCGTTCCGATACTTCTTGCCATCGGGATCGTTCCAGAAGCTGATGGGCATGGAGGGAGCCGCGGCGGTACAGACCAATTCACCTTTTTCTCCCATAACCGGCTTGCCTTCGTCGTTAAAGGCCTGCACCTTCATCCCCAGTCCCCGGCACTGAAGTTCGCCCGCATAAACGGGGCCTATGGGATTTCCCAGAGCGAAACAGGAAATGATATCCGTGCCGCCGGAAATGGAAGAGAGGCAAAGATCTTCTTTGATATCCCGGTAAACGAATTCAAAACTCTCGATGGAAAGGGGCGAACCGGTGGAGAGAATCGCTTTGAGAGGCGTCAGGTCGAAGGATTCTTTGGGTTTCACATGAGCTTTTTCAACGGCCGCCAGGTACTTGGCGCTGGTCCCGAAAATACTGATCCTTTCCTCCTCGGCCATCTTCCACATAGCGTCGGGCCGTGGATAAAAGGGAGAACCGTCGTAAAGCAGCACATGCGCCCCCAACGCCAGAGAACTGACCAGCCAGTTCCACATCATCCATCCGCAGGTCGTAAAGTAGAAGATAGTGTCTTCACGCTTGAGGTCGGTGTGAAGCTTGAGTTCCTTGATGTGCTGGATCAGTGTGCCACCCGCCCCGTGAACGATGCACTTGGGAACACCGGTGGTTCCCGAGGAATACATGATATAGACGGGATGATCGGCGGGCAGTTGTTCGAATTCTATTTCCAGACCCTTTTCTTTGGCCAGAAAGTCTTCAAAAAGGATTCCGTTGGGGACACGCGTCGGGTCGGGATGAGGATCCGTGTTGGGAACTACGACAACCTTTTCGATGCTCGGGATTTGCTGCACCACTTCGGCAATACGTTCCAGGGAATCTATTTTTTTTCCGCTATAACTGTATCCATTGGGAGTGAAGAGAACACGCGGCTGGATCTGGCCGAAACGGTCCAAGACCCCCTTGATTCCAAAATCGGGGGAGCATGACGACCAGATGGCTCCCACGCTGGTGGTGGCAAGCATGGCAACGACGGTCTCGATCATATTCGGCATGAAACCAGCCACTCGATCTCCAACCTGCAATCCCATGTCCCGAAACGCCCTGGCAAGGCGGGCCACCCGATCATAGAGTTCCGCATAGGTGATGCGCACCGTCGGAGTGCCTTCGGTCCTGAAGCTCAGGGCGACATGATCGTCACGGTAACGCAGCAGATTTTCTGCAAAGTTCAACTTTGCCCCCACGAACCAGCGGGCTCCGGGCAGCTTCGTAGCATCGTCCACCACTTGAGTGTAAGGCACGCTGTGAATGATCTGTCCATAGTCCCACACGGCACCCCAGAAATCAGGGATGTCAGAGATCGACCACTGATACAGGTCGCTGTAAGTGCGAAAACTCTTTCCGTAGCGATCATTGACGTACTGCATGAACTGATACATGTTTGTCTCTTGGATACGTCTTTCGGAAGGCTGCCATAGGAGTTTGCTCATCATTTGTCCCTTTCTGTCGGTTTGTAAGTTCTGGTGAACCCGAGACCCCTTTCAACATTCAAAGAACTCACAGATGGATGTTCTTGAACCCATGCGTGAAGATTTATCAAACTTTGTATACTATCAGTTAACCCTTTATCAAGATAAAGATGCGATGGGAGGCGAATTCATCGAATGAGGGGGAGGGTCTTCTTCCGGTTCCCGTCATCCTCGCCGGGCAAAAAGTTCTTTTCAAAGCCTGGTTCAAATCTTCCCAATCCGATATAATTCTTGACAAAAAGCAGGCTCCTTGGTACTGAACAGCCGGTCTGCGGGATTTCATTTCGCTTGGATCCAATTCAACAGGAACCGAGACGAAATCACCGGGAAAGATGAAAGGCTATTGTGAAAATGGAACACGCGCCGGTACGATGAGCCTTCCGGACCCCCAAGTCCCGAAGGCTTTTGTTGTTTGTGTGCATGCAAGTTCCTGTTTTCGACTCAACAAAAAGGAGAATTCATGCGCATCATCGAAAGTGTTTCCGAGATGCAGCAGCAAGCCGACATGTGGCGCGGCGAGGGAAAAAGAATCGCTCTGGTGCCCACCATGGGCTATCTACATGCGGGACATCTGACTCTGATGCAGAAAGCCCGGACTCATGCAGATATTGTGGTAATGAGTGTATTCGTCAACCCGACGCAGTTCGGCCCAGGTGAAGATTTTGAAAGATATCCCAGGGACTTTGAGAATGACATTCGTCTGGCGACGGAGGTGGGAGTGGATGCCGCTTTTTCACCTGAAGCCGCTGAAATGTACCCTGAGGGATATCAGACCTATGTGGATGTCACGCGAGTGACGCTTCCGCTCTGCGGCAAAAGCCGGCCAGGGCATTTTCGTGGAGTGACCACGGTGGTCAACAAACTTTTCAATATCGTGAAACCCCATGTGGCCATGTTTGGTGAAAAGGACTTCCAACAACTGGTGACCATCCGTAGAATGGTCAAAGACCTCAATATGGATGTTGAGGTGCTTGGCCATCCCATTGTCAGAGAATCGGATGGGCTGGCTCTGAGCAGCCGGAACGTCTATTTGACCTCTGAGCAGAGACAAGAAGCATTACGCCTGAGTCAATCCCTCAGGGAAGCTCAAACACTGATTCAAAGTGGAGAACGGCGCAGTGATATCATCCTGAAGCGCGTCAGAGAAATCCTGAAAGCCGGCAAAGACATGCGAATCGATTATGCGGAACTCCGTCATCCCGAGACCCTCGAAGAGGTCTCCAGAATCGATGGCCCCACACTGCTTGCTCTTGCAGTTTTTTTGGGTACAACTCGCCTTATCGATAACTGCGTGTTAAATATTCCCCAATGAACCGTGGCTCTCAAGCTGAATAACAAAACTCCAGGAGGAAATGATGCAACGTTTGATGCTCAAGTCCAAAATCCATCGTGCGACAGTGACTGACGCCGACCTCAACTACGAAGGAAGCCTTACCATTGACGAAGAATTGATGAAGGCTGCCGATATTCTGACTTATGAACAGATCAAAGTCTTCAATATCAATAATGGCGCGCGGTTTGATACCTACGCCATTCCAGGTCCGGCGGGAAAAGGCGATTTTTGTCTCAACGGAGCTGCAGCCCGAATGGGTGCAAAAGGTGATCTTATCATCATTGTCACCTACGGCCATTATGAAGAAAATGAAATAGCAAACCACGAGCCCAAAGTCGTTTTTTTGGGCAAGGACAACAAGCCATATAAACCCAATACGAAGATACAGGCACAGCTTTGTTGCTCAAGAAAATAAAAGATAAGATTCGGAACTATTTCATTGCCGGTCTGCTGACGGTGGTTCCCCTTTCCATCACCGTTTATGTGGTGATGCTTTTGCTTACCCATGCGGACCGGGTTTTCAACTTGATTCCCACGCGTTACAATCCCAAGAACTACATTCCTTTTCCCCTTCCGGGGCTTGGAATTGTCCTTGTTTTACTGTTGATCTTTTTTACCGGCCTTTTGGTGAAGAACTATCTCGGGGGACGCATCGTCGAGTTCGGAGAGCGAATTGTTTACCAGATTCCTTTGGTGCGCCCTCTCTATTCGGCAGTCAAGCAACTCCTGGTTGCCATTTTTTCCGAGTCCTACAAAGGCTTCAAAAAAGTCGTGCTCATAGAATATCCCCGGCGAGGCATCTATGCCTTGGGGTTCGTCACGGGTGTCGCCTCGGGAGAGGTCCAGGACCTCACCAAGGAGCGGGTCATCAATGTCTTCTTACCCACAACGCCCAACCCCACTTCAGGGTTCTATCTTCTCATTCCTGAAAAAGATGTCGTCCCTCTGAAAATGACTGTTGAAGACGCCTTCAAACTGATCATTTCGGGGGGGCTGGTCACGCCGGAATACGGGTGTGAAAGGTTCGCTTCGAAAAAGCACACCATTCCCGTTCCCGGCGCGAAGGAAGAAGAGGAATCTTCAGTCTGCGGTTCGGATATTGCCCCATAGAGCCGAATGGTCTGACCTTTGCGTCCGCCGATGGGGATGGGCTTGCAGAAAGTACATTTGCAGGGCGTGAAGAGGTTCATTTTGATTTTTTAAGGTGGACCGGCTTCACTCCACATCGAAAATGATTTTCTTGGTGCTTTCACTTCGTTCGAGCCTGAAACAGCAGCCGTCAGAAAGTGCGGTTATCGGCTGAAACGAGGAGTTTGCCCTTTTTCTCATTTGCGACGAAGCATTGAAAGATTCGGTGTGCTGATGCACCATTTCTCAGGCGCACTGGATCCACAAGCTTCATTGTTGATTCTAATGCGACATTGTCACATGAACCACAGAGACACAGAGGGCACAGAGAAAGACTTTCAAATGAAATCTCTGTGTTCTCCGTGTCTCAGTGGTTTAGATGAAATCTGACAATGTCGAGCCAATTGGCCGACTTGAAGAGGAGAAGTTCAATCATGTCCATGAGCCATTTTTTGTTTACTTCAGAGTCCGTAACAGAAGGGCACCCCGATAAGGTCGCCGACCAGATCTCGGACTCCATTCTGGATGCCATCATCCATCAAGACAAGACAGCACGGGTAGCCTGTGAAACGCTTGTGACCACGGGGCTGGCCTTCGTTGCAGGAGAAATCACCACATCTTCCTGGGTGGACATTCCGGAAATCGTCCGCCAGACCATTAAGGAAATTGGATACAACGATTCTGAAATGGGCTTCGACTGGGCAACCTGTTCGGTGTTGACCAGCATCGACAAACAATCTCCCGACATTGCCATCGGTGTCAATCCCGGGGAAGGAATGTTCGAAGAACAGGGAGCCGGCGATCAGGGTTTGATGTTCGGTTATGCGTGCAACGAAACCCCCGTTCTCATGCCAATGCCCATCTATTACGCTCACCGCATCACACGCAAGCTTGCAGAAGTTCGCAAGCACGGGGTTCTCGAGTTTCTGCGCCCCGATGGAAAAAGCCAGGTAACGATAGAGTATCACAACCATCAACCCAAGCGCGTCGACACCGTTGTCGTTGCCGCACAGCACACCCCTAATGTCTCCTACAAGAATATCCGGGAAGGCATCATCGAAGAGGTCATCAAAAAAGTGATTCCGGCGGAATTCATTGATGAAAAAACCAAGTTTTACATCAATTCCACCGGCCGTTTCGTCATTGGCGGCCCCATGGGAGACTGCGGATTGACGGGCAGGAAAATTATTGCCGATACCTATGGCGGACAGGGAAGCCACGGCGGTGGATGTTTCTCGGGCAAAGACCCTTCCAAGGTGGATCGTACGGCATCCTATATGGCCCGTTACGTGGCCAAGAACATTGTTGCCGCCGGCCTCGCAGACAGGGTCGAAGTGCAGGTAGCCTACAGCATCGGTGTGGCAGAGCCCGTTTCTCTCATGATCGATACATTTGGAACAGGTAAAATCGCTCCCGACCGCATTGCGGAAATCGTCAGAGAACTCTTCAGCTTCAAACCTTCCAACATGATCAGCCATTTGAGATTGCTTCGCCCGATTTATAAAAAGACCTCATGCTATGGGCATTTTGGAAGGAACGATCCCGATTTTTCCTGGGAAAAGACCGACATGGTGGAAGTACTTCGCGAGAAAGCCGGACTGTAGGGTTTCGAGGGCCGACGAAGTCCGGCGGGACCCGGAAAGGCCACAACAGAGCATGAAAATGTAGGCCGGGATTCTTTCCCGGCATAAGAGCGTCGGGCGAAAAAAAACCGATCTGCCATTTCATATTGAGGAGATTTCATGGAATTTGACATCAAAGATCAGGGGCTGGCTGAAAAAGGAAAGCTCCGTATCGAGTGGGCGGCACAATCCATGCCGGTGCTGCGTTCCATTCAAGAACGGTTCCGGAAGGAAAAGCCCCTGGACGGCCTTCGCATCGCGGCATGCCTTCACGTGACCACGGAAACAGCATTTCTAGCGCAAACCCTCAGGGACGGTGGAGCCAATGTTCGCCTTTGCGCGTCCAATCCCTTGAGCACACAGGACGACGTGGCGGCATCTTTGTCCCTGCATGACGGAATTCCCACCTTCGCCATCAAAGGGGAGGATAAAGAGACCTATTACCGCCACATTCATGCGGCTCTGGCCCATAAACCCCAGATCACCATGGACGATGGCGCGGACCTCGTAGGTACCCTCCACTCGGACCGCCGAGAACTGCTCCCCGAAATCCTCGGGGGCACTGAAGAGACGACGACCGGAGTCATTCGGTTGCGCAGCATGGCTGAAAAGGGTATTCTACAGTACCCCATCATCGCCGTCAATGATGCCGACACGAAGCATCTCTTTGACAATCGGTACGGCACCGGCCAGAGCACGATCGACGGAATCATTCGAGCAACCAACCGTTTGCTGGCCGGCTCTTATTTCGTAGTGAGCGGCTACGGTTGGTGCGGCCGGGGTGTGGCCATGCGTGCTTCCGGTATGGGCGCAAAGGTAATCATCACGGAAGTGGACCCCCTCAGGGCACTGGAAGCCGTTATGGATGGCTATCAGGTGCTCCCTATGGCGGATGCAGCCAAATTGGGGGATTTTTTCTGCACTTTGACCGGCGACATGCATGTCCTCAGAAAAGAGCATTTTGAAGTCATGAAGAATGGAGCTATTGTCTCCAATTCAGGACATTTCAATGTAGAGATAGATCTGGATGCCCTGGAAGGAATGGCTGTCGCTCGGCGCGAAATCAGGGATTTTGTCGAAGAATTCACCCTCAAAGATGGCCGACACATCTACGTGCTCGGTGAAGGCAGATTGATCAATTTGGCTGCCGCTGAAGGACATCCCTCCAGTGTTATGGATATGAGCTTTGCCAATCAAGCGCTCTGTGTCGAGTACATGTTCAGAAATTATAAGGCGTTCGACAAGACGGTTTACAGAGTACCCATAGAAATTGATAAAGAAATCGCTAGATTGAAACTTGCCAGCATGCAAGTTCAGATCGATACCCTCACCCCTGAACAACAGAAATACCTTCATTCATGGGAAATGGGAACGTAATGGCTCATGGTTCATAGCTGATGGCTCACAAATAAAAGAGGGAAATGGATGGAACGGTGGTTTTACGGTCCATCAAAAGAAGGATTCAGCGAGCGTATCATTTCCTGGCGGAGTCACGCTCGCAATGGTTGATAATCCCACTTTTGCAAGAACGGCGTTCTCGACGCCATTGTCTTTAGTTACGGCGAGAACGCCGCTTTTACATGATGATCGAAAATTTTAATTTTATCCTTGCAGAGTATATGAAAAGAAGCATCCTATGGGGGCTTTTTCTGATCCTTCTCCTGAGCTGCTCTCAGCAGATTTCTGAAAAACCAGTGAAGTCCCCTGGTTTTGAGCCGGTCCCCATCACGGAAATCCCGAATTTTGCGGATGACCTGGATTCCGAGTCGCTTCGGACAGCCATAAGGAGAAGTCTCTCTTTTTATAGCCGTATTCCGGGAACGAAAACCTTTGTGCTGGGAGAGATGTCTGTTACCGCAGAGGAGCTCAAAGCCGTCTTGCTTGAGTTCTTGCAGCTCATGGATTCAGGAAAACTGAATTCTGCTTCCATTGCAGAAATCTTTGATATCTACCGAAGTTGCAGTTCGGAATCGAGCGGGGAGTCCCTCGTTACCGGATATTACGAACCCGTTCTCGATGCCAGGATTGAACCGGACAACGTTTTTCGATATCCCATTTATGGTATCCCCCCCGACCTGATAACGATTGATCTCGCATCTTTCAATGCGGAAAAATTTTCCGGGCAGCGGCTGGTAGGTCGAATGGAGGGAAATCGCATTGTTCCATACTATACTCGAATGGAAATCGATGGAAAAAAGAAACTGGAACCTTATGGCTGCCAGCTGGCCTGGCTCAGCAATGCCATAGATGTTTTTTTCCTGCAGATACAGGGATCCGGCATGCTTCGGTTGCCGGGCGAGCAGTTTCGCCGCGTGGGATACGCCGGTGCCAACGGGCGGCCTTACAAGAGCATCGGCAAATATCTTATTGAAAAAGGCGCGATGAGTGCTGAAGAATTAACGCTTCAATCTCTCAGAGATTATTTGCAGGCTCACCCTGACGAGCAGGATGAAATTCTCTGGCAAAATGAAAGTTATGTGTTTTTTCGGTGGGTTGAAGATGGGCCATTGGGAAGCATCAATGTGCCGTTGACAGCCGGGCGGTCCATCGCGACCGACCCCCAGTTTCATCCGGGAGGGGCTTTGGCCTTTCTTGAGACGAAGAAGCCCCGTCTGAATACCGATGGTCAAGTTCTGGGGTGGGAACCATTGCAACGATGGGTCCTGAACCAGGATGCGGGAGGGGCCATCAAAGGACCCGGAAGGGCTGATTTATTCTGTGGCAGCGGAGAAACTGCCGAATGGACGGCCGGCCGCCTCAAACATCCAGGCAGACTCTATTTCTTGCTGCCCAAAGGGAAAAGAGTAGATTAGGCATCGACAAGAGATCTATTTTTGGATTTTGTAAGATCGATCCGCCAAAGATTGAAACAGTATCCGCATCTCATCGAAACAGCGGCAAAGAGCGATTGCGGCCTTTTTCACTTCATCCTTTCTATTTTCATCGGTTGCACAAAGAAGAGTCAGGAGGACTCGCTGTGCGCTTCGAAAATGATCGGTGGTGAGTTCCGCCCGAAAGACGAGTTGTTGTAAAATCCTGTCGGGATCGGCATCTTGAATAATCTTTTGAAGCTCCTTTTGTTTTTGCTCGTATTCGAGCGCCAATTGTCCTAAAATTTGAAGATGATCGTGAGAAGAATCTTCCATGGGGGCTCCTTTTTCGTCTGTAGCTGGTTGTTTTCGAATGCAGCCCATGCTGTGCACCGCAAAATCAATTCGCGACAATATTAGATTCAAAACCACGTGTCAATTTGTAAGCTCTACATGTTTGCGAATGGAAAGAGGATTTGTTTCCCTGGGATTTTCCAAAGCCCGCAGGTTGGCAAAATAAATATTTTATACTATTATACTATAGTTTGTATTTCTTTTTTTCCGCCCCCCGGGCGCCCATTAAAGAACTGGCGATTTTAATCCGATAGAAAGGGAAGCGGTTTTCTGCATGTGCATTCCAAAATAGATGATGTGTAAATGCATACGCGGAAGAGCACATCCTACAATGGAATTCCTTCCCGGGACGGCTAGACCGTAGGGGGAAAAGTAGGGAACAAATGTTTCATAGGCATGCTTTATTGTGCCGATCAATTATATCGGGATTTCAGTTGTGAAAGGTATTCTATAATGTTTGTAAAAATGCTGAATATATTGATCGCGGAATGTATCAAAATTCCTGCTGAAGGGTTGAATCCTCAACTAGAACGTAAAATACATGAACGATTGGTTTTCACGAACCCGGATTATGAGCTTCGACACAACCGGGGCGAATGGATAGGAAGTATTCCGCCGCAAATCAGCTGCTTACGCCAGAAAGGACGCAGCTATATCCTTCCCAGGGGCTTTTTGGATCAGCTGCTGGAACTGTGCAAAAAATTTCAACAGCCCTATCGGCTGGTGGATCGCAGGCGTTATTTCGATCCTCTTCCTTTTGAATTCCACGGCGAGCTCAAAAGCTACCAGCAGGATGCTGCGGAAGCGGTTCTGGAACGCGATTTTGCCACACTGGCAGGTGGACACAAAAGTGGCAAGACGGTTATCGCGCTCTATACCATTGCTCAGCGGCGGCAACCTGCCCTTATCCTCATCCCCAAGCTCGAATTGCTGGAGGGTTGGCTTGCAAAGATTGAAAACTTCCTGCAAATCCCCAGTTCAGAAGTAGGGATCTTTTCTACAGGTGAACACCGGGTGGGCAAAAGGATCACCATCGCGCACACCGGTGAAGTGATGCGTCACTGGAAAAAAATAGCGGATCAAGTGGGATATCTCATAGTGGACGAATGCCAGCGGTGTCCACCCAAGGTCATTACACATCTTATTCCCAATTTCGACACCCGGTACATGCTCGGACTTTCCAGCACGGTACAGCGCAACAAAGACCGCCTTTCCAGGATCATTTACTTTTATATCGGGGATGTGGTTTATGCTATCAATGAAAAGGATGCTCGCGAAGGGCGAGGGATCATTCATGCCCATATCGTCGCACGCCCGACAGAATTTGAATACCCATATCGGTCCAGAGCCGATTATGTTCCAATGTTGCATACCATGATGCAGGACAAGGATCGAATCCGCATCATCGCAGACGACATAGAGACAGAGCTCAAGAAAGCGACTCGTGCGCTTCTAGTGCTTTCGGCAGGGGAAGAATATGACCGGATATTGCGACAGGAACTGAGTCAGCGAGATATCCCGATTCATGTCTATGAACAGAAAAGTGATGCTCTGCGGGAAGAAGCCGATGGAAACTCCAATAACGGCTCCAAGCATTGTGAAATATCACTTCCATCCGGACCTTCGGCCGTTTTCGTGACCCCTCAGGTGTTGGCAGAATGTTCGGCGCAGTTGCATTCCAACGTTCTTTTCTTGACCGTCCCCATTTATTTTCGCAAAGCTCTGGCAAACGCCATTCGCGATCTTCATTCCAATGGCAACGGTGAAGGGGGAAAGCTCAAGATTTACGATTATGTGGATCAGAGGATCGGTCTGCTGGAAAATTACTTCCGAATGCGGAGCTACAATTATGGAGTGCATCCCGAAGTGCTTCTCAATCCCAACCTCAACTGATTCGTTCCGGCATTGCGGGGTACTTCCAGCCCGCAATGCCGGAACGGAACATCCTCCAGCCTTCGGCCCTCCATTAACCGGATCTTCTGTTCGTTTGCGGTTCACTCACCTCACACTTTGATGTGAACATAAAAAATTGGATGAAACAAACTCATCTAGCACTGGCGCCGTTTCTTCGTTTTTGCCCTTCGGTGATGACCATTGGAATTCGTGCCTCTTTTGAAGATTATTCGGCTGAAGAAAAAAAACTTTTAAGGTGTGCTCACAGGATTTTCTTCCCCACGCCCCGTTTTGCAGGCCTTTTTGAGGCTGTGGGCACACCTACTTTTCCTCATGCTTCCACCTACCTTTACCAACGTTCCAATCTCCATCAAATGCTTCTGTTTCAATACCTCAAATGGCCTCATCCGCGTACCCGTATCTATTTCGGATGGAAACAGAAGCAGTCGATTCCCAGGGACTTTCGATTTCCTTTTCTGGCCATCGGTCCCCGCGCATCGCCCCTTGCTCCTCGCATCATTCGCAACATGAAGGATTTGGAACAACATGCGTTCGATCACAATCCCCTGATCATTCAGGAGGCTATAGACTGGATTGAACGTATTCGATTCATTTGTGTTCATTATGAATGCGTGGGAGCACTCCGCCAAACAGCAACGGCGGAAGATCCTACTCTGGAACCCATACCCCTGGAGCACAAAAGTTTAAGCGAAATCCTTCAGGCCACGCGCCGTCTCCTGCGCATGGCGCAACTCGACGACATTTCAGTTGTATGGGCTTATGGCAATGGCCAATGGCAGCTCATTCAACTGGAACGTCCTCCTGCCCGTTGGAAGAGTCTCGAGGGAACTCAGCACCGCCATCACCTTATCTGCCACTTGATCCAGACCGGCTTCTTGTAAAGAAACTCAAAATCTTTATATTGTTTTCCAAGACGCTTTCCCTTTGGAATCCGAGATTCATACCGTGAAGCGCTTGCAAAAGAGCATGCACTCGTGTTTTGATTCGGTCGGTGAAATTTAAAAAAAGGATGAAGAAATGACGATAAGACATCTGCCTGGAGTGTTCTTTCTATTGTTCTTGCTTGCCTCAGGAAAACCCGGCTACCCTTCGAATACGCCGAAACAAGTCCCTCAACTTCCTGCTTCTCTCCAAGCCTCCGTACAAAGGACGATCGCATCCAGGCCGGGGGATCTTTTTCTGGTCCTGAAAAACGGCCTTACTGTTTTGATCAGGCAGCAAGAAAATGTGAACGTGGTCTCCAGTCGTGTCGTTGTGCGTACCGGATCGATCTATGAAGGTGACTATCTCTCGACGGGCATTTCCCATTACCTGGAGCATGTGGTCTCCGGCGGTTCTACCAAGTCGTTTACTGAAGCTGAGGCTAAAGAAAGGCTTGAGAAAATGGGAGGATCGACCAATGCCGCTACTTCCTACGAACGAACCATCTATTATATCGATACGTCAGCAGGGCATTGGAAGGATGCTCTGGATCTTCTGCTCTCTTACGTGAGTGAGTCTGTTCTCGATCCTCAGCAGGTGGAACGGGAAAAGGCCGTCATTCAACAGGAAATCAAGATGGGGGAAAACGATCCCGACAGAGAATTGTGGAAAACCTTCATCCAGACGGCCTATCAGGTGCATCCCGTCAGAAATCCGGTGATAGGATACGAAGAGCTTTTTGTTCAGTTGGACCGCGATGCGCTTCTAAGATATTATTCCGAACGTTATCGGCCGGATAATATGGTTGTTGTCGTAGCGGGCAACGTGGTTCCAAACGACGTTGCCGCGTTCGTTGCAGAAAAAACCAAGAATTTCCAGCGAAAGAGCAGCCCGCCGGTGGTACTGCCCCAGGAACCTCTTCAGGTCGGTCCACGATGGGAAGAGAAAACACTGCCTATCGCACGGCTCACTCAGGCCATAGTGGGCTTTCCGTCCGTAAAAATCGATGACGAGGATCTTTACGCGTTGGATGTCCTTGCCCTCCTTTTGGGAGATGGGCGCACGAGCCGTCTCTACTCCCGTCTAAAGGACAAGGAAAACCGGGTTCTCAGTGTGGGAACCAGCAATTGGACTCCTGATTTCGTTCAGGGACAATTCTTTATCTCTCTGACTCTGGCTCCACAATATTGGCCCGGAGTTCTGAAGAGTGTGGAAGAGGAAATCGACCGTTTCAAAAAAGAAACGGTAACGGATGAAGAACTGGCAAAAGCCAAAAAGAGCGTCATCGCGCAGCACGTCTTCGAAAAGGAAACCGTTTCCGCCCTTGCCTCTTCGTTGGGTTCCTCCTATTTATACACTGCCGATCCCTATTTCGATGATGCCTATGTGGAACGAATCCGCCAGGTAACACCGCAACAAATCCAGGATGTCGCTCAACGGTACCTCTCCATGGAGCGTCGCACGGTGGCCGTCATACAGCCGGAAACAACCAGGGAAACACTTGCTGCTTCAGAGGTAAAGCCCGAAGAATCCTCCTCGCTGAAGGCATCAGCGGTACAGACGCATCAAATGCAGAATGGACTCAAGGTGCTTCTGAAACAGGATTCCACCTTGCCCCTGGTCACAATCCACCTCTACGGCAAGGGAGGACTCCTGCTGGAAAACCTCAACGACCAGGGTATTTCCTCCTTTACGGCTTCCCTTTTGACTGCCGGAACATCCAGAAGGACCAAACAGCAAATCGATCAGGCGATAGAAGAGGTTGGAGGAAGTCTCGAAAGCAGGTCGGATAACAACACTTACCATGTATCGATCAAGGTTTTGAAAGATGACCTGGACCTGGCGCTCGATATCCTTTCCGATATTGTACAAAATGCTCAGTTTCCTGCGGAGGAGATAGAGAAAAAACGGCAGGAAACCCTTCTGGCGATACAAAGGCAGGACGAAAATTGGCAATTTGAGGTGCTCCAGCTCTTCAAAAAGAATTACTTTCAGCACAGTGCTTATCGAAACGACCGGCTGGGGACTGCAGAATCCGTCCAGTCCTTCACGAGAGAGCAGATTCAGACCTTTTATCACCGCATGGTAAACCCGCATCAGTCGGTGCTCGCAGTGTACGGCGACACGGATACGTCCAAACTGCTTCCAAAAATTCAGAAGCTTTTCGGCTCCTGGACGGATCGTCCATTATCGCTCGCGCCGGCACCGCAAGAAACGCACCCGCTCAAGTCTGACCGGGTCATCGAGAAGAAAAGCGAAAAGAGCGCAGCCGCTCTTTTCATCGGCACCAACGGACTCGACATCGACAGTTCACGCAAACCCGTTCTGGATGTTCTGGATGCCATTCTCTCGGGCCAGGGGTACCCCGGTGGACGTCTCTTTGATGCTTTGCGCGGAGGCAAGGAAGATCTGGTGTATGTGGTGGGGGCTTTTCCCTTCTATGGGATACGGGCTGGTTTTTTCGGCATCTTGACGCAAACGACCTTGAAAAACCTCGACAAGGTGCAGGAAATCATATTGGCGAATCTCAAGCGCTTGAGGGAGGAACCCGTGTCGCCCCAAGAACTTGAAAATGTCAAGGAGATGCTGATCACTCTGCACCACATGGAATTGGAAAGCCTGGATGCACAGTCCCAAAGTGCGGTGATCAACGAAGTCCTCGGCCTGGGATGGGATTATGACAAAAAGTATCCGGACCTGATTCGATCGGTCAGCATCAAAGACATTCAGGAGCTGGCCGGGGATCTGTTCTCCTATACACTGATCGCGCGCACTTTGCCCGAAAACCCGGTGGAAATCCTGCCCCCGCCGCCCCCAAAGAGCGACGTGCAAACTCCTTGAGATTTTTCCCCCGAGTTGCTTTAGATAAAATCCAGATTTCCGGCGAGCCGTTGAAAAAGTGCCCTCCATTGCCCCCGCCTTCGCGGGGGCAACAGAAAAGTTTTTAAGAACACGAGTCCTTACCTTGCGGGAAAGGATGAACGGATTTCACAAAATGCCTGGAAACTTTGCCCGGATATTTGAATCGATGCTACTGTGCCTTCGCGGGAATGATGGAAAAATTCACTGGAGGCTTTTCACCAACTTTTCGAACAGGAGAAGGGCTCAGAAAATCATCCGGACATGATCTTTTCGCAGGGACTTTTCGCTGAAAGGCAATCCCTTTCCCTTGCTCTGGAGCAAAAATACTCCAGGTCGTTGAAAAGATAGCGGAGCAATCGATTTTCTTTTTGCAGGGTCTGGATGGTCGCATGCAGGCCTTCGGCGGGGACACCCAGGGACGCGGCCATCTCTGCAAGCGTGCAGGGACGCCTCTCCACCAGTTCCAAAACACGCGATTCAAGATCCGCACTTTGACTCTCTGGAGCAGATCCCTGAAACCGGCCGATGATTTGGCTCCGATCGGCAGGGAAAAAAGAAAGCGCTTTCTCCATTTCCGCGCCTGTAAGCCCTCGAACGTCGGCATAAGCTGGAGGGCGGACTACAGTGTTGAGTTCGATGCGGTCCGGATGGAGTCGATCGATCACCCTGCGTATTGCCGTCAGCTCGCCGGAATGGTCATTGATTCCTGAAACGAGCATCACTTCCAGGTGTAGTTGCCCCCGGTATTCGTGGCCAAAGGCTTCCAACCCCTCCAAAAGAATGGAAAGGTCCAGATGGGGGTGCGGACGGTTGATCCTTTGAAAAATTTCCGGAGTCACTGCATCTAAGGATGGAACGACCCGGTCGGCAGCCGACAGATCCTGCCGCACCCGGGCATCCCAAAGGAGGGAGCCGTTCGTGAGAACAACCACGGGAAGGTCGGGAAAACGCCTTTTAATGCTTGCAATCAGGCATCCCAGAGGTTCATACAGCGTCGGTTCACCGGCACTCGAAAAGGTAAGTACATCCGCGCCATGAGGATGGGAGCCGAAGTAATCCTCCAGATCGTGCATGACCTGATCGGGCTCTACAAAGGTCTGCCGCCTGACCGTGAGGTGCGTGGTACGCCCAGATTCACAGTACAGGCAATCGTAGGTACAGGTTTTTGCCGGAATGACATCGATCCCGAGGGATCGCCCCAGACGCCGGGACGGAACGGGACCAAACACGGTTTTCATACATTCTTGCCTTATAGGTTCTTGCTGGACGCCTTGTCGTCGAAGCATCTTCCCATCATGACATGGTTCATTTTCTTGAGATATACTTCGCATTCAGAACAGTTCCGGCCGCTTTCCTTGCAAATGCGGGGAACAAGGTCCCAGCAGGGAACGGGGAAATTGAGTATTGCCGGGCATTGTTTGCGGATTTCTTCACCGCATCCCCGGATGTTCCAGCAGGGCGCAATGGTCAAAAGCTTTTTGATTCCCGCAATATTGAGACCATCGTCAGTGAGAAGCTTGCGCAGACATTTGAGCCACTGAAGATCGTTGTTGGAATAGAACCGCTTCCCCCCCCTCCTGGCGGGCCTGATCAACCCCTCTTTTTCGTAAATCCTGAGGGTCCTCGGATGAATGTTAAGCAATTCTGCCACAATGCCAATGGGATAGAGAGCCTTCTGATGCTGTACTTCCATAAAAAAATCCTCCAGTAACATATAATTACAAAGTCATATAAAATCGCTTCGATTATAAAATCTGCAATAAGGAGTGTCAATTTTTTTTACGAAAAAGACTTAGGTCAAATATTTCCTTTTCCCCTTGCTAATGCTATTGAGGATACAGTAACTTTTGGTTCGCTTTTCAGACGGGTGCCAAGCCTTAAGATTTTGAAGATGCATTTAATGAGCCATAGGGCGTAGTGTGCAAAGATTTCAGCTGAATTTGTACAGAGGCGGTAGAGGGGAACCGGTAATTCAGCCGTCTTCTGAAGGTTTTTGGAGGAAAAAATCCGAAGGGCATGTCCGAAAAACGGCTTCTAAAAAACATTTTCAAAATGACGTGTGTTCCTGGCGCTCCGCAGAGCTTGAAGTCATGTCTGCAGGAGAATGGCAGAAAAACTTCAATTTTCATTCGTCGGACACTTCGGTTATAAGAAGACACAGACCGACCCCGAGTCTTCAGCTTCAAAAATTCCATTTTCCGAGAGGAGAAAAACGAAATGCGCAGTGATGCAATGAAAAAAGGGGTGGAAAAGGCGCCACACCGCTCACTTTTCAAAGCCATGGGATACACCCAGACAGAACTGGACCGTCCGCTCATAGGAATCGCCAACTCTGCCAATGAAATCATTCCAGGACACATTCATCTGAATAAAATTGCCGAAGCCGTTAAGGCGGGCGTTCGACTTGCGGGAGGAACCCCCATTGAATTCACTACCATCGGGGTGTGCGACGGCATCGCCATGAACCACCCCGGCATGCGCTATTCCCTCGCCAGCCGGGAACTCATCGCCGACTCGGTTGAAATCATGGCAATGGCCCACCCCTTCGACGGCCTTGTGCTCATTCCCAATTGTGACAAAATCATTCCCGGGATGCTCATGGCCGCCATGCGCCTGAACATTCCCACCATTCTGGTGAGTGGAGGCCCTATGCAAGCGGGACGAAAGGGGCACACACAGATAGATCTCATTTCCGTTTTTGAAGGAGTGGGATCTTTCAAGGCAGGACAAATGAGCGCAGAGGAACTCTCTGAGCTGGAGGATTGCGCGTGTCCGGGCTGCGGCTCCTGCGCAGGCATGTTTACAGCCAATTCCATGAACTGCCTCTCGGAGGCCCTGGGAATCGCTCTGCCCGGAAACGGGACCATTCCCGCCGTCACTGCGGCCAGAATCCGCCTGGCTAAAGCGGCAGGAATGAAGGTCATGGATCTTGTCGCCGGCAACATTCGCCCCAGAGATATTGCAAACCGTGAAGCATTTGAAAACGCCATGACAGTGGATATGGCTCTGGGGTGTTCCACCAACACCGTTTTACATGTTCCCGCCATCGCCCATGAAGCAAAAATAGACCTGGATCTTGATCTCTTCAACAGCGTCAGTGCCCGCACCCCCCATCTTTGCAGTCTGCGGCCCGGAGGTCCTCACTTCCTCGAAGATTTGAATGCAGCAGGCGGCGTTCAAGCGGTCATGAAAGAGCTTTCCTCTCGCAATCTCATTCATCTGAATGGCATGACGGTGAGCGGAAAAACGGTGGGTGAAAATATTCAAAACGCCTGTATCTTGGATCAGAACATCATCCGCCCCATTGAGCGCGCTTATCACGATCAAGGGGGAATCGCCGTGTTGTATGGAAATCTGGCTCCCGAAGGAGCTGTAGTGAAACAATCGGCCGTCGCCCCGGAAATGTTACAACGAACGGGCAAAGCTCGCGTCTATGAGAGCGAATCCTCCGCGGCCTCGGCTATTCTGGATGGTCAGATTCACCCCGGGGATGTGGTCGTGATCCGCTATGAAGGCCCCAAGGGCGGTCCCGGAATGCAGGAAATGCTCACACCGACGGCAGCTATCATGGGACTCGGGCTGGGCAAGGACGTTGCTCTCATAACCGATGGACGGTTCAGCGGTGGCACCCAGGGTGCCGCCATCGGCCATATATCTCCCGAAGCGGCTGTAGGCGGCCCCATCGCATTGGTGGAAGAAGGGGACCAAATCCTCATCGACATTCCGAACAAAAAGATTGAATTGCTCGTGGATGAGACTACGCTTCTCAGGCGCCGACAAAACTGGCATCCGCCCGAACCCCGCATCACAGAGGGATATCTCGCTCGTTACGCTCAAATGGTGACTTCAGGGGCTAGAGGCGCCGTCCTTGAAATCAAAGGCCGCTGATTTGGGATAATCCCTCGGAACATGCAGCCTTGAGTTGAAACAACCTTTCAACTCCCATGACCAGAACGGTCACAACGAAAAATGAAAAAAGGCAACAGGGAAAGCGCGAAATGCTCTTGAAAAGCAATGTCATCATGAGCCATGGGCCTTTTTTCATATAAGGTTCCCAGGCAGATGAATAGAACTCTGTGATCACGTGCCCGCAGGCCTTGTTTTCAATGGTTTTTCCTGCGACGCATACAGAAAAAAGTCATGAACCCATGGGGAGAAACAGGGGCTTTAACACCCCCTTCTCCCTCTTTGGATACTTCCTGACTTATCGCATCATACGCTCAGAGGTCTCCATACAAATTGAACCCCTGTGCCATACGATGGGGCTCAGTAGGAAAATGGATCCGAAGGGGATATTATTTCAGTGGGTTACGTATTTCGCTCTGAAGATACAAAACGCTACGATGACTGGTTTCAATCGGAACCGGGCCGAACTGCATGGAAGATTGAAACGGAACTCTTCAGTGGATTGTGGGCACCCGTTTCTCGTCAGAATGTTTTAGAAGTGGGGTGCGGTACCGGACATTTCCTCGAATGGATTTGTCAACAAGGCCATCAGGCAACCGGCCTGGAGCCTTCTCCTTCCATGCGGGAGCTCGCTCGAAGCCGCCTGCCAGGCTGTGTGACGGTAGATCATGGGCATGCGGAATATCTTCCTTATGAAGACAACTCCTTTGATACAGTTGCATTGATCAATACTCTGGAATTCGTAGATGATCCCACAGAAGCTCTCCAGGAAGCCGTTCGCGTGGCCCGCCGGCATGTCCTTGTGGGTGTCTTGAACAGATATTCTCTGGCCTTTATGCAGCATTGTTTGAGCCGCTTATGGAGACCTTCATTTTACGATCATGCCCATTATTTCAGTGTTTTCGAGCTGGAATTTCTGATCCAAAAGATCCTTTCAGGAAAGGTTCCAGTTATATGGAAAACCTGTTTCACCTTTCCACTGGGTGCTCTCAAGTATCTTCATCATCTGGAAAGATCCCGTTTTTTCACTTGCCACCCCTTTGGGTACTTCATCGCCATGCGCATTGATCTCCACTATCCGCTGCAAACCATCCAAACACCTCTCTTCTGCGACCTGTCGCCTCGAGTAGGACATGTCCCTTTTTATGGCTCCTGCTGGCTTTCTTCACGTGGCGAAAGATCGTATGTTTTGAATGCTGCATTCAAGGAAAGATTTGCTGGCAACAGGGATGGCAACCTACAAGGAAAGGTTTCTTTTGAGGGTCATTCTTGAAAACCCCTGTAGGGAAAAAAATAGAGAGAATGCGATATTCAAACAGCGTGAACCGGAATGCAATGACATCACGTCGAGAATTGATTCAAAGAGTGTTCGACCGCCTCTTTGAAGCTTTTGGTCCACAAGAATGGTGGCCGGCCAAAACCCCCACAGAAGTGATTATCGGAGCAATATTGACGCAAAATACGGCATGGAAGAATGTAAAACAATCCATTGCATGTCTGCGCCGGAACAACCTCTTGGACTTTGAAGCACTCCACCGCCTTTCGGAATCCGAGCTGGCCCTTTTGATCCGATCTTCAGGGTACTACAATCAGAAGGCTCGCAAACTGAAAGCCTTCTGCGAACATCTTCAAACCCGTTGGCAGGGAGATCTTTCGCTTTTTCTCTCTCAAGAAACGGGCCCCCTTCGCAAGGAACTCCTGCAGATTTACGGAATCGGCCCCGAAACGGCTGACAGCATTCTTCTCTACGCTGCTTTTCAACCCTCTTTCGTTGTGGACACCTACACCTGCCGTATTTTTCATCGGCATGGATGGGTTGCAGAAGACATTGGTTATGATGAATTGAGAGACTATTTCATGGATTGCCTGGAACCGGATGTGGAATATTTTCAAGAATATCATGCGTTGCTGGTTCGAGCTGGACATCTTTACTGCCGGCGCAAGCCATTTTGTGATTTCTGCCCCTTAAATGGATGGACAGAAGGATAGATAGCCGACACGATCTGTGGTAATAAACAGCTGTTAGATTCGCATACCCGGTAGATGATAACAGACCATACCATTGGGAGGCCGAGAGCGCCGCTCCGGCCCGACAGGACGGGTCACAAGCCCGACCGGCATTCTCAGATACAAGAGAGGAAAAACGATGATTTCGGTTCAAAAAATTCTCGTGCTCGTAGATTTTTCGAAGGATTCAGAAAAGGCGGTACACTACGGTCTTGGAATCGGGCGCAGCCAAAACGCAAGGGTTTACTTTCTGCACATGGTGAACCAGCGTATCATCGATGCGGTGCAGCAACTCAGCGGCAAAGGATATAAAGGCGATTTCCTGAAGGCGCTCAAAAAACTGATGCTGGATCGAGAAAATGATCTGAAGGAGTTTGTTCCCGAAGAGCTGCGTGAAGGGATGGACGTCGAATTCCTCATCCGCAAGGGGGAACCCGCCGAAGAAGTGATCAATGTCGCTAAGGAACTCTCCATAGATATGATTGTGGTGGGAAGCCAGGGGAATACTGCCCTTGCCGATGCTTCCATCGGCGGTGTAGCTCAAAGCGTAGTGAACAGTGCACCGTGTCCTGTCCTGGTTGTGCGCGCCGTAGAACACGACTTCATCAGCTAGGAACCTTTTGCCGATCTTTCATGAGGAGGATCTTCATGCATGGATGGACTCGGAGAAAGGCGGGAGTCGACATGCAATGCGACAACGCGAAAATCAAATGACATTCCCGGAAAAGATGAGAACGGTCGGGGTGAGATACAAGCGATTGTTTCAGTGTTTGGATCAGGATATTCATGTTCCATCCATCTTGAAAATCGAGGAATCTGCACGCTACAGGATTCCCATGTCCAATGAATATTGGCAGAAAACCGTAAACACCCTGAGGCACGAAGTATCGAAATTAGATCAAAAAAAAGTCATGGTCCATATCGATCAGATCATCCGGGGCATTCAATGGTTGGACCCCATCATGACCAGATACTGTGAACAGACATGCCCGTCATGCAAAGATCCCTGCTGTACCGGATACGAGGTCTTTTTCAACCAAACAGACCTGCTTTACCTGACGGCTGGACATACATACCAAAATACCGCCCGGACAAACACGAACTTCAAAGTCGGAAACCTGCCGTTATTTGGGCGAGAAAGGATGTCGACTCCCCCGTCTTCATCGCCCATATGTATGCGTCTGGTTTATTTGCGACGCCCAGATGGAACTCCTCCAATCGGAACCAAACGTTATTTATAGGCAATTCATCAAAACCATGCAAGACATAAGGATGCATCGCCTTGCACTGGAATCCCTTTATGAACTCTGCCCTGCAAGGAATTAGAAAGAGAGATTCTTTTCGTTCCGCTCCCCTTTAAAAAGCCCTTCTCATGGATTTTCATATAAATTATCATTCCGATGGCGGCACCCTGCACGATGAAAACAAGCCTCTCGGAGATCTATTTTCTATGTAAAGAGTATCCCATCAACAGCTACAAAATAGGTAATTTTGCTCAATCCATGCACTTCAAAGCCATCAGGATGCATTGGATTCGAAGGCCATTTTTTTCTCCTTTCGGTCGGCAAGATATTGTTTGAGTTTCTGGGGCAAACCACGCTTTTTCGCCAAACGACTGCGCATTCTGGTCAAGACCCTGGCAGCCAGGGGTTGCTTCAAAGGAAATCCCCATTTCTTCTTGTATTCCCGGGGAGTGAGATGGTGGGTCTGCAAATGGTTTGCGGTCAATTGTCTGAATTCAGCCCCACATTCCAGACAAATCACTTTGTCCTCCTGGATCGAAGAACGGGGATCGAGACTTATCGCCTTAGCGGGTTCCATAGAAACCGCACTCGGTTTCATTCCTTCCATCGGAAGAGATTTGCCTTCCATTTCGGCATGCTGCATCTTGTGCAATACATTATAAAATCTAATCAAGGCAGATTCGACTTCTTCCTCTGTCATCTTATTCAGGGATACCTGACTCTGCACAATGTCTGCTGCGAGTTCAAAGAGTTTTTTGTCCATAGGATTCCCTCCTTTCTAGAAAGGCTTTCCATATACACATATCGCTTCATTGAAATGAATAGAAAGATAAAGAACGTGGGTTCTCTGTAAATATAAGAGGGATATGAATTTAAGCAATAGTTCAAATATCACATGGATAAATAAGAAAACATTTCCGAAGAAGGACGAAATAAGATTCATCAGAGGAAAATCATCAGTGTGACCGCTATCATTAATCACATCTTTCAAGGCAGTCACACTGATGATCTATTTGGAAAGAAACGATCAAAATTCGCATCGCAGGCCAGGATTAAAAAGGCCTGTTACTACCCCAAATACTCAGAAAGTGAAAACCTTATACTCAGGGTCCACCATCATTTTAACCAGATCCGCTCCGGAGGATATCTTCGCCCCTTCAATCAGATCGTCCGGAGAGATAAGACGCTTGTCGGCACACGCTTTACAAACATGAATGGGACTTTTATGAACAATCAAATCGTCCAGAAGATCTTTGAGATGTTCTCCCGTTGAAGATCGAATCCCTTCGGCCATACCGATCTGAGCCCAGTGAATCGCGTCATCGATCAAAAATACTTCAACGTGGTTTCCGGTTTGTGCTGCGATGGATGCGAACTGCATGGCCCGTGTGGCTCCACCAGACTTCTCAAAACCCTTCGAAAGAATAAACAGTAGTTTTTGCTTTTCCATAGCCGTCCTTTACAGTTTTATTAGAGTTTGCCCAAA
The DNA here is from genome assembly GCF_027925305.1 of Desulforhabdus amnigena. Classification (NCBI taxonomy): domain Bacteria; kingdom Pseudomonadati; phylum Thermodesulfobacteriota; class Syntrophobacteria; order Syntrophobacterales; family Syntrophobacteraceae; genus Desulforhabdus; species Desulforhabdus amnigena. The sequence continues at coordinate 42,368 of NZ_BSDR01000001.1, read as the reverse complement.
GTTTTTTCCACCGGCCGGCGCTCAGGCACATAAACGCACGCTACTTTTTCTTCGTTCCATTCTTTGGATACATAAAGGTTGCAATAGCAACTCCCATACTCTTTTACATCAGGTTCCCGATAGATACAGGGGCAGGTGATATCCTTGTCCCACTCCCTGTCCCCCGATGCCAACCGACAGGGACACGCCATATACCCATAACGCTCTTTATTGATGAGCAGACCCTCAAGAAGTGCGAAGACCTTTTCCTTGTTCTTATTGAAGTAGTAGCCCTTTGGTTCCTGCACCTTTTTCAACATTTCATAGAGTTGCTCCACCGTCATCATAGATTGAGGGCCTCCTTGATTTCATCTTCCCTGAATCCGACGATGATTTTGTCTCCAATGACAAGGGTAGGAAAGGAGCAGCTCGGGTTGATCTTCTTGATCTCCTCGATGATCGCTTTACGTTCATCACCGTCCAGCTTGTCAACATCTATACATTCATAGCCGACGCCACAACTCTTCAAGAATTCCTTGGTATTTCTACAATGAATACATGTACTCAAGGCATAAAGCTTCACGTCACAACCACTCATATTCAGCCTCCCTCATCTTTTGTCTTGTCTACAGAAAACCGATTTGTGCCGAACCCACACCGCGCATGATCCAATCATAAACATCGCAATGAGAAGCGGTAAGACCATAAACTTGAAACTCGTCAATGCACCCTTACTGTTCCTGTTCATCTCGGCATTGCCTTATCATTTAATCATGCGAGCCGCTGACCGCTAGGGCAAGGCTCAAATCGTTCCGAATTCCCAGGCGAGTCAATGCAAAATCGTAGCGAACCGGATCACTCGGAAAAATAGTCTTGAATTTGTCCGTCAGTTCCAGAGCAGCCCGCATGTCCGCTTGCTTTCGAGATATGAGTCCCAGCATCCGTCCAATTCTATGCATGTGGGTATCCAATGGGACGATCAAACGTGACGGACTGACTCCTCTCCATCCGCCGGGGTCCACATCGTCACAGCGCACCATCCAGCGCAGAAAAAGATTCAGGCGCTTACAGGCACTCCCTTTACCGGGAGAGGGCAAGAACATGCTCATGTTGCAATCGGCACAGGCATTCAATTCTTTCACAAAAGCCGTGAGAGCGGGAAGAACCGTTGAGTCTGATTCCCTTAGTCCGGACAGAAAACAGGACTGAAGTGAGCCGTAGAGCTCAACAATCCCTTTTATCCCTTTTAAAAAACCGGACAATTGATCGCCTGTTGTGAAACGATGTTTGAAGTCTTTGAAAGATCTTTGAAAATTCTCCAGAGAATTTTTCTGAATGTATTGGAAAGGTGACGGTCCCATCCTGTCGAGAACCAGGGAAACACTTTTGAGTATTTGATTCACCCGCCCATAAGCAAGAGATGCAGCTACTATTCCAACGATTTCCCGGTCGGCGATGCTTTCGTAGCGATAAAGAAACTCCAGCGGATCGGGATGAATATACTCCCGTCGATTATACCGTTCATAAAGGGTCTCGAGAACTCCCCTGTCAAACTCTAAAGGCAGACAAACTTTCAACAATCACGTCCGTATCAGATATGAATCGGGTTAAACCATATTTCCGGACCTGCCCTGCTCATATTCCCAGTTTAGAAACAGGGAATACCTTCAGGAGAAGATCACTTGAACAAACCTGTCGGGGCTTCACAGACCTCCGATGAAGCTTTTTTGGATTCCACGTAGTGCGCCGCAGCAAGGGCAGCCGTGCACCCATCCGCTGCCGCGATCACAATCTGTCGGGCATATTTTTCCCTCAAGTCTCCCACAACGTAAATGCCGCGGATATTGGTTTCACATTTTTCGTCCGTAACCACATAGCCATCCCCATTCATTTTCACGCCGGCGGGTACGAGTTGGTTATTGGGGAAAAAGCCAATGAAGACAAAAACACCATCCGTAGCCAGTTCCCGCCGTTCGCCCGTCTTCGTGTCCTGAAGCTGAACCGCGCAGACCCCGTGTTCATCGGCTTTGATTTCTACTGGAATAGTATTCCAGAGAATTTCGATCTTGCACTCGGCCATGACCCGCTGTTGCAGGATCCTGCTGGCCCGCAAGGCATCGCGGCGATGAAGCACGTAGACATGTTTTGCCAGTTTGGCAAGATAAAGCGCCTCCTCCATGGCTGTATCCCCACCTCCCACTACCACCACGGTTTTTCCTCTGAAAAAGAAACCGTCGCAGGTGGCGCAGTAGGAAACCCCTTTGCCGTAGTACTCGTTTTCCCCGGGAATATTCAACTTTCGCGGGCTACCCCCGGCTGCCAGAATCACTGCATGCCCTCGCAAAGTGACGCCGTTGGCAAGCTGGACCGAATGACAATCAAGTCCGGGGTCAATGGCAACGACTTCCTGATGGAGCACCTCCAAATCATAAGCCTTTGCATGCTGCAAGAACTTGTTTGACAAATCGAAACCACTGATCTCCTCAATACCAGGATAATTCTCCACACTGTCACTGATAGCCACCTGCCCTCCAGCAAGCCCTTTCTCGATCAGGACCGTCTTCAAGGCAGCCCTCATGGCATAAAGACCAGCAGTGAGTCCTGCAGGCCCCCCTCCTACAATGATCACATCATACATCTCGTTTTCCGACACCATAGACCTCCTTTCTCAACTTGAACTCGCGATCAGATTTCGAAACCGAAACGCAACAAGGTTCCCTTTATTGGTATGTCCCTTTGAAGTTTCATTCTTTGCAATAAAAAAATCAAGCTAACATATTGGCAGACAGCTGAAACAGACACTTCTATTTTTCAATCTTCAACATACGGAATTCCGACCAAGGAAAGCAAAATACATTGACGTACTTTAGAGATCTAACGTATTTTCATCCTATCGGCACGCACCTTTCATGTCTCGATCTTCTTCGGTCGAATCCTTTTCGTCACCCCAGCAAAAGGAGGAAGAGAATGCCCCGTTTTGCATTACCTGTTTTTTTGGCCGTCGTGACGGGTATCTCAATGGTTTGCTCCACTTTCGGACAACAGACACAGATGCAGGGGCAAGCATGTGTGGATTGCCACAAGCAGGTCACCCCGAATATCGTTTCGGACTGGCAACTGAGCAAGCACAGCCAGAACGATGTAGGATGTCCTTCATGCCATGGTAATCAACACATGTCCAAAGACGATGTTGTAAAAGCTGAACTCGCCCTGCCCGACAAATGCAACGGTTGCCATGAAGCTCAGGTAGAGCAATTCAAAAGCGGAAAGCATGCTTTGGCATGGGCATCCATGAAGGCAATGCCGACGTTGCACTGGCAGCCCATGTCTCAAGTAGAAGGGTTGAAAGGCTGCGGGGCCTGCCACCGGCATGGGCTTAAGAGTGAAGCCGAAGTCAAAGACCTTCGAGACAAGAATTCCGCTTTTGGCGTTGCATCCTGCGATGTGTGCCACACCCGTCATCTTTTCTCCCTGGAAGAAGCCCGTTCCCCACAGGCTTGCCAAACCTGTCACATGGGGATAGACCACCCGCAGTGGGAAATGTATTCGTCCAGCAAACACGGTGTCCGCTATCTTCTGAGACAAAACAAGGTCCTTCCGGAAACCGTTGCGGCTCCCACCTGCCAGACCTGCCACATGCAGGAGGGAGATCATGAAGTACGCACCTCCTGGGGATTTCTCGCCCTCCGCCTCCCCCTGCCCGATGATCCCCAGTGGGAATCAGACCGTACCATTATCCTCAAGGCACTCGGAGTACTCGATCCCTCCGGTGAACCTACTGCACGCTTGGATGTTGTAAAACAGGCCGATATGGTTCGCTTCACCCAGGAAGCATGGCAGGAGGAGAGAGATAGAATGATCGGCACCTGCCGGAAATGTCACTCGGTCAATTTTGCAAAAGCTGAGCTGGAAAAAGGCGATCAGATGATTCGGAGCGCCGATGGCCTGATGGCTCAAGGAATCCAGATCGTGGCGGATCTCTACAAAGACAACATTCTAGCGAAACCGGTGAGTTACCCTTATGCCTACCCGGATCTCCTTACATTCCATGACGCCCCCACGGTCATAGAACAAAAATTGTTCAAGATGTTTCTGGAACACCGCATGAGAGCATTCCAGGGGACTTTTCATGCCAATCCGGAGTACTCTTTTTGGTATGGGTGGAGTGAGATGCAGCAAGATCTTTCGGAAATAAAAGAGATGGCGGCTCAAATGAGGCGAGAAGCGGCAAGAACGCCATCCGCTTCGACTCAGGAAAAGCCTGTTGAAAAGAAAAAGATTTCCGGGAAGAAATAGAATGTCGATTTTATCCTCTGTCACGGCGTTCGTAGCCGGGATGCGCCACAGAATGGTCTCCCGGCTTCTGCGCACCTGGTATTCACCCCACGGCTGTTCCTCAGCGTTTGATCCTTTGAGGCCTCTGCTGTCTTTAGCCGCCGCCTTCTATGCCAGAGGGCTCCAGCGTAACCAGGCATGGGCACAGGCGAGGAGTAAAAAACTTCCCCGATTCGTGATCAGCGTAGGGAATCTCGCAGTCGGCGGCACCGGCAAAACCCCGCTTACACTGTCGCTTGCTCGGAACCTCTACAGCCGCGGCTTCACAACTGCCATTCTGAGCCGTGGATACGGCAGGAAGCAAGATGACGTCGTTCGGGTTCCGACATCAGGGCAGACAGCCTCCCTAATGAAGCGATTCGGAGACGAACCCGTCCTCATGGCTCGAAAAATCAAGGCAGTCCCCGTTTGGGTGGGGCGGGAACGCACCCGCTCAGGAGAAGCGGCCATTGGCCAATCCGGAGCGATGGTCCTGCTCCTGGATGACGGTTTTCAGCACATTGAATTGAATCGCGATCTGAATCTTCTGCTCCTGGATGCTCACCATCCCTTTGGAAACGGGAGACTCATCCCCCTTGGTCCATTGCGTGAACCTCCCGAAGCCATCCACCGTGCCGACGCCATCATACTGACGAGAGCCGATGATGCCAAACGATGCGCAAAGACTCGAGAGTTTTTGCGGGAACACTATCCTGGTAAACCGATTTTTTCATGCCGTCACCAATTGATGGGATTGAAGGAGGGACTGGCAGGTCCAATACTGCCGCCGGAAGTGTTTCACAATCAGCCGGCTGTAGCTTTCGCGGGAATTGCGCGCCCCGAATTATTCTTCCGGTCTCTCGATGCATTGAGGCTGCGATTGTGCCGGTGTCTGGATTTCCCGGACCATTCTCCCTACGGTGCTCATGAAATCGAACTCATCATGACCGCCGTGCGTGAAACCCATGCACGGTTTCTGATAACCACAGAAAAGGATTTTGTGCGGCTTCCCGAGTATTTTCAGAAGATCATCCTGACAGCAGAACTGGAAGTCGACTTCGGAGCGGAAAGCGAAGCATTTTATAATTATGTGAAGCAGTGTGTCTTGCGTATCCGACCAGAAGCTTTCAAACCAAAAAACATCCCTCTCGAAGTATAGAATGACAAAAGATCGGATTCATGCTTCGAGATCTCAACATGAATGGACATCTGCAAAATATTAATAAGGTTCTGATGGAGTTGGTCTTCACCCATTCTTTCTTCATATTCGTCCCCGGTAGAACTCAAAACCTCATTTTCTGTCTATGGGAAACCGGTTGATGTACCACGCATCCCAGCCGCCTTTAAGCACAAACACTTCCTTAAATCCAATTCTTATCAGCTCACGCGCCACCCTGGCGCTCGTTGCCTCCTGCCTTCAAGTACAATACAAAACAATTTTACTATCTTTGGCATATTTATTCTGCCAGGTTTCCACATCTCCCGGATCTTCACGCACAGCCCCTTGAATTTTCCATTGGCTGGACTGCCAGTCGCCCATGGTTCGCACATCTATGACAACCACCCGAGGATTGCCGAGTTCCGACTTCAGTGTCTCCTTTGAAATTCTCGGCACATCAACCTCCGTTGCCATACCGACTACCCCAAAGAAAAAAAACAGGATCAACACCGTCAATAAACGTATTTTTAACTGATATGTAAACATGTTAGACCTCCTCATGAACAATTTTTGAATTATTTTAGAACATAACCAGGATCGGAATCGTTGTCAAAAATCGGATGCGCGCGATTTGTTGCCAAATCTCTACAGTTATCGACTACTTTTCTCGGCTTGCAATCATGCTTAAAAGTAAAGTAGCATCGTGCATCAATCAGATGAAGTGAAGACATTTACATTGAGGTGGCTGTGATACACATTGATGGATCGACGTATTCGGGAAGCGGGACCATTTTGCGATATTCTGCAGCCCTGGCAACGCTGCAGGGCCAGCCTTTGCACTTGACCCACATTCGAGCAAAAAGAGACAAACCCGGTTTGCGTCCCCAGCATTTAGAGGCCTTACGGGCGTGTTGCATGCTATCGAAAGGACACCTCGAGGGGGATGAGGTCGGTTCCCAGGAAATTTACTATTTTCCGGGGAAAGGCTTGAGGGGGGGGAGTTTCAGCTGGGATATCGGCACGGCTGGTTCAACGACGATGTTGGCTTTCACGGTATTGCCCCTTGCCCTCTTTGCCGACAAGGAATCTTCTTTTTCCATTGTAGGGGGATTATTCCAGGACTTTGCACCCAGCGCCTTTCACATGCAGGAAGTGCTCTTTCCTCTCATCAGAAGAATGGGCGCGGAACTAGATCTAAAAATTTTGCGTCCCGGCTATGTTCCCGAAGGGGGAGGACATTTGCAGCTCAAAGTGAAACCGCTCAATGGTCCTCTCGAACCCATCCGACTTCTGAAACAGGGGAAAGTGAAAGAAGTACGAGGAATTTGTCTCGCGTCCCATTTGGAAGAACAGAAAGTTGCCGAGAGGATGGCGAGACAGAGTGAGAAACTCCTCATGGAGCATGGAGTCCGGGCACGTGTCCAGGTCATCGAGGATGCTACTGCGCTTCAAAAAGGAGCTGCCCTTCTCGTAGTGGCCGAAACGGAGACAGGTTGTCTGCTGGGCGCTGATCAAGCGGGGAAGCGAGGAAGAAGGTCTGAAAATATAGCGAGGTTCGTAGTCTCTTCTCTTTTGGAAGATATTCGGACGGGAGCCACCACAGATCGTCATCTCGCAGATCAGCTCATTCTTTTTGCAGCGCTTGCTGAAGGAAGGACGGAATACCTGATCCCGATGGCGACCGATCATGTGCAATCGAACCTTTGGCTCGTACAAAAGATCCTGGGAGCCAAAACCGAGATACAAGGCAACCTGATAAGAATTGATGGAATCGGATTGAAACCGAATGAGAAATGACTCTATTGCTGGAGGTGATCGACATGCCTGCTCGCATCAAAATCAGAAGCATTTACAGCACCGCTCTTACGAAGCTTTTACTGGACGCGGGATATTATGTTGTTGAACCTTCAGCTAAAATAAGGGAACGTTTCAATCTTGAACATAACAGTGAACCGTGTGACCTTTTTATAAGAGATCGAGATGACTTGCAGGGCATAGAAATTTCCGGTCCGCCTGAAAACCTTTGCCAGTTCCTCACCTTCCTTCAGGAACAACTCCTCGATGCGGTCTTGCTGGAATCAGGTCCGGCAAGGGAAGAGGAAGGTCTCGTGAGGGCAGGCATTGAATTTCCAGGGGGGGCTAAAGCAACGCTCGACGCGATCCGGTTTTCCGTTACCCCCACCCTCTTACGACACCACCGTCTGCGCATTATAAACAGCCGGGCTCTGGAAAAAGCCGAAATCCTTCTCACCGCCCATCCCGAGAAAAAGGATTCTCTTGAAAAAAACCTTTTTCTGGAAACGATCCTCCTGCCCATCGAAAAAAGTGGCCTCGTAAAGATGGAGCACGTGCGTCCTTCTGGAAAATCCATGCGCCCCAGAGAGGGGATACTCATAAAATCCAATAGCCAGGGACTCATTTTCAAGCGATTTTTCTCCAAAGGGAGGTATGACGGACTCGACATCCCCATTCAACAAGGCGACTATGGTCTGACGGAAGTCCACGAAGGCTCATGGTATGTAAAGCATTCTTATTACACTAAAGAAGGAAAACTCATCGGGGAATACTTCAACATAAACACTCCCGTGGAACTCTACCCCTACGGAGCCCGCTACCTGGATCTCGAAGTGGACGTGATTCGCCGTGCAGGCGAAAAACCTTCGATCATCGATCGGGAAAAATTGTCTTTGCTGACCCGGCAGGGGCAGATTGGAAGCGCATTGGAAATGAAAGCAATGGAAATTGCGGAAAGCCTGGCGGCAGAAAAATAGGGGCGACCGGCCGATCTCCCCTACCCTTTTCCTTGCTTATTTGTGAAGAGCCTACATCTCAGTCAGCCCGCTTCTTTTCAGAACGCCCGGAATCGTGCTCATCGGTACAGATGATGAGCGTGTTTCCAGGGGTCAACTTCTGGGTGCGAGTCAGTTTATTTGTGGCACAGAGTGTATTGACGGACACCTGAAACCGGTTAGCCAGGGATTCGATTGTATCTCCACGGTGCACAGGATAGAAGATCACTGTTTGCGATTTTGGTTCCGGACGTGAAGAATTCTTTTGTGCTGTGGATATGGAGCGAACGCTGTTTGAATTCTGTTTCAAAGAAGCCTGGGTTACTTTCGCCACACGTGTTGCCTGTGGAAGCTGTACATAATCCTGAGCACTCTGCTTCACGGAAGCCGGATTCACTTTCACCCCTCTGGGGGGAGTATCCTTTGCCGGTCTGGCAGAAGCAATCTGGAGAGGTTTTGGATCTTTTTTCACGGATGAAGCACTGCCGACCTTTTCAGATTCCTTCGACCAGGTGTTCTTGGGACGATCGGGCTCTTCCTTCACTGTGACCTCTACAGTTTCATCGGACCTAGTTTCGTTGGACCTATCCGTCAGAACAGCGAGAACCGTATCCGACTTTCCAACGGGTACACAGAGCGAATAGCCATCGATAGGGGGGGTGGTGGCAGAACACAGCTCAGGGTTGTATTTCTTGAGAACTGACGCATCAACACCTATTTTTTCGCCAAGCCACGCAAGCTTCGTTCCTCCCGGAACAGTTACGGTCTCATGCTGCGGGTCATATGGCTTCGGTTCATATAAAAAACCATACTGGGTGGCATTTCGAATGATACGAACAGTTGCAAAAAACTTGGGAACATAATCCCTCGTTTCCGAAGGAAGATAGCCATTTTGTCTCAGCTCCCAGAACGTGCTGAGCCCACTTTGATCAAGAGCCGCCTGAACAGCGTTTTCACCGGCATTGTAGGCGGCCAGAGCCAATTCCCACGATCCGAATTGATCATAAAGAACCGACAGGTATTCAGCAGCTGCCTGAGCGGACTTGAAGGGATGTCTCCTTTCATCTACCCAGCGGTTTTGTTCCAGGCCAAAACGTTTTCCCGTTGCCGAGATGAATTGCCACATGCCTACTGCGTTTGCACTGGAACGTGCGGTCGGACAGAACCCGCTTTCCACCAAGGCTACATAAGCTAAATCTTTTGGAAGCCCCCGGTCTTCGAAAATCTCCTGAACCGGAAGAACATATACCTCAGCCCGTTTGAGAAGTGTCTGAAATGATTTTTGTTTCTTTTCGGTATAATAGATGGTCCATGAATCAATGGAGGGATGATCTGGAACGGCAAGTTCGGACTTTGGAGAGGCATTGTTTTCAAGAGGTGAGAAGGAGCCATGAAGTGCTCCTACTTTATTTTTGGGTTGTTCCGTGAGGGAAGAAGGTGGCACTTGCTGAGTGGAGGTGGTCGAACATCCAACCGCTAGCAACGTGGCCAGGCTCAAAAGCGGAAATTTGATCCAGTTTGTGGCTTTTGTAAATGAAAGATTTCTGTTTAAGTACAACTGCCAATACAACCAGTTCAAAGCGCAACGAGTCTCAACCATCACTCACATCCTCCTCCTCTAAAAGATCTTTTGTTTTTAGGCGCAAAGGCTATTTTTCATCCCTCAGTTGATTTCCAAATCGAACTTCCACCCTCGAATATTCCACTCATTATCACCATGAAAAATTAAACAAAAGCCCCCGGCAGCCCCCTAAGACCTATCCATCGTAACCAAGCAGACCTTTGCCTTTCTTCACGCCAATTCCATTCAGCCCCAATACCACGCTATAAGACATCACAAGGGCAAGACACTTGTCAGCTATCCGACACGGCCTTTAAACCATTTGCTATTTCCAACACTTATAATGCTATTTCATTAAAATCATTTTGAATAGATAAGGTAACTACGCATGCATATCATGAAACCCGAACTCATTGACGCACCAGAATAGTCAATTCCTTGGTAAAAGCAACCCAAATCCCGACATCCTAAGACCGAATCCTTTAAGAAACACAGGAAGATACTAATATTGTTATAAAATTCGAACTCCTACCTTCATGAAAATGACGATGGGACTGTTATACAATATTGTAAAAACCTGGCTGGGGGAATCAGTTTCCTCAATTGCCACCCCTATATGTCAATGCAAGTAATCATCAGCCAAAACCATGACGCCAAAGGATCCTGCCTTGACTCGTGGCAACAGAGCGGACAATCATTATCAACAGCTCTCCCTATAGAACATCGCGGCAGAAGTAATCTGTATGTCTGGCATGTTTTGAAGTCCCTCTTTGAAAGGAGATTCAGGGGGATGCGTTCTCGGTTGTACACCTCCCTGCCCCATCGGGGGAGGAATTGAATCGTTCGAGGGTGATAACTTTCGCCGCCGTATAGAGTGCCATAACAGAATAGGCTTTCATTTTAGAATTTCTTTTCACTCCACGGCAAATGGCAGAAGCAAAATCCCAGCCAAATTTTGATTAATCCACTAGAAACTTCATAGTATTTCGGGGAGATTCATCCATGCAGAACAAAGTAACCCTCGCTTTGCCAAGGCAAAAGGCAATCATGCAAGCAACACTCAAGACAACACTCATAAAAACTGTAGCCAATTTCAATGGTGCTTGCTTCAACATCCTGCAGCGGGAAAGGGCACAGACGGGATTTTGCGACACTTGATGGATCGAAAACGGGAGGAGGTCCTTAATAAAGCAATTCAATCCAGCCTCTGGATTTGGAATGGTCCAGAAAAATGATGGGAGAAACGTTGACTGATACCCTCTTACAAAAAACTTTAATCTATTCCATAGCCGTTATTGCTCCCCATAAGGTCCACGGGGAGTAATAACGGCTTGTCATTTCTTTCCCTTCAGCGGGTACACTCCAAACTCTTTATCTATTCTCCCCCCTTTTTACCCTTCTTAAAAACAATGAGAGGGCAGTTCTTGCACACATCAGCGCCGGGGAAATGATCCCCAGGTCGAGTTACAGAACTGCTTCCATATTGGGCTTTACGATCGAGCAGTCGCTGTACCGTCGGTTCGATGTGCTCGCCGGGAATGATAAAGTTGATCTCCCCTCGTTCGGTTTTTCCAGCATTGTAACTTCCACTGCACGCAGGCAGCATATTGGCGGTCTTTTCCAAATAAGAGAAGACGTTTCCGCTGCAGGCCGATGAATTCATGGTGATGTTTGTCCGCAGTGGATGAATGTCCATGGCAGCCATATAATCCACAGCCAAATGATAGGCTTGCATGTTGTCACAGTAGAAATGCACCGTATCGGGAGGAAAGTAGGAATCCCCAAGGGGAGAAACCGCCACGGCTTTGAGAGCTCCTTCCGGAAGTCGGGATTTAGTCTTCACGAAACGCTCAGCCTGTTCAATATTTTTCGTGTACTTGAGATGGCCTTTGATTTCACTTTCAGTGAGAGGTATCAGTCCAAACACGTAAGCGGCATTGGAACAGCCCAAAAGTTCCTTGGTGGCGAGGATAGTCTGGCCTTTCATGCGAGGAGCGATTTCCCACTGGCAAAAGGTCATGGGCTTCGTCGGTTCGAAGTGATCCACGTTGTTTCGAAATTCCGCCAGCTCTTCATCTTTGAAAAAAAACTTGACAGCAATAGGATAGTGCATCAGTCGCAGTTCATCCATCAAGACCTGCTGCATTTCTTTGTAGCTCAATTTGCCCATGAGATCCTCCCTGCGTTGTGTGTTGAATGGTTCCAAAAAGGTCCAGCTCACAGCGCGATCTGTGGCCTTGCTTTCCGGTTGTTCACAGCTCCTAACCATAATATAAAAATCAGCACCTTCCCCTCACTTCGTAGTTTGTTCAGCGAAGCAAAGAGACAGTTTCAAGGCAAAGGCAAATTTCATACCAAGGAGGGACTCGAGTGAAGAATGGAGTCTCATGCGGTCCCAGGCGGGCTTCAATCCTTGAAATAAGGGAAATTCTCCAGGTAAAACGCTTCTATAAAAGGAGATGCAACTCTCTTGAAAACGTGAATTCCTTTCAAATTTAACGACGGTCGGATTTGAAAACCCGACATCCAACGCATGGAAAGTAATCCCGACCTGCAGACGACATATTTTTACGGTAACAGCACCCACTACAAGCGTCTGTTTTTTCCATTCGACTATTTCCCTGATCTCAAGATATTTCCTCCAACATGCATTAAATATATTGCGGTGCAAATATTTTCTTGCCAAAAATTCAAATTATTGTAATCATAGGTAAATAATTTTCTAGTAAAAAAGACTGCAAGAATTTTGATGCATTTTTTCTCTTTGGTTTACAAGATTGATCATGCCACAACAGGTTTTCATTTCCAGAGGCGGGTTTCTTTTTTTCGTTTGCCATCTTTTCATTTAAGAAGACCTCTGCATGACACGGCAGTTGAGAAAATAAAAACAAAGCCTGCCCTGAAACATTGTCAACACATCTTCTGGAAAGCACTGCGCGAGGAGGTTCGGGTAATTGGAAAAGACCTTGGCACAGGGCTTGCTTCAAGGCTGCAAAGAATTTACCGTCATATTGATGAAGGCTATTGGAACTTCATTTATAAGCATATGAAATAGCTAACGAAAGGAGGTGCGGAGGACTTTTGTTTTTTAGTTTTTTGAGTGAATCGAGCATTATTTCAAGATCCATACTTATTGATTAAATGGAGGTGTACAGTGACGAAAAATCAAAGGATTTTCTTTTTTACTATGCTGGCAATTCTGGCCGTCGGAATGTGGTTCGAACCAGCCTGGGCGGACAAACTCAAGGATGCCATCGCCTCTGCACCCCAGGGCACAGGCAAAGGCCAAATTGACCCCAGCCAGCCCACAGGTTTCCTCGGCATTCCGGGTGGCCCTCAAGTGAACCTGATCGTGGCGTTCCTCTGGGCGGTGTGGGTCGGCTGGATTTTTTCAACAGTGGGCGCGTTCGGTGGGGTTATGGCCGGCGTGGGGCACATGACCGTCTTCGGGCTCGGCGGCTACGCCAAGACCTTCAAGGAAACCGCTCCCTCCCTGAACAAATTCATCACCGATTCGATTCGAGGCTCCAACCAATATCTGGTGGGGCTCTCCGCTCTCATCTCGTCCTTCAACTATTATAGAATGGGCCGTCTGGTCGTACCCCTGGCCATCTCTCTGGGCATCGGCTCCATCCTCGGCGCTTGGGGTTCCGTCACCCTCACCGCGGGCAAGATTTCCTTCTCCCAGTATCAAGGCTATTTCGGGCTTTTCGTTTTGGCTCTCGGCATCTACCTTTTTTATGAAACCTCCGCCGCCGGACAGGCCAGTAAGAAAAAAGCCAAGGCAGCAGCCCAGGCTTTCGAAGAAAGCGTGAAAAGGCAGAAGAGCGGCGAAAAGATCGATACGGCCGCCCTTGGCGTCAAAGTGACCAAGTTTTCCGCGGCCGAAGTCCAATTCACTTTCTACGGAGTCGAATTCAAATTCAATCCCCTGATTCCTCTTTTGGGTGGTGTAGTCATTTCGGCAGTGGCCGCGTTCCTCGGCGTGGGCGGCGGTTTTCTCCTCGTGCCTTTCCTGACCAGCGTCGCCGAACTGCCCATGTACCTGGCAGCCGGAACTTCGGCCCTGGCAGTGCTCATCAGCATGATCACAAGTATCGTTACCCTGATCACCAAGGGTGTTCAGTTCGATTGGGTTTTGATCGGCCTGGAACTGGTGGGCATCGCGGTGGGCTCCATCATCGGACCGAAGACTTCCAAGTACTTCTCTGATATATGGCTCAAGCGCCTGTTCATCGTGCTTGCGCTTTATGTCGGCGTGGATTATGTCTTGAGAGGTTTTTTCAATATCAAAATGCTCGGCTAGCAATATAACCGGCCCTACGCGCCTAAAAAAGGCTCCGGGCCAGAAAGTCCGGAGCCTTTTTTATGAACTCAATCACACCCCTTCTCTTGTTCTTCGACCCCTGGTTCATCGCCCCCTTCCGATGGCCGCCTTCCCCTGTAGCCGGTTATATTCTGGGAACCGTGATCCTTGCCCTTCAATGCGTGGTCCTCGGCGATTTCTCCGCCTTGGCCGTAACTTTCTTCAACCGTCGGCACCTGGCAAAAATCCAGGAAGAGATGAACCACCATCACAACCTGTCTGAAAAAGCCCTCAGACTTGGCGACAAAGAGAGCTACAAAGCCGTGAACCGCCAGGCGCTGGATGCCTTCGGCCATTCCTTCTCCCTCGGAGCGGCCATCTTCTGCGTCTCCATCTGGCCCATGCCCTTCGTTCTGGCCTGGATGCACCTGCGTTTCGCCGATGCGCCCCTGGAACTTTCCTTCCGTCTCCCCTTCTTGGGCAGCACCGTGCACTATTTTGCTTCTTTCCTCCTGTTGTACATCGCTGTCCGGATGCTTTATTCCATGGTCATGAATCGCTTTGAATGGTACTCCAGACTGAAGGCGAGCCTTGCAGGACAGAAAGGGTGAGCCCGGCTCCGAGGCAGGGCAGACCCTCTGCAACAGAGCCGCTATTTGATTGATTTCATGAGTCAAATACCTCCGGCAAAGCCGGAGGCTTGAAAATATGGACCGCTCAAAGCGGTTGTAAACCATTGGCCACCTAAAGGTGGCGGCTACTTGAACTTATGCAGTTGATCGAGTCTGCGATCCTCGGTTTCCTGCTTTTTGATATATTCGCGGATCATCTTCTCATCTTTACCCACCGTGGACACGAAGTATCCGCGCGCCCAGAAATTGTGGCCAGTGAAATTCTTCCTCTGACCAAGGAAGCTCCTTGCAATGTGGATGGCACTTTTGCCCTTGATGAAACCCACCACTTGGGCAACGCTGTACTTGGGTGGAATGCTGATGAGCATGTGGACATGGTCCACCAGCAGATGACCTTCCACTATCTTGCTCTCACGCTGCATCGCAAGCTCTCTGAATATCTGCCCCAAATGCTTTCGGAGCTCTTCATAGAGGGTCTTCCTTCGGTATTTGGGAATCCATACCACATGGTACTTGCAGTCCCACGCCGTGTGGCTTAGGCTTTGGTATTCGTCCATACGAAAGCTTTCCTTTCTGTAAACTTTGAGCGGTTCACAGGAGGGAAGCTTTCGTATACTCCCGGAAATGTCAAACTCTGGGAGTCGCCCGGCAGAGCCGGGGGTTTACCCAAAATTAATTATATCGGACCGTTTTGAATCGAGAAAAGAAGGGTTCTCAATGCCCAACTGAAAGAAGGACGGCGTGGTTCATGGCATTTCAAGCAGTACGCATGCTATACAATTCCTTCCCAAAAGCATTGATCTCCTGCAATCTTGAGAACTTCTTCCAGAACCCCTATGAGGTTGACCACCCCGACGATTTTTCCTTCACGGACCACCAGGGGCTGCCTGATGTTTTCCTTGAACATGAGGTAGACCGCTTTGTTGATCGTATCCTCCTCTTCCAACAAAGGGTCGATGGGGGACATGACATCCTTGACCCTCTTTTGGGTTTCCCTTTTGACCAAATCAAAAAAACTGCTGTCCAACCATTGAAAACGCTTCTGGATTTCTTCTATTTGTTTAGAGGCGTCCTCGGCTCTCAATGAGATCGTTCGGTAATGTAAATGCGACAAATTCGTCTTCCTGGCCGATTCGGGCACAAGCCCCCTGATCAGATCGAATATGGAGAATTTTCCGACGATTTTCCCCTCGGCATTTTTGACGAAGAGCGTCTTGTGATACTTGCCGGGTTCATGAGCCTGGATCCTGGCATAATTTTCCTTCAAAATTCTGAGAGCATCGCAAAGCCGGTCGTCCTCGCCAACCGTGCTGTATTCTTCGATACGGGACATAATTTTTTTTACTTTATATTCTTCTGCCATGTTTAATTCTCCTTTCTTGGATATGAAAAAAGAGGGACAGTTCATTGTAAACGCCCATGTTCTTATGGAGGAGATGGCACAACCGACAAATCGACACATTGGATCGTGCGATGGGCTCCTACGTGAAACCAGGCATCAAACTGGGACTGCATGACATGGCAGGAGGCACAGAAAAGCGGCGTCTCCGTTTTGGCCAGCAGACGGGGTGGGCCGAAACCCAAAAACAGCCCCCCAGCAGCAACCAGCATGAGTATCCCCACAAAAAACTTCCACCTTTTCTATCTTCCATGCAGTCATGTTTTGGAACCTCATCAGGATCGATGTTGCCGGACGGTGTTTTGGGGATGGCATTTATAAGTATTACTCATTAAATGAAATTTAACCCTAAGGAATTGAATACGATATGTCAATGATAAAATTAGAAAAAGAGCATAAAAACAAGGATGGAGGTTTCGTTTGAACTTTACACTGCTTTTCTCCCTCGACGGCCTCTCCAGCGGGACTTCAGGCGTTTTGCAACGTAGCCGGTCACGATCTTTGCCCAGTGAAGCATGTAAACAAGCGCAACCGCACCTACCACTTGAGCTTTACTTTAAATCTTCAAAAACCAATTGCAACAACTGAAGCTTCGCACCCCCTGAGCAGCATGAGGAAGTGTGGCAGACGGAATCTCAATGTTTTAAATAGAATGGAAAGCTTTGAGAAAAAACAGACCTTTTATTTTTGATTCGTGGCTGATAGCAGCCCATTCCAGACCGAGGCTGTTTCTCTTGAGAGGCTGTGAGATTCGCTCCTTGAATTCCTCATATGTGTCTGTTAAAGAGCAAAAGCTTGGGTTTTGGCTTCATTTGCTCTTCAAGCACTTAGGGAGTCGGCGGATTCTAATATCCCGTTATTCACCACGGCGGGCAAAGTTTTGGAATTCTTATGGGATTCTTCTGTGGTCTCTGTGTCTCCGTGGTAAATGGGGATTTCAAGAGCCACTCACTCTCTTACAGAATATGGAAGATCATGGCTCTTTTAGATACAGTTCCCGCATTCATTCGCGTTCTCATGGTTTTCATGCTCCTCCTGCTTGCCATTCGAAAGGGTTTTTCCCTTGGAAATGCGTTCTTTCTGGGGGCCGTCGCACTGGGATTGTTTTTTGGTCTTTCTCCCCTCTCACTGATCCGATCCATTTTTCTCTCCTTCAGCCATCCCAAAACGCTTTCTCTAGCTATCATCGTTTCTCTCATTCTCGTACTCAGTCACAGTATGGAACTGGCGGGACAGATGAAGAGGCTTCTCCATCGATTTCAAGGCATTATCACAAAACCCAGCATCAATCTCGTCATATTCCCGGCCCTTATCGGATTGCTCCCCATGCCCGGAGGGGCTATTTTTTCCGCCCCCATGGTGAAAACACTGGGAAAATGTTTGAACCTATCCACATCCCAGTTGAGCTACATCAATTACTGGTTCCGTCACATATGGGAATACTGGTGGCCGCTCTACCCCGGAGTCCTGCTCACCATGACCCTCGCAGATCTGGACCTCTGGACCTTCGTGCTTTTCCTCTTCCCCCTGACCCTCATCGCTTTGGCTGCGGGTTACTGGCCATTGAAGGCTCTGCGAAACGGAGGGACAGCCAAAGAATGTGCACCGCCTGTTCCCCGTCCTCCCTTGAAACCCTTTCTGAAAGAACTGCTGCCTATCCTGATCGTTATCGGTCTGGGTCTCGGTTCCGGGAATTTATTGACGCTTTTACTCACCCCCCACGCCATAGCCATCACTCAGGAGATCGGCCTGATTTTCGCCCTCCTGGTGGCCATCGCATGGGTCTGGCGTGAAAATCGCCTCTCCGCCGCGCAAAAGCGGCAGATCCTTTTACAGAAGCGGCTCATCAACATATTTTATATGGTGGGCGCCATTCTGGTTTTCAAAGGGATGCTCGAGGACAGCCACGCGGTGGAAGCCATCAGCCAGGAACTGATACGCTGGCGCATCCCCCTCATGCCCATCTGCATCATCCTTCCCTTTTTTGTGGGAAGCATTGTGGGAATCACTATCGCCTTCGTAGGGACCACCTTTCCCATCCTTGTATCTCTCATCCAATCGGCCGGAGAAGTCCATTTCATGCTTCCCTATATGATGCTCGCCCTGGTGAGCGGCTTTGTGGGGGTTCTTCTTTCGCCCCTTCATCTATGCCTTCTTCTTTCTAACGAATACTTTGGAACTCCCCTGGCACCGGTCTACCGCCATCTCTGGGGTCCCAGTTGCGTTCTCATCCTGGTCGGCTGCCTCTACTTTTTCGTGCTCCATGGTTTCCCATGATTTGAAAAATTCCCGTACAGCTTGTGTTGAACGCCCTTTTGAATTAATTTGTGCGGTATGATCTTTTTTAATTTTTCTATTCTGCGTTTTAAAGCATTGCTGATAAAGGAGAGAGCATGCGAGCGAAGAAAATCTGGACCCTGCAGTCTTTTTTGTCCTGCATTGTATGGAATGGCATTCTGGTTGGCTTCTTTTTCCTTCTATCGGAGCAAATCCTCCTGGCTTTCAAGGAGTGGCTGGACCCTCTGCTGACATCGGGAGCGGTGACCCTGCCCGAGGACGCCCGTGTCGGACTCATGAACTTGAAACAGCTCTCCGATCAGGCGCACCAGTATTTGATGCCGGTGGTATTCGGAGCCGGAGGCCTCATCACTCTCGTTCTCTGGCTCTTCATTCTGCTGGAAGGCCGAGGTCTGGTGAAACGGGTGCAAAGGGAAATGACTCCAACCATGGCGCCACCGGTCGAAAGCGCTAAGAGGGCGAAGAAGACCGAAAAAGAAGCCGAGAAAATTCCTGCTCCTGAAAAAGAAAAAGCGCCGCCATCCCCTCAACCGGCGGTTCAGATCCTCTCCATCTTGCAGAGGGAAGGACGATTCATTGACTTTCTGCAAGAAGATCTCAGCAATTATGACGACGCGCAGATTGGAGCCGCCGTTCGCAGCATCCATCAAGGTTGTAAAGACGCCCTTGCCGAACATGTCGAGATGAAGCCCGTTTACGAGGAAGCGGAAGGCGCCCAGGTGACCGTCCCCCCGGATTTCGATTCCAGAGCCATCCGCCTGACGGGCAATGTGTCGGGTAATCCCCCCTTCAAGGGAGCCCTTCGGCACCGCGGATGGCGCGTCATGCGCATCGATCTTCCTCAATCCACTGCAGAACCCCGGAAAGATTGGATACTGGCTCCCGCGGAAGTGGAAGTGGGTGAGTCGTAGAGGGCGGACGCGGAAAATCCCCAAGGAGGAGAAATATTTTGAGCAGTCCCAAGTACATCATCGGTATTGATTTAGGCACGACACACAGTGTCCTCGCATATACGGAAGCTCACATCATTGAAGACCAGGAACCGGAAATCCGCGTTTTTCAGGTCGCCCAGGTTGTGAATCCCAGTGAAATCCAGTCCCAGGCACTGCTTCCATCTTTTGTTTTTCTACCGGGACCCCATGATGTCCCTCAAGGAAGCCTGGCACTTCCCTGGGAGAACGGAATGGATGTGGCCGTTGGCGAATTCGCGCGGAAACGCGGCGCAGAAATTCCCAACCGCCTCATTTCATCGGCAAAATCCTGGCTGAGCCACAGCGGAGTGGACCGCACGGCCCCTATCCTTCCCTGGGACGCTCCTTCCGATGCCAGGCGCATGTCTCCCGTGGAAGCTTCCGCCATGTTTCTGAAGCACCTGCGGGACGCATGGAATCATGAAATGGCCACGAACGATGCCGACGCACGCTTCGAGTTGCAGGAAATCTACCTCACCGTGCCCGCTTCTTTCGATGCCGTCGCAAGAGAATTGACCGTCAAAGCCGCCCAGTCCGCGGGTCTTCAGAATGCAACCCTGCTGGAAGAACCCCAGGCGGCTTTTTACGCATGGATTGAGTTCCACAAGGACCGGTGGCGAAAGGCCGTCCATGTGGGGGAATCCATCCTGGTGTGTGATCTCGGGGGCGGGACAACAGACTTCAGCCTCATCCAGGTCACGGAAGAAGAAGGGGAGCTGGCTTTACGCCGCGTGGCCGTGGGTGATCATATCCTCCTTGGCGGCGACAACATGGACCTGACTCTCGCTTACGCCGTCCAGGCCAAACTGGCCCAAAAAGGCACCAAGCTCGATGCATGGCAGTTTCGAGGACTCGTTCACAGCTGCCGGGTGGCCAAAGAGCGCCTCCTGGCTCAACCCGACGCCCAATCCGAACCCATCGTCATCCTGGGACGGGGCAGTTCCCTTATCGGCGGAACCATCCGCACGGAACTTTCACGGGAGGAAGTGGACACAATCCTTCTCAACGGTTTTTTCCCTATCACCGGAAAAACCGATTACCCCGTGGAAAAACCCAGGGTAGGCATTCGGGAAATGGGCCTTCCCTATGAATCAGACCCAGCGGTGACGCGCCATCTGGCCCGTTTTCTCGGGCGTCAGGCTCAGGGGGGTAATGGAGAAACCGGTTCCACCGTTCCCTATCCCACTGCCGTGCTTTTCAACGGGGGGGTCATGAAATCCGAGCTGATCCGCCAGAGAATCCTTACCGTCTTGAAGAACTGGAATCCGGATCAGGAACTGAGAGAACTGGCTTCGGAAGATCTCGACCTGGCTGTGGCTCACGGTGCAACTTACTATGGGCTGGCGAGGCTCGGGCGGGGCATTCGCATCCGCGGCGGTGTCGGCCGTCCCTACTACATTGGAATCGAGAGTTCCATGCCCGCCGTGCCCGGCATTCCCACACCCATGAAAGCGCTGTGCGTGGTTCCCTTCGGCATGGAAGAAGGGACCGAAGCGGACATTCGGGAACGAGAATTCGGCCTGGTAGTGGGAGAACCCGCCGTATTTCACCTGCTCTCTTCCACGTTGCGTAAGAAGGATCAGATCGGTGAAATCGTGGAAGATTGGAGCGGTGAAATCGAAGAAGTGACCACCATGGAAACGGTGCTCCCCGCAAGCGATGCCGAAGCCGGGGGCAATATCATTCCCGTATGGCTCGAAAGCAAGGTGACGGAGGTCGGCACACTGGAGCTCTGGTGCGTGGCACGCGACGAAGAGCGGCGCTGGAAGCTGGAATTCAATCTTCGGGAACGGGAAGAAGAGTAGTTTTTGCGGCAGAGAGATCATCTGGAAAAGAGTGAATGGACAATCCGTTTGAGTTTGAGGATATTACCTATCGATATATTGTCGGCATAGACCTCGGTACGACCAATTCGGCCCTGGCCTATGTCGACCTGTCCCGGAAAGACAAACAGCCCAGAGAAATTCAATTCTTGGAATTCCCTCAGCTGACCGCCCCAGGCGAAGTAAGCCGCCGCCCGGTTTTGCCTTCTTTTCTCTACCTGCCGGGCCCTTATGAATTGCCTCCCGAGAGCACCGCTCTTCCCTGGGACTCAAAACGGAATTTCGCTGTCGGGGAGTTCGCAAGGGAACAGGGGGCCCTCGTGCCCGGTAGAATGGTTTCCTCGGCCAAATCCTGGCTCTGCCACGGCGGCGTGGACCGGACGGGAGCCATATTGCCATGGGGAGCGGGCTCCGATGTGCAGAAAGTTTCGCCTGTGGACGCCAGCGCCCGGTATCTGCAGCACATGAGGGAATCCTGGAACGAAATCATCGGACGTGGGCGTGAAGGCTTCCGGTTGGAAGAGCAGCTGGTCATTCTCACGGTTCCCGCATCCTTCGACGAAGTGGCGCGCGAACTCACGGTGACAGCGGCACGCAATGCGGGGCTTCCCAGGATCGTTCTTCTGGAAGAGCCCCTTGCGGCATTCTATGCCTGGCTCGCCCGACACGAAGACGACTGGCAGACGCAAATGCAACCGGGGCAAATGATCCTGGTCTGCGACGTGGGCGGAGGCACGACGGATTTCACCATCATTGCCATTCGCGAGGGAGAAAAGGGGCTGCGGTTCGATCGGCTCGCCGTGGGGGATCACCTGATGCTGGGCGGAGACAACATGGATCTCTCTCTTGCCAGACACCTGGAAGTGCAGCTCGTGGGCGAACCCGGAAAGCTCGACACCAAAAGGTGGCATCAGCTTTGGCACCAATGCCGGAAGGCAAAGGAGGTCCTTCTGGGTGAAGCCGAACCCACCCTCTCTTCTTCCCCTGAAAGCGCAGCAAGAGAAGCTGCACCCGACACATTCACGATCTCCCTTATGGGCACCGGAAGGAAGCTCATTGCCGATACCCTGAAAGGGACCCTCACGAAAGCCCAGGTCGAAGCACTGATTCTGGAAGGCTTCTTTCCCTTTGTCTCCCCTGACGAAGTTCCCAGGGGCGGCCGCCGGTCCGGGCTTACGGAATGGGGGCTCCCTTTCGTACAGGATGCTGCCGTCACGCGTCATCTTGCCGCCTTCTGGAAGCGTTACAGGTCCCTTCTGCAGCAGGAAACGGGGCGGGACGCTCTCTATCCCGATTTTGTACTCTTCAACGGAGGAGCTCTCACCCCGGTATCCATCCGCCGTCGCATTCTGGAGGTGGTGAAGCACTGGTTTGAAGCGGAAGCAAAAGAAGGCTGGATCCCCATCGAGCTGGAAAACACACGTCCTGAACTGGCTGTAGCCATTGGAGCGGCCTACTACGGCCTGGTACGCCAGGGAGAAGGAGTGCGCATCGGGGCGGGCAGTCCCAGATCTTACTACGTGGAGGTGAACACTGTTTCCAGGGAAGGTGAAAGCGGCGGAACGCACCCCGCTGTCTGCCTGGTTCCGCGCGGCACGGAGGAAGGTTTCGAAGCACAACTGAACCGGCCGGCATTCGAAGTGCTCGCCAATCAGCCTGTGGCTTTTCAGATCTTCAGTTCCAGCACCCGCTTGGGAGACCACCTGGGGGATGTGCTGACCCTTTCCCCGGATGAGATCACTCCACTTCCTCCCATCCGCACCGTATTGCGTTACGGAAAGAAGAGCACGGCCCAGGCGCTTCCCGTTCTGCTCGCCATTCGCCTCACGGAGGTGGGCACACTGGAACTCTGGTGTCAGTCCCAGAAGAGCCCCCATCGCTGGCAATTGCAGTTCGACGTGCGCCAGGCGGCCGAACCGGAAGCACCCCTTGCTGTATCTACAGGTGAAACCCTCGATACCGAAATCATCGAACGGGCACAGGCGGCGATCAAAGGGGTTTTTCGAAAAGGGGAAACATCCTCTGACAACTCGCCTGAAAAACTTGTCAAAAACCTGGTCACCCTGTTGGAACTGGGGAAAGAAAACTGGCCCACGCCCCTCATTCGAAAATTGGCGGACACCCTCCTCGAATGCAAAAAGGAAAATGCCCTCACTCCCCAACATGAAGCCAGGTGGTTCAATTTACTTGGATATTGTCTGCGTCCCGGCTTTGGAGATCCACTGGATGAATGGCGCATGAAAGAAATCTGGAAGATCTATCCCCAGGGGCTGCAATATGCGAGGCAGGCTCAGAACCGCACGGAATGGTGGATTTTCTGGCGGCGTGTCGCAGGAGGACTCACAGCCGGGCATCAGTGGTACATCTTTCAGCAGGTATGGCCGATTCTTCAGCCGGTGGATAAGAAAAAGAAGAAAGGCGCTAAAAGGCCTCTAAAGAGCCTGAGCCTTCAGGAAGAACTCGAAATCTGGATGGCGCTGGCCAATTTTGAACGCCTTCCGGTAAAGAATAAAATGGAACTCGGCCGCATCGCCTTGGAAAGAATCCGCAAAGGGAAATTCAAATCTCAGGAACTGTGGACCCTCGGCAGATTGGGTGCCAGGATTCCTTTTTACGGGCCTCTCGATCTGGTCGTTCCCAGTGGAGAAGCTTCTTTATGGCTGAACACCCTCCTGTCCCTGGACCTCGAGCCGACAGAAGCCTTGGCTCAGGCGTTGCTTCAACTGGGTCGTCGCACAGGAGACCGTGAAAGGGATTTGCCCCAGGAGGACCGGGACCGCCTGGCTCAATGGCTGGATCCCCTGCCTCAGAGCGAACGTTACAGGGAAGTGCTTTCCAACCCGGACATCGCTCTGATGACCGGGGAAAAAGACTGGATTTTTGGAGAAGCTCTTCCATCGGGGTTGATTCTCTCTTCGCCGGGAAGCGTCTCAACCGATTGAAATCATTCAATACGGAAACATGGCCATTGCTTTTCCGCAACCCAATGGTTCAAGCATGAAAGCCCTGACACTCGAACAATTGATGGCAGACAAGAGGAACCTCGAACACATCCTCGACAACCTCTTGGAGGGAATCATCGCCCATGACAAAGAAAGGCGGATCCTCTTTTTCAATCGGGCGGCTGAAAAAATCACCGGCTACTCCAAAGAAGAAGTCGTAGGAAGAGACTGCCATGAGGTCTTCGGCAGTCCATTCTGCGGAAACCGCTGCTCTTTTTGTTCCGGTCCACCCGATTCCTTTTCCCACGCCGGCTATACGATCAATATTCTCACAAAAAACGGGGAACCTCGATGCATTGAAATGTCGGTGTCGGGAATGCGTGATGAGTCGGGTTCTTTCGTGGGAGTCCTCGCAGCATTTCGGGACATGACTGATTTTCTCGGACTGAAGATCCGGCTCGGCGAAATCAGCCATTTCAGCGGTATCATCGGTCAGGACCATAAAATACTTTCCATCTTTGAACAGATCAGGGAACTGGCAACCAACGACTTTCCCGTACACATCTTTGGCGAAACCGGAACGGGTAAGGAACTTGTGGCCACCGCCATCCACAATGAAAGCCGCCGGGGAGGAGGCCCCTTTGTCCCCGTCAACTGCGGGGCGCTGCCCGAAGGTTTGTTGGAAAGCGAACTTTTCGGCCACGTGAAGGGGGCCTTTTCAGGAGCCATTCGGGACAAAAAAGGTCGATTCGAACTGGCCCACACGGGGACCATATTCCTGGATGAAGTGACGGAGCTTCCCAAGGCCATGCAGGTGAAACTCCTGAGGGTTCTCCAGGAAGGAACCTTCGAGCGGGTAGGTGGAGAAGAGACCATCAAAGTGGATGTGCGCATCATCAGCGCCACCAACCGGGATCTCAAATCGGAAATGGAGAAGCAGAATTTTCGTGAAGACCTTTATTACCGGCTCAATGTGGTCCCTCTTCGTCTTCCGCCTCTGAGAGAAAGAAAAAACGATATTCCTCTTCTAGCCGCACACTTCCTGCAAAAAGCCACAGAATGCGGACAGAAAGCGGCGAATCTCTCCCAGGATGCTCTTTCCCTCATGATGGACTATTCATGGCCGGGAAATATTCGTGAACTGCAGAACGCCATCCACTTCGCCCTCGTCAAATCCAGAGGAAGCGTGATCCGCCCGGAAGACCTGCCTCTCGAACTGAAGGCCCGAGAAAACTGCCCGTGCCCACCGGGACCCTCACGAAAGTTGAATAAAGAATCCGTTTCAGCCGCGCTGACTCAGAGCGGAGGCAATAAATCCAAGGCTGCAAAACTCCTTGGCGTGGGACGAGCCACCTTATACCGATTCCTGGATGATGAAAAAATGTCTCAGGATACACTTTTGTCTCATGCCGGAACTTGAGACATTCTGACCGTCGCTTCCGCTTCCCAATCTTTAAAAGACGATCTATGACACACGCTCTCATAGAACAGGGGGCACCCCCTTCTCTGCGAATGTGTCTCACATCTGTCTCAGCATCGGCTTCCGAAACATGAGAATCACAGACCTAATAAACCTATAATTTATCGATATTTCTATTCTTTCTAATATACCCCATCCCATCGAAAACCACAGTGGCATGGACCTTGCCTTTTGGATCGGAAACGGAACGCATTTGTCAGAGTCCATTTCACTTGAGGAGCATAAGACTCGATGAAGCCATGTGACGAAATGATTCAAAAAACGTTGGAGTTGGTGAAGCAGATGACGGAAATCGCTGACGAAGGCGACAGAATGCGAGAGGATACGGGCTGCGGTGTGCTTTATGGGGTCGTGCGGGATTCAGCATACAAGATCAAGAAGCTGGCTGAAACGGAATGGGAAAACCACATAAAGAGAGCTTCCGGAGAAAAAAGCAACCCTCATCCCCAATATATGTTCACGGAATAAAGTGACCCAAAAACCGGACGCTCTAATCTTTTTTTACCACTCAGGAAAAGAGGAGAATGAGATGGCAAAAGCACTGGTAGTTTACGCAACAAGGACCAATCAGACAAAGAGTATCGCGGATCTCATCGCGGAGGGAATGCGTTTATCCGGAATGGAAGTGACGGTGATCAATGTCAACGAATACGAAAAAAAGGGAATTGACCCCGCAACCTATGACGCCGTCGTTCTCGGCGCGGCGACCTATCATGGGGAGATGATCCAGTCCATGAAAACTTTCCTGTTCCTCATGGAAAAAGCGAACCTGGAGGGCAAAGTGGGAGGTTCTTTTGGTGCATACGGTTGGAGTGGAGAAGCTCCGGGCCGCATCTACGACACCATGAAAAATGTCTTCAAGATGAAGATGGCAAAGTACCCCCTTATGCTCAAGTCGGCATCCCTTGGAGGCGGGATTCAGATGGCTCAGGGATACGGCAAGGAAATCGCCGCAATGATCTTGTAGCGGTTTGCAGCTCAAAGTCAGCAAAGGACTTGGGCTATACTGCAACTTGTGAGTTTTTTCGTCTGTTGTTCTGCATCCTTTTTTTACGTATCTACGTACAAAAACATTCTTCAGAAGAAAGTAGAGGAAGGAGATTATGGACGTTCTCATGCTTTCGCGGCTTCAGTTTGCGGCTGCAACAATGTTCCATTTCCTTTTTGTCCCCCTCACTCTAGGGCTTTCCATCCTCATTGCCCTCATGGAAACCGCTTATGTCAGAACCGGCGATGAAGAGTACAAAAGAATGGCCAGGTTCTGGGGCAAGATTTTTCTCATCAATTTCGCCATCGGTGTCGTGACAGGGATCACTCTGGAATTTCAATTCGGAACCAACTGGTCCCGATATTCCACCTACGTAGGCGATATCTTTGGATCGCTCCTGGCCATAGAGGCCACTCTCGCCTTTTTCCTGGAATCCACTTTCATTGCCGTCTGGGCGTTCGGATGGAACAGGCTTTCTCCCAAGGCGCACGCTGTCTCCATCTGGCTTGTGGCCATCGCATCGAACCTCTCAGCGTGGTGGATTCTCATTGCCAACTCGTGGATGCAGCATCCCGTGGGATTCACGATTCGCAACGGCAGGGCGGAACTCACCGATTTCCTGGCAGTTATCACTCAGCCTTTTGCCATGCACACCATTGTACACACTCTGAGCGCAGCCTACATTCTTTCGGGTTTCTTTGTCATGAGCATTTGCGCTTACCATCTCTTGAAAAAGCAGCACACCACGTTTTTCGCCAAATCATTTCGAATGGGACTCGCTCTTGCCCTGATTTTTTCCATCGTTGAAGTGGTCCAGGGACACATGCACGGCGCTGAAGTGGCCAAAGTGCAACCCACCAAGCTGGCAGCCATGGAATCTCTCTGGGAAACGACTCAAAGGGCTCCGCAATATCTCTTCCTGATCCCCGACGAGAAGAATGAAAAAAATCTCGTCGAATTCGGCGGTATGCCCGGCGCCCTGAGCATGCTCGCTTACCACTCTCCCAATGCTACGGTGAAGGGACTCAAGGATTTTCCCAAAGAAGAGCGCCCCCCTGTGACCCTTTCTTTCGTATCCTTCAGAATAATGATCGCACTAGGATTTTTATTCCTGTTTCTCACTATTTATGGATGGTTCAGACGCAACAAGCTGGAAGAGAGCCCCGGTTTCCTCAAAATCATGCTTTACGCCGTACCCCTCCCCTACCTGGCCGCCGAAGCGGGATGGACCCTTGCCGAAGTGGGAAGGCAACCATGGGTGGTCTACGGGATCATGAAAACCTCCGATGCCGTTTCTCCCATTGCGACCTCACAGGTTTTCGTCTCTCTCCTGGCCTTCATAGGGGTCTATTCATTGCTGGGTGCGGTTGCCTTTTATCTCATCATCTCTCATGCGCGCAAGGGTCCTCAACCCGAAGCGGTTGCTGCATGATTCGAGGAGGGACTGAAAATGCTTGAATCCATTTGGTTCGTACTCTGGGGCGTTCTCTGGGCCATCTATTTCATGCTCGACGGCTTCGACCTCGGCATTGGGACCCTGATGCCCTTTCTGGCAAAAGACGAGACGGACAAGCGGGTCGTCTACCATGCCATGGGGCCCTACTGGAACGGAAACGAAGTATGGCTCATCACTGCAGGCGGTGTCACATTCGCAGCCTTCCCCGCCACCTACGCCGTCATGTTCAGCGGACTCTATTCAGCGCTCATGCTGATCCTCTTTGCGCTCATTCTGCGTGGCGTCGCCAACGAATTCCGGCACCAGGTGGAAAATCCCCGCTGGAAATCCATCTGGGATGCCTGCCTTTTCATCGGAAGTCTTGCACCCGCCCTTCTGCTGGGTGTGGCTTTTGCCAACATTTTCCAGGGAATCCCCATCGATGAAGCCGGCGTCTTTCAGGGAAATCTCTTTTCTCTGCTCAATCCCTACGGACTCCTGGGAGGGATCTTCTTTACGCTCCTTTTCACGGTGCATGGCGCTGTCTGGCTGGCAGTGAAAACCGAAGGGGAACTGCACGACAGGTCCGCGGCCCTGGCGGGAAAGCTTTGGATCGCTCTTGCCGTCGTGGCCGTAGCGTTCCTGGTTTGTACGTGGTTTTACACGCGGCTTTACGACAACTATCTTCAGAACCCGTTTCTCTTCATGGTTCCCATCGTCCTCATTCCCTTCATCGCCGTTGGAGCGCTGGTCATGCTTCGCATCTATATGGCCAGAGGGCATTGGTGGAAAACCTGGTTTGCTTCCTGCACCCTCATCGTGGGAGTCACTCTCTTTGGCGTGGCCGGCCTCTACCCGAATCTGCTCCCATCGAGCATCAATCCCGCCTACAGCATGACGATTTTCAATTCCGCGTCTAGCCCCCTCACCCTGAAAATCATGCTGGGCGTGGCCCTAATCTTCGTTCCGATCATCATCATCTACCAGTCATGGGTCTATCATTTCTTCAAAGACAAGGTGAAGACATCCGAATTGGCTCAAGAAGAAGGCTACTAATCCCCGTGACCGGAGGGGCAAAAGGAAACATAAAAAGGCAGGTCGGGGGTCTTCTTTTTCCCCATGTCGGGGAAGAATCCCGATCTGCCTCTTCCTATGAATTGCCATTCCAGGCAGCAGCACCCTCGAAGAAGGGAGGGGCCGCTGCCGAGTGATTTTTCAAAGTTCTATCTGCACACCTATTTCGATCACACGGTCCGATGGAATGCCAAAGTAGGCCGGTGCGGTCCAGGCATTTCTTGACATGAAGGAAAAAAGCGTCTTGCGCCATTGCATCATTTTCGAGTCCCCGGTAGTAAGCAGTGTCTCACGCCCCAGGAAATAGGTTGTAGCAGAGGGCTCAATCTGAATTCCAAAACGGGAAGCCATTTTCAATACTTCCGGAACGTCAGGCATTTCCCTGAATCCATAGAACGCAACAATCCTGTAGAACCCCTGGCCCAGATCCTCCATGTTGAGTCTTTCATCGTCCGGTAACGTTGGAAAATCTACAGAGCGGACCGAGAGCAAAATGATCTTTTCATGCAACACATGATTGTGCTTGAAGTGATGCAGGAGCGCCGAAGGGGTCCCAACCGGAGAAACCGTCATGAAAACGGCTGTCCCCTGGACCCGCTGCGGATTCTTTTGTGCAACGTCCTCTATGAAAAGGCTCAGCGGAAACCTTGTGCTCAACATCTTCCTCGCAAGCTCAGCCCGTCCATCCCGCCATGTGGTCATGGCAATCATGATGACTGCCCCGACAGCGAGTGTAAACCACCCTCCATCAGCAAGCTTCAAAAGATTTGAACCGAAATAGGCCAGATCAAAGACAATGAAGATGCCCACCAATGGAATAGCCTTCCAGAGCGACCACTGCCATCTCCGGGTAGTGACGAAAAAGTAAAGAACCGATGTGATCCCCATTGTTGCAGTAACCGCAATGCCGTATGCTCCTGCCAAACGGCTCGACTCCCGGAAGGCAAGCACAAGTCCGATGCAGGCGAGCATCAAAGCATAGTTTATGTGAGGGACATAGATCTGGCCCCGGGTTTCGGAAGAAGTATGCACGATGTGCATGCGGGGAGAAAATCCAAGCTGCACCGCTTGCTGCGTGAGGGAAAAGACTCCGGTGATCATCGCCTGCGATGCGATGACTGTCGCCATAGTGGATAATGCAACCATGGGATAGAGAAAAGATTTTGGAACTAATCCATAAAAGGGATTGAAAGCAAAATCCGGATTGTCGAGAAGAAGCGCGCCCTGCCCGAAATAATTGAGAAGAAGTGCAGGAAAAGCGATGGAAAACCATGAGAGCCGAATGGCTTTGGTCCCGAAGTGCCCAAGATCTGCATAAAGCGCTTCACCTCCTGTTATGCAAAGGACGACCGATCCAAGCACCACCATGCCATGTAACCTGTTTTCAGCAAAAAAGGATATGGCATAAAGAGGGTTTAATGCGATCAATATATGGGGATTTGACTTGATTGCAGCAATACCGAGTGCTGCAATCGCTGCAAACCAGATGAGGACGATGGGGCCGAAGACCTTCCCGATCCCAGCTGTACCATGCCGCTGCACCAGAAAGAGCAACAGAAGTACGACACAGGTAAGAGGCAATATAAAAGAAGATGCAGATTCTGTTGCAACCTTAAGGCCCTCAATGGCGGAGAGTACAGAGATGGCCGGAGTTATGATGCCATCCCCGTAGAGGAGAGCTGCACCGAATATGGCAGCGATAACCACAGCAGAATGAATGCGCGTCGGAATCGAGCTTTTGCTTACGGGAATGAGTGCAAGGAGGGCGTAGATTCCCCCCTCTCCGTTGTTGTCCGCACGCAAGATGAAAGCCACATACTTTATGCTCACCACCATGGTAAGCGACCAAAAAATAAGCGATAGTACTCCAAGAATATTCCCTGTGTTCAGGGCAATTGCATGCAATCCGTGAAAACATTCCTTGACAGCGTAAAGAGGACTCGTACCAATATCCCCATAAACCACCCCGAGGGCTCCCAGTGCCAGAGCAAGTGTCCTCGCCCGGGGCGAAACGCCGCTGTTCAAAGCTTCAATTTCGGCTGAAGGATGACTTTTAGACGATTCCAGGGAATGAAGTGGATGTAAGGAAGACGGATTTCCGCCATTAGAGGAAGAAAGTTTTTTCAACTGAAAGCCTCCGAAGCTCAATCGTTAGATTGTTAGGAGGATAGACCTCCCCGGACAACTCCGGATAGCTCTACCCTTCGACACCTGCGAGGTTAGCTGACGGGCTCGAGCCGAAGAGTTTGCTCTACTCCTTCAAAAGGAGATACGCCCCAAAAAACCGGGTCCCCCGCTCCTGTTCATGCAGGATTCGGCAATATTTAAAATATGTTATGCTAAATTTACTACACAGTCAATACCCTAACCTCGTCGAATTACGGAACATGCATGCAATGCGGATTCCAACACGAGGGCCATTTTCAGGAAATACTTCTGAATCGGAAGCTGGTAGGGGCGAACCATTCGCTACCAACCGGAAAGTTCAAGGGGAAGTGATCAAAACAGACCACTCCCCCCTTTTGCTGTCCTGCTTTTGGGGCGTATGTGCGAACAACCCCATCTCAATCGAATGAACGAAAACCATAGGGCTTCCTTTGATATGTTGACTGGTCCGCCTTATCGATTCGTCCGCCCGGTCCAGCCAGTTACTGCTTGAAGACAAAGCATGTATCGACCATAATGATGTATCGCCTTTAACGATAATTTAACAAAAATTCAATTGATATTTCCAATTTGAAAAACCTCCCGATTCTTCCTATACCCTTCTGGTATCTCAAAATCGGCATTTCAGCTCCGTATAAGAGGATCAAGTCTGCTCATGCTTCGATACCTCGGCACGAACGGACAGGAGAACAAAATATCGAGAAAGAATAGCATGTGCCTGTTTGCCAGCAACAAACTTTCAAAATGGCAATATAGTCTTTGAACTGTCTTGAGGAGGGAAAAGCATGGGAAAAAACGGAGGAGTGTCCACCCTTTTGGTTCTGGTTCTGATGGGATTGCTGTTTTTTTCAAATCCTGCCTTGTGCGGTGATCTCGACTCTTTTGCGGGACTTGAAGGGACGATCAACATCGCTGGCGGAACGGCCCACATACCGGTCATGAACGATGCAGCGAAAGCCATCATGACATACAATCCGAAAATCCGCATTACAATTGAAGGCGGAGGATCAGGCATTGGAGTTCAGAAGGTCGGCGAAGGTCTTGTCGATATAGGAAACACCGGTCGGCCGCTCTCGGAAGATGAGATCAGCAAGTACGGCCTCAAATCCTACCCGTTCGCGCTGGACGGTGTTGCCATAGTGGTCCATCCGGACAATCCCCTCACAGGGCTTTCAGCGCAGCAGGCTAAAGACGTCTTTGCAGGCACAATCGCCAATTGGAAGGATGTCGGCGGGAAAGATGCACCGATCCATCTCTTTGGCCGTGATGAGGCCAGTGGGACTCGCGAGGTATTTTGGGAAAAGCTTTTGAAGAAGGGCCCTGTGGCGACAGCGACGAATATCGTTCCATCCAACGGCGCGATGAAAGTTGCGGTATCCCAGGATAAGGATGCCATAGGCTATGTGAGCATTGGCCATGTGGATCAAAGCATTAAGGCCCTCGCTTTGGATGGTGTTGCCGCTACACAGGAAAACGCCATGAATGGGAGCTATCCGGTTGTTCGAAAGCTTTACATGAATACGAAAGGGGAACCATCCAAGCTGGTAAAAGCTTTTATTGATTACGTCATGAGCTCCGAAGGGGCTGAGATCGTAAAGAAACATGGATACATTCCGCTTCAGACGAAATGATGCCTACCGCGTATAAAGAGGAGAGGCCGGTAGCAATCGCCCGTAACCGAATTTCCGAAAAATGGGTTGAAGGGATACTCTTGATCGCCACATCGGTCTCCGCTGTAACGATCTTTTCGATCCTCTTTCTGCTTGTGTACTTTTCCTCTCCTCTTTTCACGGAGGGGAGGATTTACGAAATATTCTCGCTGCAGTGGCAGCCCTTCGGCGGAAAGTACGGCATTCTACCCATGTGTGCCGCCTCCCTCTGCCTCTCCTTGTCGGCTCTGGTTCTTGCCTTTCCCCCGGCCATTGGCGTTTGCTGCCTCATCTACGCCCTTGCACCCAGGCGCGTCGCACAATTTTTCCTTTCATTGATCCGCTTTATGACGAGTATTCCTACCGTCGTCTACGGTTTTGTATCCGTTTTTCTGCTCGTACCCAGAGTGAGGGACTGTTTTGATGGCGGATCAGGTTTTTCTCTCCTTACAGCGACCCTGACTTTGAGCCTGCTTATTCTTCCCACCATTGTCCTTGTATTCCATGCAAGGCTCGAGCAACTCGACCCGACGCTTCGCCTGACGTCGGAGGCAATGGGATTCACTGCCGTGCAGCAGGTTCGCCATGTTTTCATTCCGGCAGCAGGCGAAGGACTCGTCATTGCAGCTGTCCTGGGATTTGCAAGAGCCATTGGGGATACTCTGATCTCTCTCATGCTGGCAGGCAACGCTCCTCAGCTCCCGCATTCACTCTTTGCATCCGTCCGCACGCTCACTTCCCATATCGCCCTCGTTCTTGCGACCGACAGCCGGAGCATGGCCTACCAGTCCGTTTTTGCATCAGGCCTTATCCTCTTCCTTCTTGCCGGCGCGGTAAACCTCCTCATCAGGAAAGCCGCGAAAAAATCCGGGCGTTCCCCGCATGCCTAAAAGATCCGATTGGTTCTTCACTTGTCTTGCCTGGCTTTCAGGGACGGGAATCCTGCTGACTGTAGCGATCCTCGTCGTTTTTCTGCTGCTTCGGGGAATCGGAAGCATCAATGCCAGCCTGTTTTTCGGCGAAACACCCTGGTTTGACGCCATTACGGGGCGAAAACCGGTATTTGATGGAATCTGGCCCGCTGTTGCCGGAACCTTTTCACTGGTGGCCCTTTCATCACTTTTATCGATCCCTGTTGGAATCGCAAGCGGGGTCTATCTTTCCGGATATGCGCCGAAGCGCCTTCGAGTCTTTCTGGGTTTTGCCATAGATCTTCTCTCAGGAACTCCATCCATTGTTATGGGTCTTTTCGGGTTTACCCTCATTTTGTTTTTGAGGAAAACCATTTTTCCGGAAGCTGGAACGTGCCTTTTTCTCGCAAGCCTGTGCATTGCCCTCCTCGTCTTGCCTTACGTGATTCGAACTACGGAAACCTCATTGGATGCCGTACCGGAACACCTTCGCGTGCTCGGGCCAGCAATGGGACTTACAAAGTCGCAAAGCATTCGCCATGTATTGCTGCCTCTGGCAAGCCGGGGGATTTTGAGCGGTGTTATCCTCTCCATTGGACGGGCCTCTGAGGACACGGCGGTCATCCTTCTAACGGGCGTCGTCGCGCAAGCAGGTGTGCCTCAAAGCCTGTGGGGCAAGTTCGAGGCGCTGCCATTTCGAATCTATTACCTTGCGGCGGAACATAAGACTCCACTCGAACTGGAACAGGCATTTGGAACCGCCCTTGTTCTCCTGACCTTGACTGGAGTTTTGTTCCTCACTGCTGTGTTTGTGCAAAGAAGTGCTGAAAAGCGATGGAAGAAAAAATAGTGGAACCTGTTATCGCCATCGAACGCCTCTCCGTTCATTTTGCGGCGAAAGTCGTGCTGAAAGATGTGAGCCTTTCTGTTTTTCCCGGCGAACTTATAATCATCGTAGGACATTCCGGTTCCGGAAAATCAACCCTCCTGAGGGCCATCAACCGTCTCAACGAATGCTCCCCGGACTGCTGCACGAAGGGGACGATTCGGGTTCGTTTCGACGGAATGAGCGGGGATATTTATGCGGGCTCCATTTCACCAAATGAGCTCAGGAGGCGGGTGGGGATGGTTTTTCAAACTCCGGCGATCCTCCCCTTTTCCATTGAGAAGAACATCACTATGCCACTGAAGGTGACCCTTGGCCTAAGGGGGCAGGCTCTGTCCGAGCACACGGAATGGGCCCTTCGGGAGGCTTCCCTTTGGGATGAGGTCAAAGAGAGGCTTCGCGACGACGCTTCGACTCTCTCGGGGGGACAGCAGCAGCGTCTCTGCCTTGCGCGTACCCTGGCGCTTCAACCTCAGGCGCTCCTTTTGGACGAGCCCACTGCGTCACTGGATTTCAGAGCGGCGAACAGAATCGAGCAACTCCTCCTGCGTCTCAAGAAACACTATTGCATAGTGGCCGTCTCACACAGCCTGGGCCAGGCGAAGCGGCTCGCAGACAGGCTCTTTATTCTTCGGGAGGGGCGAATCGCCCAGGAGATGGACAGGCAAGCCTTACAAGATGAAACCATGTTCAGGCGACTCATCGAAGAGGCTTTTTAACGGCTCAGTACCGAAAACTGTAAATAAACGGCCATTTTTTTGTAGGAACGACTTCCGGCTGTGACAGGAACCGGCAACCGCACAACCTTGTCGCGGCAGAATACCGCTCCTACCAAAATACACGGGTAAATGGGTGCACAAAATCCCATTCGTCATTCCCGCCTGAAGCTTGAGGAAATGACGGGCTGGAAATTGATCGCTTATTTGCGTGGAGCTGTACTTAGAGCCTATCCAAAAACCTACCTCGGCAGCGGACCCCCCCCCTTTAATTCCCCCTCAAGGGGGGACCAAGGGGGGTGTCGCAAAGTCCACAGGTGGTTTCTGGATAGGTTCTTACTTCAAGTGATCCCGGAGCTCTACTCCGAGAAGATGAGGCCAGGTTCCCTACTGACTGGCAGCGGGGATTTCAGTAAGTCTTGAAGCAGTCAGACTGTCCTGCCAGCGATGGTAATAAACATTTAACATTTTTACAAATTCTGTAGTGGCCTTACGATTTCCTGCAATGCTGGGGTGGCTGTCACCCTCACAGGAAGGATAAGCTGCAGTATTTTTCTTGACGGTTTGCAGATACTGGCAGGCGCCTTGCCACCAGCGATGATGGTTGCCTTTGGCGGACTTGGAATCATTGTAATCGGCACTGCCGCCATTGCTGGTGAGCACATTGAAGAAATCAAAGACGGCCACATTTTTATGCCGATACTTCTTCAGCCATTCCTCTACCAGCCAGCGATTGAACGCCCGTGCATTGGCGGCCTGTGAAGGTGTAGTGGAGTCGGTTGTCAACGGCGGGGCGGTGATGACGACGAAGAGCTTGTCCTGGCGTGTAGCGAAGTATTTGAGGAGGTCTTTGTAGATGCCCTTGGCGTTTGCCACGGTCATATGGGAAGATCCACAATCCTGACCCCTCAGGGGATTTTTCCCCTTGGTAGGCGCGTCTTTGGGATTGCCTCCAAGGTTCGAGTTGGGAAAACAGGATTTGAAGAGGATGATTTTGTTCTTGCCCGGAGGAATCTTGGAAAGGCGGGAATAACTGGAATACTGGCCGGTCTCGGCATAAAGTGCGTTGAGATATTCGAGTCGATGAGGGCCCACAAACCAATTATACCAGTGGCCGATGTCGGTATGGTCACCGATACTTCCTTCCCCTACATCCTGGTCAGGCGGCCCCCAGCCATAATTGGTATCGCTGACGAAATAATTGTTGCGGCGCAGTGCCAGTCCCAACCTGCCGTTGGCATCGTCGAGCCAGTTTTGACCACAGGAATGGTGAATGAAAATAAGTTTTACCGTTTTCGCAGGCGGAGAGGGATCGTCTTTCGACAATGCTTCCTGGGTACGTCCTGAAGCTGGGGAGAGCAAAGTCAGCATGGCTGCCCCCAGAATCGCCAAAGACCACAAGAACATGTCTTTTTTTAAACATTTTTTGTGTATCATGTTAATCTCCTTCAATGAATGTATCTTCCATGTCCCGCGCCAAGCCACAGAGGATATCTGGACCCCTCGCCTGGATGGCCTGCGATAACCATCTCCATAACCATAACTTTCAAGATAAGTTCTCTGGTTGGTAAATCATCTCGGATAGAGCAACCTTTTGTTAATCTGCAGCACCAACCAGGCCGTTTGACACCAAAGCAGCAGTTCTCATTTTGAAAAGTGCCCTCCATACTCCCCTCATGAGAAATGATTCCCGTATCAGCCTTTGCTGTCTGAAGCTTCTCATTGAGTGCTTTTCGTAGGGTAGGGCGTCCAAATCGGCGAACGCCCATTGACTGGTTTTTGACCCCCGGCACTGGGAAGCAATGCTCCTACCATTCTAAAATGGCCCATGTGTGGGCATTTTGCGCCTAGCCATGCCCTGTTTGACACTGTAGCTGTGGGCCATGGGTTTCCTTGTAAGATATTGGAATATGTAGTATTTTTCCGTTATTTTCCCGGTTTTTGGCACTGGCAATGAGTTCGAGGTGAGTCCCAGCCTGCTCTGTGCTCAAGCTCTCGAGACGGTCAGGATGTGGGAGCACCTCTCGTCTCTGTTTGACCAAAGAGGTGAAGCGGCCAGTGATCTGCTGCTCTTCGGCAACGCTGATCTTGATCACCTGCTCCGCTTCGGCCCGGGTGGGAGTGCCGCACAGGGCGGGCAGGCGAAGGGCGATACGATTGGCATCCTTGATCTCTCCCGTGCCGTGAAACTTTCCCAGTCCGAAAAGCGACTCGATTGGATCGGAGGTCACTGGCAGACCGATATGATCCAGACCAAGCTTGGCAGCGATTTGGAGTTGGTTTTGCAGGTAGGCGACGAACTCACGGCGAACAGGGCTTGAGCCGATGGCCTGGATAAATGGCTCGCACTGGGCTATCGTGGAGTGACTTAGCCCTCGAGCCTTGAAAATCCTCTGGCACTCGAGCAGTGGTACGGCATCGTCTCGGAATCGCTTGATGAAAGCCCTGCATGAGGGCAGCCGGTCCAGACAAGCTCGCAGCTTTGAGAGGGTGGAGCCCTTCCGGGCACCTCCGGCAGGAGAGAGTCTGAGCAGTTGGTCTGCCCATCTGATAAGGCGGTGCACATTCATAAAGCGTGCTTTGGTCTGTACCTTCGGGGGAGCCAGGCACGCGAGCACCGTCTGCTTGAGCTTGCCCGAGACCCGGTGTTGCCTCTCAAATTGATCTGACCTTTTGGTTCTGATTATTCTGGATTGAAGGGAAAGTCGACCAGGCTATTTTGA
This sequence comes from Desulforhabdus amnigena, assembly GCF_027925305.1. Taxonomy (NCBI): domain Bacteria; kingdom Pseudomonadati; phylum Thermodesulfobacteriota; class Syntrophobacteria; order Syntrophobacterales; family Syntrophobacteraceae; genus Desulforhabdus; species Desulforhabdus amnigena. The sequence goes on along the minus strand of NZ_BSDR01000001.1, from coordinate 4,167 downwards.
CATTCAATAGCGGGCTCAGGAATTGTTGACTACCTGTTTGACACGACCGATGGTGCGATCGAGGTAGTCTTGGATTCTTTTTCCCCCTTATGATTGCTCCAGTCGGTTCTCTCCGAGAGAATGCGCTGCCGGATCTGATCGTCCGAGAAGCCTCTTCTGGCCAGAGAGAGTGCATAAGCAAAGTCGGTTGTGGACTCATTGTCTTTTTTGAAATGGTATCGGCAGGGATCAGCCGGATGGCACACAGACCCCCTTCGGGAGGGATGGGAAAGGAGGGATGGTTTTGATTCCGGGACAAGCAGGGGGATGTCGGCCTGCGAGTCCCAGTCGATCCAGATGAGCCTTGCAAGGGGAAAGCGTCCCGTAGGGGAGCGGTGCTTTTCCTTGGTGTTGCGAAAGCCGGGACAGCGCCCCCAGCGGTTTTTGGGATGTGCTGCCGGATCGCTTCGCATTCTTTCAAGCCACATGCGTTTTTCTTCCAGGGACAATGCTCTGCTGGAGTGAACCCATACCTGGAAGTTTTCCGGTGAGGTCTCAACGATCATTCGAGCGGGTTTCCACTGTCCGGAGGGGAAGCAGTGGTGTCGCAGAAGGGTTTGTCGGTCAATGTCGTCGGCCAGGAGGTAATGGTCGATGCAGAGGGGCTTTATGAGTATGTGGCAGCCCCGGGCATTTTGGGATCTGAGGTAGGCGATCTTCTCGAGAGCCGGTTTTACGGTCCACAGTCCCTTTTGTGGATCGAGGACGCCGAGTTGCCAAAGGTTGAGGAAGTATCAGGCCATCTTTTGAAAGAGCTTTTCCATGGGAGAGGCTCCTTTGGGGGGGCAAGGCGCCCCGGGCAGACGCCTTGCCGGTTTTCACATCAAATGAGCTCGGTTGAAGCGATGCGCACGTGCTCGGCCGAAACGATCTGGTTTTTTTCATGTGCAGCAGCGATGAGGGCGCCCCGGGCGAGATGACTGGCTCGTCTGAGCAATCCCCCCGAGCCTTGCTGGATGGCGGTAACGGCCGCATCGGCAAAGATCTGCTGGGAGACTCCGCTGATTTTGAGATGGTGGTTGAGGTAGCGGTCCATGTCCTCTCGTGTGATACCCTGGAGGTGGCAGCGGGAAACGATTCTCGATGCCAGGGGGACGGAAGTCCGGTAGAGCAGGAGATCGACCAGATTGTTCTGGCCGGCCAGGATGATGGGCAGGTAAGGTTTGGAGTCGCCCTCGAACTGGGTGAGGGTATGGAGCTCGGCATAGACTTCGATCCTTAGAAGAGAGGCTTCATCGACGACGAGCACGGGTCTTTGTTTGCGGTTGCAGGCAAGCTCGAGGATTTGGCGTCTGATGAGGCGGTGATCCACAGGGGACGGTACTCGGAAGGATGGAGGCGGCTCAGAGCCCATCTCAAGGCCGTCGATTTGCCTGATCCGACATCTCCTGTAACCAGGCCGATGGCGCCAAGGCGTACGGTATATTCGAGCCGGTCCGAGACGGCGAGCACTTCGGGGGTTTGAAGGATCTGATCGATCCGGATGTCTGCGCCAAAGGGCTCATGGAGGAAACCGAAGAAAGTGAGATAGGAGGGCTTCATCTACTGGTCCTCCCGATTGGAGAAGGAAAGCCTGCCGGAAGAAATGGCCGGTTTGCCGGTGTTTTCGATCACGAGGCCGGTCGAGTGGTTGCGGCGCACCCTGCAGTTGACGTTGAGATCAAGGGGGGTGAGAAAGCCGTGGGATTGGCCCCCGAGCTGGACTTCGACCCGGGTGGGATCGTCCTCGTTGTAGAGGAGGGTGACCTGGGATCCTATGAGGGCGACAGAAGCCTCGTAGAGTCTACCGTTGAGCGATACGGTGCGATCGTTTGCCACTTTCCTTCGTGCGCGCTTCCTGAAGTAGTCCTCGAGGTATTTAGGGGCGGGGCGGATGCATTCCATGTGATCGGCAAATCGCTTCAGGGGAGGCTCTCCGGTGCCCCCGTGAGGACGCTGATGATAGACGGTCGTGACCCATTGGTCGAACTGCTCGTTGAGAGCTTCGAGGGAGTCTGCCTCAACGGATGCAAGAAACTGGGCTCTAACGGTTTGAAAGAAGCGCTCCACTTTGCCGCGTCCCTGGGGCTTGTAGGGTTTGGAGTGGACGAGGGCGATTCCAAGGGATGCCGTGATCTCGTGGAGGAGCCTGGAGCGGAAGGCGGCTCCATTGTCCACGTAGAGCTTGCGGGGAAGTCCACGCTTGAGAAGAGCGCGTCTGAGTGCGCACAGGTAGGAGTCGAGGTTCTCGTTTAAAAAGAAGGCGGCATGAGGAACGAGACGGCTCATGTCGTCAATGAACGCAAAAAGGTAGGTCTTTCGCCGCTTCTCTCCCACCATGACCAGGGGGCCATGCAGGGCGTCGCTTTGCCACAGATCGTTTGGGAGCTCGGCTTCAAATTTCCTGCGATCGACGGCAGGGGGCGGTGCCGCCTTGAGGAGCCCTTCGCGTTTGAGAAAGCGGTAGAGGGTGCTTTCGCTCAAGACCATACCGGCGGGAAGGAGCTTTCGCTTCTCGAGCTCTTTGATCAATGTGGGAAGGGAGCATTTGGGCATCCCGGCCCTCAGTCGAGCGATGAGCCCCCCGGTTTCCTCGTCAATGATCCGGCTCACCCCACGGTCGTTTCGGCTGCCGGGGTAAAGGGATTCGAGTCTGCCGCCACCCTGGCGATAGGCTTTGATCCAGCCGAGGATGGTGGATCGGGCCAGGCGGGAGCGGTTGGAGTGGGGAATCTGCCAGGACTGTTCGCATTTTTCGGTAAGGAGCCTCTCCTGCTCGCCACGATCCATCGCGTTTCGGGTGACAAAGTCGCTGATGACGCCAAAGCGGAATACGGCCACATCCTTTTGTTGCTGCTCATCCATGGAAAACCTCCTCTTTATGTGTTTTGGGTTTTCCCAGGAAATAGCGTGAAAGGGCCTCCGGAGGCAAAAGCACGCTTCGGTGGGGTGTGTCAATCGAGGCTGGGAGCCCGAATTAAATCGACCGGCTCACGGCGGGAATACCCTCCCGGCATAACTGATCGAAGGCTTCCAGAAAATTTCCCGCCCAGCCGGCACCCCATCGGGCGAGGATCTGCTTTTTTAGGCCGCTCAGCCAATGGCGCTGACGGGAAGGGGAACGGCCGGATGGCCATCGGAGGTGACTCAAACGATGGGAAAGGCTCTCACGGATGTCTGAAATGGAAGCCTGGAATCGGCTCCAGTAGCCGACCGGGCGGGCTCGGAACACCTTGCGACATTGGCTGCAGCGGTACCGGGCAAGCCGGACCGCCTGCGGGCATCCATCAAACCAGGCCTGTACGAAGCCATGGCCCCACAGGCGAGAGCCACACTCGGGGCATACCAGGTCCTTGGGCCACTCATACCGACGCCCGAGCTCAACGAGACTCTTGATTGCAACGCTTACGAACAGTATCAATGGAATGCTCTGTGTTGGGGGGGAACCCACTTTGTTCGGGGGTAAGGAGTGATTGCCGCACTCTTTTCCCCTACACCATCCACTCGATCCGCTTGCATCAAACCGTCCATATAAATTGACCAGTTCGCGCTTTCAGTCAAGACATCGTGAACGAAACCACTATCTTGGGGTCAGGACATTCTGCAAGACAACACCCACCAGGCGATGGCCGTAACAGGGCCATATTCCTCCCTGGAAAAAGAGACTTGGGGAGCAACGAGCGTTTCTCCCGCCTGGAGGTTGCAGGCCATGTCCTCAAAGGAGAACTCGTGATCCTCCGTGCTGAGCATGATGGTTGAAGCTGTACGTGATACATACTGCCAGCCCCATTGGTTGACAGTCTTTTGGTAGTCAACACCATCAAATTCCCCGTCCCCTACCAGGATGATTTGAGCCTCGGCGGGAAGGATGGAGTGAACACGATCGAGAAGTTCAAGATGGATTTCTTCAGGGAAATGCCCCTTCTTACCTTCTCTGACGATCCACGCCAGGGGAAACAGTCTCTTTTTGTAGACAATGCCAATGACCAGGGCTGTGCATCCCATGCCGACAGCACTCCCGTCGATGGCCAGAACGAGAGGCATGCTCGCCAAAGCTGCAACCAGGATCTGAGCAAAGGGCATGAAGTAGATTTCCTGGCTGATGCGCTCATTGCCTATCCAGCGGGAAAACCGTTTGCGGAAATAGGG